>JBBSLA010000242.1:0-1527 GCA_038255665.1 Lysobacterales bacterium | reverse complement strand
CGGGTTTTCCTTGTCATTGCGATTCGCCTGTCACAATTTGTCGGGCCAGCACGAAATCAGTTCGCGCTCGGTGGCGATGTAGTCGAGCTTCACGTCCCAAGGCGCGGCCTCAATGTGCTCGACTTCCTGGAACGAATAGCCGATGCCGACCAGGAGCGTCGATGCGGCATGTTCGCGATCTCGCAGGAATTCGAGCGCGCGGTCGTAGTAGCCACCGCCGAAACCCAGCCGATTGCCAGCTCGATCAAAGCCGAGCAGCGGCATCAGCAACACGTCGATCATGTCAACGGCGACGCGGCGACTGCGCTCGTGCACGGGTTCGGGAATGCCGTAACGATTGGGTGCCACTTCATCGCCCACTTTCCATGCGACGAACTGCAGGCTGTGCAGCGGGCCAACGACTGGCAAATGAAAAATCTGGTCGCGCTGGCGCAACCCATCGAACAGGGCCATCAGCGGCAGTTCGCCCGAGGTCGCCCAGTAACCGCCGATGTTGGCGTCAGTGAGGAACTCGGGGATTTGGTCGAGCGACCTACGCAAACCTTGAGCGGCAGCAATCCGCTGCAAAGCTGTTGCCGCCGCGCGACGCGTCTGCAATTCGCTGCGCAAGGCTTGTCGTGCTGTTGAGTTGTCGGCCATGCGTCACCGTAACAAAAGACGCCGGGCGCCGAAGCCGGCGCGTCCCGCGCTCATCGACGGCAAGTCGATGAAGGCGGGACGGCCATCAATGAGAGGCGCCCTCCGCTGTGACGATGCGCATCAAACGACCTTGATCCAGAGGGATCAGGTGGGGAGACTGGTCGGAGCTTTAAGGCTTTCCGCACATGGCGGACATGCACAACCACTACCGATTGATCGCCCCGGTGTCGTTCAATAGGAGCAAGGCTATATGTAAGGTGCACTGTCGCGCACCGCAGAGGACACCGACGGCTATTGTAGGGAAGCGGGTAAAGCCGCATCAAGCTTTGTTCGCAGCATGGACAGCCCACGCGAAAGTTCAGTCGCCTCGTGTTCATCGCGATCGCGTGTGCCGAGCAGTTCGGTGGCGATGGTCAGTGCCGCGAGAACGGCAAGACGATCAAACCCGGTGACGCTGCCAGCGCGCTTGATTTCGCGCATCTTCCCGTCGAGATAGTTGGCGGCGGCAAGCAGGCCGTCGCGCTCACCGGGCGTGCAGCCAATGGTGAATTCGCGATCAAGGATTTGCACGCTGACCGGTTCGCGTGTGTTCGCCGCACTCATCGCCATCACCCCGGGTTTTGTTCCAGCGTCTTCAAACGCAGGATCATCGCCTCGACACGGCTGCGCGCCTGCTCGTTGCGGGCGAGGATTTGTGCGCGCTCGGTGGCGAGCTGGTCCTGCGCGTGACGCAAGCTGCGGTTCTCGTCGGTCAATTGCCGACACAACGCAGCCAGACGCTCCACGCGCAATGTGATCTGGTCGAGTTCGGTCAGCGCGGGTGAACGATCAGTCATCGAAACGTCACTCATCAAAAACGGGCAGCGCGGCGGGCAGGCCGAAAACTAT
>JBBSLA010000241.1:0-1545 GCA_038255665.1 Lysobacterales bacterium | reverse complement strand
TCGCGGGGCGTGAGTTCGGACATCTCAAAGCTCCTCGATCGTGGTGTTGTGGTTGGTATAGATGCAGATGTCGCCAGCGATCTTGAGCGCCGCTTCGACCACTTCGCGCGCGCCCAGCTCGGTGTTCTGCAGCAGCGCCATTGCGGCGGCTTGCGCAAAGGGCCCACCCGAACCAATCGCGATCAGGCCGTTCTCGGGTTCAACCACATCACCATTGCCGGACAGCAGAAGCGAGTTGTCCTTGTCCGCAACCGCGAGCATCGCTTCAAGCCGACCCAGCCGGCGGTCGGTACGCCAGTCCTTGGTCAGTTCAACGGCCGCGCGGACGAGATTGCCGCTGTATTTTTCGAGCTTCTGCTCGAACAGTTCGAACAACGTGAACGCATCAGCCGTCGCGCCGGCAAACCCGGCAATGATGTCGCCCTTGCCAATGCGCCGGATCTTGCGCGCGTTCGACTTCATCACCGTATTGCCCAGCGTTACCTGGCCATCGCCGCCAATGACGACTTTGCCGTTGCGACGCACCGAAACGATGGTTGTAGCGTGGAAAGACTCCATCGCAGTTCCTCGAATATTGCGAACCGCAGACGTGGGGCTGGCCTACGTCATTGCAACCCACGCGGACACTCTGCGCTAGCGCCAGCCGGAGCTGATCGGGTAGCGGCGATCGCGGCCGAATGCCTTGCTCGACACGCGTGGGCCAGGAGCAGACTGGCGGCGCTTGTATTCGTTGAGCAGTACCAGCCGCAAAACTTTCCTCACGGTGGTTTCATCGAAACCGGCGGCGATGATTTCGTCATCCGATTGCTGCTTTTCGATGAAGCGTTGCAGGATCTCGTCGAGCACGTCGTAAGGCGGCAACGAATCCTGGTCGGTCTGGTCGTTGCGCAGTTCGGCCGATGGCGGACGATCAATCACCACGGGCGGAATTACCCAATCGCTCTCACTCGAACCATCGCGCGCATTGCGCCAGCGCGAAAGCGACCACACCATCGTTTTGTAGACATCCTTGAGCGGGGCATAGCCACCGCACATGTCGCCGTACAACGTTGCATAGCCAACCGCCATCTCGCTCTTGTTGCCGGTGGTCAACACCATGCGGCCGAACTTGTTCGACAGCGCCATCAGCAGCACGCCACGAATGCGTGCCTGCATGTTTTCCTCGGTGGTGTCTTCGGCGCGACCGGCGAAGATCGGTTGCAGCGCCTCGCGCATGGTTTCGAATGCGGATTCGATTGCGATCACGTGGTAGTCGACAGCGAGACGCTCGGCCTGCGCCTTGGCTTCGCGCAAGGACAGGTCCGACGTGTAACGCGTCGGCAACATCACCGCGGTGACCTTGTCTGCACCCAGCGCATCGACGGCGATTGCCAGCGTTAACGCGGAATCGATGCCGCCGGACAGGCCGAGCAACACACCGGGGAAGTTGTTCTTGTTGACGTAATCGCGAACGCCAGTGACCAATCCCGCGTACAAAACGGCTTCGATGCTGCGATCCGTTTCCTGTTGCCAGTCCATCACGAAACGACGTGTCTCATTGTCGTA
>JBBSLA010000240.1:0-1614 GCA_038255665.1 Lysobacterales bacterium | reverse complement strand
TCTCGGCCTTGCGCGAAGAGCGGGAATTCTTGTTCTTGCTGGGCACGATAGGGAGCGCCTTGGATGGAAAGATGGATACGAGGATGGATGGAAGGCTGAACGACTGACCGGTCGAATGCAATCGACGCGCCATTTTTAAAGCTCGCTGCGTCCGCGACGCGGCCCGAGTTTCCGTTGACACTGCGACGAGCGCCAAGTATCGTTCGCGCCCCTTGAACGGCATCCCGTTCGGCGGCACCTGCCCAGGTGGCGGAATTGGTAGACGCACTAGTTTCAGGTACTAGCGGGTAAAACCGTGGAGGTTCGAGTCCTCTTCTGGGCACCAAGATTTGCATCACGCAGCGGCCATCGCCGCCGCATACGGAACCCCGCCAGCGAGCGGGGTTTTTGCTGTCCGGGGCCGGACTTTTGCGCCTGCCGGGAACGCCGCCCCAATTGCGAGCTCTGCAGGATAGGAATTAGTGTGCGTTGCGTCATACCTTGTGCCACTTCACGTGTATAAGTCGTGCGCATGACCGGGATCTGGAAGATGATTCCGCGACACCATAGCGTCATCATTCGCAGGGGCCATCATGCAGGTCGCAGCACCCACCATCGACGGTCTCAGTGACCGTGTCCTGACCCCGCCGTTCGCCGTCTATGTACTGGGTCGGCTTGGCTTCGGCCCACGCAGGGGCAGCGCGTTCAGCGTCGACGCGTTCAATAGTCTTGGCGCCACAGACGATGCGCGCCTGACCGCATTCGTCGACCAGCAGTTGGCGCCTACTCTCGACGCCAACGGCGACGTCACCGACCCCGATGTCGCAAGCCGGCTGGCCAGCATCGACTACGTCACCTTGAACAAGACCTTCGACCAGCTCTGGCTGGACCACGAAGTGAATGGAGCGGTCACCGGCCAGACCTACACCCGCGACTGGCCGGCGCGCGAGATCGAACGCGCCGTGTTCGTGCGCGGCTTTTATTCGCGCTGGGGACTGTTCGAGCAGGTCGCCGACTTCTGGCACAACCATTTCAATTGCCCCGGCTTCGACCGTTACGCGGCGCCGACCTGGACCAGCGTGGATCGTGACGTGATCCGCAAGAATGCGTTCGGCAACTTCCGCAGCATGTTGCAGAAGAGCTTCGAATCGCCGGCGATGCTCTATTACCTCGACAACTACATCAATCGCGCGCCCAGCTTCAACGAGAACTATGCCCGCGAGATCATCGAACTGCATACGCTGGGTGCGCTCAACTACCTCGGCCCGCAGTTGCAGCAATCCGAGGTGCCGCTGATTCCGGCGGGACAACCCGGTGCCGGCTGGCCGATCGGTTTTGTCGATGCCGATGTCTACGAACTGGCCCGCGCGTTCACTGGCTGGACCTTCTATCGTGGTTCCAGCGGCACGCCGAATACCGGCTTGCCTTATCTGGTCACCGAACAGCACGACATCGGCCAGAAGCGCGTGCTTGGCGCGTTCACTGCTACCAACACACCCTTCCTGACCGAACAGGCGACGTTCCTCGATCGCATCGCCTATCACCCCGGCACGGCGAGGCACATCGCGCTGAAACTTGCGAAAAAGTTCCTTGGCGATAACCCGCCGCAAGCCGTTGTCGACAACGCCGCCGACG
>JBBSLA010000239.1:0-1642 GCA_038255665.1 Lysobacterales bacterium | reverse complement strand
TGTTTCTGTGCGAGCAGAAAGGTGGCTCGCTCGCCGGCAGGCGAGAGAAACGCTTGACCAGACAGGCGTCAGCCAGTACGAGTAAAGCGGCAGGCGGCAACCCGGCGAAACGCTTCACCAGCTTGACGGAAGTCAACAAACAAGGCGAAGGGCGACATCGCCAGGCGCCTCGGT
This sequence comes from Lysobacterales bacterium, assembly GCA_038255665.1. Lineage (GTDB taxonomy): Bacteria > Pseudomonadota > Gammaproteobacteria > Xanthomonadales > Rhodanobacteraceae > Dokdonella. The sequence continues at coordinate 1,468 of JBBSLA010000239.1, read as the reverse complement.
CGCGACACACTGAGGTCGCTCAATCCCAGCTCAGCGTCCCGTCAATCACGACCACGGATTCGCCGCCGATCCAGACAGCGCCGTTGTCTTCAACCGACACTTCGACGATTCCGTCGCGACCCATTTCGCGGCCCTGGCTGGCGCGGTAGGGATTGCCGATGTGCGCCAGTTCGCCGTTCCCATGCAACACGCTCGCAATCGCTGCATTGGCGCTGCCGGTGACGGGGTCTTCGGCGATGCCGTCGTTCGGACAAAACACACGCACGACGAGTTGCTCGGCGCTGCCGGAGTCCGTTGCCGCATAAACTGCCACGCCAACACAACGGGATGCCGCGCACAGTCGCGACATCGCGACAAGGTTGGGAACCAGTGTTCGCACCGAGACTTCATCCGGCAATGCGACGATCCAGAATGACGGGCCATTGTCGACAACGACGGCGCGCTCGATCGCAGCTCGATCAAACGCGGGAAAAATCGGTTGCAACAAACGCATTTCATCGTCGCTGGCCTTGCGCTGCCGCGCCTGCGGTGCGCGCACATGCACTTTCCAGTTGCCTTCCCTGCCGCCAACGCGTATCGGCAACAAGCCCGCGGCACATTGCTGGACCAGCGTGCCGTTTCTCGGCGTCACCAAGCCTGCATGCAAGGCCGCGAATGCGCTGCCAACGCTGGGATGGCCGGCGAACGGTAGTTCCTGACGTGGCGTGAAAATGCGCACACGATAGTCGGCGCGATCATAGGTCGGCGGCAGCAGGAACGTGGTTTCCGACAGGTTGGTCCACGCCGCGAAGCGCTGCATCGATGCGTCATCGATGCCTTCGCCATCAAGCACCACGGCCAGCGCGTTGCCGAACCCGGGGCGGTTCGTGAACACGTCCACCTGCAACATTCGTCTCTCGATCATTCTTCTATTGTCGCCGTTGGCGACGGCCCTTTGCTCGCGTTCCGGCTTGATTCCTGCTGCTGCGCGACGAGAGCCACGCTGTGGTTCTTTCTCTCGTCGGGGGAAAAGGTCGCGGGTGAGGGCCCGACTGTTGCGCGCCCTCTCATTATTGCGAAGATCTCATGTTCGCTATTTGTGGCGGTTTAGACGTCCATATTGGCTGTCGCCATTCTGGTCAAGCGTTTCTCGCGCCTGCCGGCGCGCGAGCCACTTTTCTCGCGCAGAGAAAAGTAGCCAAAAGATGCGGCCCGATGGCCTGTCGGTCGTGCGGTGAAGCCGCACGACTACGCAAGCACTGGCCGGGTTCGGCTGAAGGCACATCCTGTGCCGCAGCCGAAGCCACGCGATCCCTCGCGTGGCCCGCAAGCGGCTGGTCCGTCCAGTACTTGCCGACAGGAACGGGCGGGTGGGTCAAAAGAAACATCAACAGCAGCCGCCGCGGAGCGGCGGACAACGCAGCGAAGCTGCGTGCCGTTGACCGGCCTCCCGATTCGGGGAGGCGAGGTGGCGCAGGAAAGCCCCCAG
>JBBSLA010000238.1:0-1683 GCA_038255665.1 Lysobacterales bacterium | reverse complement strand
CGGCAGCGTGGTCTGGAGCGGGGTCGGCGGCAAAAGCGGCTGGAGTCGCGAATCTCTGGCGGGTGTTGCGCAGAAGCTGATCCGCCAGTTGCTCGGCACCGCCAATATCCGCGGCACCGGAACGGCGTCGCAAAGCGCCTCCGCACCCGATAGCGGAATACGCGTCTCCGCGAACCGATGAGCGGTCGCTTTACCTACACGAGCTAAGGATGCTCTGAAAATCTGGGTGTGATTAAGCGAGGACGGTTGGGAACTTATCAGAACGCAGGTCAGGGCCTCCGACAAGCACGCGGCAATGGGTAGTTCGCACCAAATGCGATCGATTTTGCGGCTTTCTACGTTTCATGGACGCACCTCTCCTACGTAGTCATCAACCGATGTCGGACGCGATACAGATTGGCCAGAGCGAACAGCGTATGCATCTGAGCAAGGTTCTTGGCGATGCCGCGGTAGCGCACTTTGGCATGGCCCCACAACCGCTTGACCACAAGATAGGGGTGCTCGCCAATTGCACGCACTGTGGAATAGCGCCGGTTGCGCGCCCGCTGTCGATCATTCAGCGGCCGGTATTTGGTGCCGCGCTCGCACACGCAGAAGCTCAGTCCGACGGCGACAGCCATTGCTTGCAGCGCCTTGGAGTGATACGCCGAATCGCCGTAGAGTGTGTCTTCCGCTCCATGCAGCAATTCTCCGAGCATATTCGAATCGTGAACATGGGCGGCGGTAGCCTGGATGGTATGCACCAGCCCCGAGCCCGCGTCGGTGCCCGTGTGCATCTTCATCCCGAAGTACCACTGATTGCCCTTCTTCGTCTGGTGCATCGCGGGATCGCGTTTCTTCTGCGCGTTCTTGGTCGAGGACGGCGCATGGATGATTGTCGCATCCACGATGGTGCCCTTGCCCACAAACAGTCCGCGCTCCGAGAGCAAGCTGTTGATCTCGCAGAACAGCGCTTCGGTGATCTGGTTCGCCTCAAGCAGGCGCCGGAAGCGCAAAATCGTAGTCTCGTCCGGAATAATGTCGGCGTCCGTGGTGACACCGGCAAACTTGCGCATCACGATCGAGTCATACAGCGCTTCCTCGGCAGCAGGGTCCGACAAGTTGTACCACTGCTGAAGGCAATAGATGCGCAGCATGCGTTCGAGTGGAATCGGCGGCCGCCCGCCGGCTTTGCTTGCCTTCGGGTAGTGCGGCTCGATCATCGAACGCAGCCGCGCCCACGGCATCACCTGATCCATCTCTGCAAGAAACTGCTCGCGCTTGGTCTTCTTGCCCTTGTCAAAGTAGCCGGTCATCGAGAACGTCGTCTGCTTCATCGGGTGTCTCCTCGGGCGTATCGCTGGTCAAACGTACCAACAGCAGCTACGTTGACGAGCAATCTACGTTTTGCAGAGATTCCTTAGCGTTTTCGCCCGTTGTCGACCGCAGTGAACCGCGTGTCAGTTCTTCCCCGGCCCGTTCGAGCGCCGTCGTGGCATCGCCGCCGCGTGCCCGGTCTAGGCCCCGACGAATCTTTCACGGACATCTCCTGATGCACCCCCTCTCCGGCATTACCGTGGTCTCGCTCGAACAGGCGGTCGCCGCCCCCTTCGCGTCACGGCAGCTCGCCGACCTCGGTGCGCGCGTGATCAAGATCGAGCGCCCTGAAGTAGGCGATTTCGCGCGCGACTACGACAGCTCGGT
>JBBSLA010000237.1:0-1789 GCA_038255665.1 Lysobacterales bacterium | reverse complement strand
TGCTGGGCTACACGGCCGCCGATGTACTGAACAAGATCACGCCGGCCGACATTTCTGATCCGCAGGAAGTCATCGATCGGGCGAAAGCGCTGAGCGACGAGCTCGAAACCCCGATTGCGCCTGGCTTTGAGGCTTTGGTGTTCAAGGCTTCGCGCGGCATTGAGGACATCTATGAGCTGACCTACATCCGCAAGGATGATAGCCGCTTTCCGGCGGCCGTATCAGTCACTGCACTGCGCGACGATCAAGGCGCCATCATCGGTTATCTGTTGATCGGTACGGACAACACCGCGCGCAAACATGCTGAAGAGGCGCTGCTCAAGGCGGGCGCCCTGCAGAACGCGATTTTCAACAGCACCAACTTTTCGAGTATCGCCACTGACGCGAAAGGCATCATTCAGCTTATTAACGTCGGCGCGGAGCGCATGACGGGCTACACGGCAGCCGATGTGCTGCACAAGATCACACCGGCTGACATTTTCGATCCGCAGGAAGTCATCGCGCGCGCCATGGCATTGAGCACCGAACACGAAACACAGGTTATGCCAGGCTTCGATGCGCTGGCGTTCAAGGCTGCACTCGGCATCGAGGACATCTACGAGCTGACCTGCATCCGCAAGGACGGCAGCCGTTTCCCGGCGATCGTATCGTTTACCGCGTTGCGCGGGGATCAAGACGCTGTCATCGGTTATCTTTTGATCGCGACAGACAACACTGCGCGCAAGCAGGTTGAGGCCGAGCGACAGCAATTGCTCGAGGTTCAAGTAACGACCAATAGCCAGCTGCTGCAGGCCTACGCCACTTTGCAGGTCAGTGAGGAAAAGTTCGCCGTCACGCTCCATTCCATCGGCGATGCGGTGATCGCAACCGATGCCGAAGGGCGGGTGACGCTCCTGAATCCCCTAGCCCAAAAACTCACGGGCTGGACGCAGACAGACGCGATCGGGCTCCCGGTTGAGGACGTTTTTCATATCATCAGCCAGGAAACTCGTCAGCCCACAACGATTCCGGTCATGGCCACGCTGGCGCATGGCACGACACAGGGCATGGCAAACCACACCGTGCTGGTTGCCCGCGATGGCAGTGAGTGTGCGATCGCCGACAGCTGCGCACCGATTCGCGACCGCGACAGTCAAGTCGTCGGTGCGGTACTGGTGTTCCGTGATGTCACTGGGGAATATGCCGTGCAACAGGCCTTGCGCGACCAGCAGTTCTATACCCGCTCGCTGATCGAATCCAGCATCGACGCGCTGATGACCACCAATCCGCAGGGGATCATCACCGACGTCAACCAGCAGATGCTGGCGCTCACCGGGCGCACCCGCGAGGCGCTGATCGGCGCGCCCTGCCGCGACTTCTTCACCGACCCGGCGCGTGCCGATGTGGCGATCCTGCGGGTCCTCGCCGAGAACCGGCTCAGCAACTACGAGCTGACGGTGCGCGCGCTCGATGGCAAGGAATGTGTGGTGTCCTACAACGCGGCCACCTTCCACGACCGTGACAACAACCTGCAGGGCGTGTTTGCGGCCGCGCGCGACGTGACCGAACGCAAGCTGTCCGAACGCATCCTTCAGGAGAAGAACATCGAGCTGGAACACGCCAGCCGGATGAAGTCGGAATTCCTGTCGACGATGTCGCATGAACTGCGCACGCCCCTCAACGCAATCAACGGGTTTTCCGAGGCGCTGAGAGACGGCCTGATGGGTCCTATGAGCGACACCCAGCAGGAGTACGTCGGCGACATCTTCACCAGTGGCCAGCATCTGCTGTCGCTGATCAACGACATCCT
>JBBSLA010000236.1:0-1822 GCA_038255665.1 Lysobacterales bacterium | reverse complement strand
GCACGATCTGCGCAATAAACAACGCCAGGACTACCCAGAAGTATTTGGCGGTGGCGCGCATTGAAGGCGTGATCTTCAGCAGCGCGAAAGGATCAGATGCCGGAATCGTGTGCTCCTCCTCGCCGCGCCCGTGGGTGACCGCGTAATGCCAGCCAAGGATGGAGATGCCGGCAATCAGGAACAGCACGCTGAAGGCCGACCATACCCACATTGCCGGGGGTGGCGTGTTGCCGACCAGGGGTTCGCTCGGCCAGTTGTTGGTGTAGGTCACTTTCTTGTTGGCCATGCCGTCCTTGGCTGGGACCAGGGTCTGCCCGTCGCTGGCGCGCTCGGTAGTCGCGGCCCATGCGGTCCACCAGAAGAACCCTGTCAGCGCGCGTCGGTGTTCTGCCGTGTCGACGGTGCCCTGCTTCATCGCATAGGCCTCGCGCAGTTCTGCGGTCGCCGGGTCGTTGCTGAACAGGCTCTCGTAATGCGCGGCGACGTTTGACAGCGCGGCGACGCGGTCTTCGCTCAGCGTGATCGTGCCGGTCGCGGGATCGTAGGTATTGGCCCGCATCATGGACTGCAGGCGACCGCGCAGCCTCGCTTGTTCCTCGGCGGACAACTCGGCGTAGGTCGCCATGCCGCCATCACGCCGTGCCCACAGGTCCAACACGCCAATGGCCTCGCGATGCAGCCAGTCCGCGCTCCAGTCCGGCGCGACATATGCACCGTGTCCCCAGATCGAACCGAGTTGCATGCCGCCAATCGATTGCCAGACCTGGCGGCCCTGTTCGATATCGGCGCGGGTGTAAATGACCTGGCCGCTTTCTGCGACCACTCGTTCCGGCATCGGCGGAGCGGCGCGGAAGATCTCGCCTCCGGCCCACAGCAGCACGGAAAAGGAGGCAATGAGGAGGGCGGCCAAGGCCAGCCAAAGCTTTCGGGTATTACTCATGGACGTTCTCCAGTGCGGACGTCGCATATTCGGCCGCACGTCGCACTTGTCGCCATGACGCAGGTCAAGTAATGCTGATCGCCCACCATACAGTGGAACCAGTCGAGGGGCGTGGAATCAGTTCCGCAACACCGGTGCCGCCAGTGTTTCAAGCGGCTTGAGGCCGACCAGTTCCACTTCGCGCCGGTCTATTCGCAGCAGGCCGTCGTCCTGCAGCCGCTTCAAAACCCGGCTGACCGTTTCCGGCGCCAGTCGCAAATAGTTGGCAATGTCGGTTCGTGCCATGGTCAGCCGGAAACGCGTGGCGGAAAAGCCACGCGCAGCCAGTCGCCGCGACAGTTCGACGATGAAGGCCGCCATGCGCTGATCCGCTGACCAGTCGCCGGCCAGCTGCAATGCCTTGCCGATATCGCGACTCATCAATTTGAACAGTTGCTTCTGCAAGCCGGGCAGGCGCCCTGCAAGTATCGACAGCTTGGGAAACGAGAAACGGCACAACATGACCGTATCCAGGGCGACCGCATTGCAGGGATAGTGATCACCATCGATCGCGTTGAGGCCGATGATCTCGCCCGGCAGGTGGAAGCCGAGCACATGTTCGCGACCGTCGGCGTCGATGATGTAGGTCTTGACGGTCCCGGCGCGTACCGCGGCGATGGCATCAAAGCGGTCGCCTTCGCGGAATACGTGGTCGCCCTCGTGCAACGGGCCGACATGATCGACCAGCATGTGCAATTCGCCCAGCGAAGACTTGTCCATGCCTTCGGCGACGCAAGCCTGCGAGAACGCGCAGGTGGAGCAGAAGTGAAGCATGTCGCCATCGTCGGCAAGAATGCTTGGGTTTAAACGGGGAAACGAGGTGCCGGTCACGCGGACACCCGT
>JBBSLA010000235.1:0-1903 GCA_038255665.1 Lysobacterales bacterium | reverse complement strand
GGCGTGATCAGTTTTTATCATGACTTCCGCACGGCGCCGGCCGGTCGTCACACATTACGGCTGTGTCGCGCGGAAGCCTGTCAGGCGGGTGGCGCACGCGCTTTGGAGCGACAAGTCTGCGAGCGCTTGCAGGTCAATCAGCACGAGACCACTGCTGACGGCGCGGTCACGTTGGAACCGGTCTACTGCCTTGGCAATTGTGCGAGCGGCCCGTCGTTGATGCTTGATGGAAAGCTGCACGGGCGAATGACGCCGCAACGAATCGACCGCCTGCTTGATGCGCTCGTCAGCGTCGATGCCGAAGCCGGCGCAAGTGACGCGCGATGAGTATTCGCATTTACGTTCCAGGAGATTCGAGCGCAGTCGCCGTCGGTGCTGACGAAGTCGCGCAGGCGATTGCTGGCGAAGCGCATCGTCGCGGCATCGCCATCGAACTGATCCGCAACGGCTCGCGCGGCATGTGCTGGCTGGAGCCGCTGGTCGAAGTGGTTTGCGATGCGGGTCGTGTGGCTTTCGGCCCAGTCGATGTCGAAGACGTTGCCAGCCTGTTCGATGCGGATTTTCATGTCGGCGGCGCGCATGCACTCGCGCTTGGCGTTACCGATGAATTGCCCTGGATGCGCCAGCAGGAACGACTGTGCTTCGCTCGCGTCGGCATCACTGATCCTTTGTCGCTAGCCGACTACGAATCGCACGGCGGCTGGAACGGTCTTCGCGTGGCGTTGAAACAGACACCCGAGCAACTGGTTGCAACGGTGACCGAATCCGGCCTGCGCGGTCGCGGTGGGGCAGCTTTCCCAACTGGCATCAAATGGAACACCGTGCTCGGCACGCCAGACGGGCAGAAATACATCGTCTGCAACGCCGACGAAGGCGATTCCGGCACGTACTCCGATCGCATGCTGATGGAAGGCGACCCGTACCTGTTGATCGAAGGCATGGCCATCGCCGGGCTCGCGGTCGGCGCGACCGTTGGCTACATCTACTTGCGCAGCGAATATCCACTCGCGCTGCGTGCGCTGATCTCCGCGATCGAGCGCGCACGCGAAGCCGGCTGGCTCGGCGACGACATCGCTGGCAGCGGCAAGGCATTCGATATTGAAGTGCGCCTCGGTGCGGGTGCCTATATCTGCGGCGAGGAAACCTCGTTGCTGGAAAGCCTGGAAGGCAAGCGCGGCGAAGTGCGTTTCAAACCGCCGCTGCCTGCGATCAAGGGATTGTTCGGCAAGCCAACCGTGATCAACAACGTCATCACATTGGCGTCGTTGCCATCCATCATCGAACGCGGCGCCGCCTGGTATCGCGACTACGGCGTCGGCCGTTCGCGCGGCAGCCTGCCGATCCAGCTCGGCGGCAACATCCGTCACGGCGGACTCATCGAAAAAGCGTTCGGCATCACGCTACGCGAATTGCTTTACGACCTTGGTGGTGGCTCGGCGAGTGGTCGTCCGATCCGCGCCGTGCAGGTCGGTGGCCCGCTTGGCGCCTACCTGACCGAATCGCAGTTCGACACGGTGATCGACTACGAAGCGTTCGCCGCTATCGACGCCATGCTCGGCCACGGCGGCAGTGTCTCGTTCGATGACAGCGTCGACATGGCCGAACAGGCTCGCTTCGCAATGGAGTTCTGCGCGGTCGAATCCTGTGGCAAATGCACACCGTGCCGAATCGGCTCGCAACGCGGCGTCGAAGTAATCGATCGGCTCGTCGCCGAACCGGGCAACGCGAGTCACGAAGTTCTGCTGCGCAGCCTTTGCGACACCATGACCCACGGCTCGCTGTGCGCAATGGGCGGATTGATTCCGCTGCCGGTTTTGAGCGCGCTCAACCACTTCCCGGAAGATTTCGTTGCGCGGAAATCGGCGCGCTTGGACGTGCCATGACTCTGGTCACTTTTCGCCTG
>JBBSLA010000234.1:0-1903 GCA_038255665.1 Lysobacterales bacterium | reverse complement strand
GTCGGCGATAGCGGGCTGCCGCTGGCGCGCAGTCGACTGCGCAGCACGCGATGCATGACCAGCGCGAGAAAGCAGATCAGCGCATGCGCGCGAATGCGTTCGGGCAACCGGTGATGCACCGGCGCGATGTCGATGTCGCTCTTGAGCACGCGAAAGCCGCGCTCGATATCGGCGAGGGCCTTGTAGCGGTCGACGACATCGCTTGCGGCAAACGCGGTATTGGTGACCAGCAGCAACTTGCCGTCGAACACTTCGGCGTCGCTCTTGGCGTCTTCGTCGATGTCGTAACTGAAACGTTCGGCGGTGAGATCGGCCTTGACGATACGGCTCAGGCGTTCGGCCTTGACCTGTTCCGAGAAGCGCAGGTACGCGCGACGGTCGTTCGAGCGCCGGCCAGGCTGCGGCGTGCCTTGGTCCTGCGCATCGAGCCGCTGCGCGATGCGCTCACCTTCCGCTTCAAGTGCGGTGATCGTGCGCTCGCGCGCCGCGCGTTGTTCGCTGGCGCGCACGTCATCGTGCGCGATCACCAGACGCCGACCTTGCCATGTCGTCTCGCCCAGGCCCTGCGCAATCGTCGTCGCGCGTGCGACTTCGGCGAACTCGCCATAGCGCCGACCGGGTACCGCCAGAATGAATTCGACCGGCTCCCCGGCGTGCGTCTTGAGAGATTGGATCGCTGCCAGATTATCGAGACTGAGCAAACCCCGATCGGCTACCAGCACCACGCGTTTGAGCGCATAGCGCGCAATCGTCTGCTCGATCACCGGCAACAGCGTGGTGACCTCGCCGACATTGCCGGCGTGCACCTGGTGCGCGATCGGTAATCCCTCGGCAGTCTGGATCACGCCCAGCACGAATTGCCGCGCGATGCCGCCGGTGTCCTTGCTGAGACCGTACTTGCGGACGTCGTCGGTGACCTCACTCGATCCGGAAATGCGGATCGTCGTCAGGTCGTAGAACACCACCGACATCGCATCGTCGAGCAACGGCCGCAGCTGCTTTGCGACCGCCGCTTCTACCGCCTCGGCGCGATCCATCAGCGCATCCATCGCGCGCAGCAATTGATCGTGACTCACCGCCTCGGGCATGTCCGGCATCGCCACGGTGTCCAGCCAGCGCAGCACCCCGAGCTTGGACTCGGGCTCGCAGAGGCGGTTGAACACCATCGCGCGAATCAGAGCTTCGGCATCGAAGCGACGCCGGGAGGAACGCAGCGACCGCCGCAGCGCATCCGCCAGACCCAACTCCTCCCACAACGCATGCAGCGCATACACGTCGCCCAGCGACTTGGCCGTCACGAACTCGACGCTGGGCGCCGCGACGCGTTGTCGGCCGAGCGCGCGATCGAGCCCATTGATGAGCGGATCGAGGTCTTTGGGCGTCAGCTGATCCAGACGACCCAGGTTCGCCACCACGCGCTGGCGCGGCTGCCCTGCGTCGTTGCGAAACGACTCCACCAGTTGCAGATAACTGCGGCCGCCGGACTGCGAGATGCGCGTAAACATGGCGCTACGTTACAACAGCGAATGCCCTGCAATCAATAGGCCAATTAACATGAACGTGTGACTACACTACTTTTCAGATTCCAACCCATCTCCGGGCGCAAACCCGCGCCACAGCTGACGTGTCGCACATCACCGCTCAGCAAAATTGGCGGGCAAGTGCGGAACTTGGGGCGCCCGCGAAGCGCCGAGCCTTGGCCTCCTCCACCGCGCGGCATCAGCGTTTGCGATTGGTCGGGATTTCCGCGAGAAGGGTGTCAGCTCGCTTCGGCCCGCTTGTTTTTCTCTCGGCAGTACGATGAAGCGCGTCATCATTCCTTTTGAAAAACTTCCCAATGTGCTTCGAGCGCGCGACGCGAGGGTAGTAAGTTCAAAGCGGTGATGAAAAGCCGCCTCCCGTC
>JBBSLA010000233.1:0-2003 GCA_038255665.1 Lysobacterales bacterium | reverse complement strand
GCAACCCGTTCGCTCTGGTACAGCCGCGCCGTCATCCACACCAGAAACAGCGCAGCGGCAGCGGTCGTTGCAAAGCACAGCAGCAATGACGAGAACGGCACCGCGTCGCCGCGCAGGAATCCGAGGATGCTGACGTGCTGGCCGACCAGCGGCGTCGCGAACATCCAGGTTTGCGTCTTGGTCGGATACAGCACCAGCAACATGGTCGGCACCACGGGTACGAAGGTCAGCACGGCGAGATAGGTTTGCGCTTCGCGATAGCTGCGCGCAAACGCGGCGACAAAGGTTTGCAGGCTGGCCAGCATGATCGCCAGCGGCGCCATCACGAACAGCGTGCTGGCGATGAACTGCGGACCGAAATCGAGCACGATGCCGAGCTTTTCGGTCGGCATGGCACGGCCCGCAATCGCAAACGCGAGGATGCCAAGGAATACGGTGGTCATCGCGAACGCACTGGTCGCCATCAACTTGCCGACGATGATGTTCCAGCGCGCCACCGGATTGATCAGCAGTGGCTCCATTGATTGGCGCTCGCGCTCGCCGGCGGTGGTGTCAATGGCCAGCGGCATGCCGCCCATGAAAGCGCCAAGGATGAAGAAGTACGGCAAGATGCCGAACATGATGCCGCTGCGGCTTTGCGGCGTGGACTGATCACGGCTGGCGACCACCACCGGCTTTCCGACGGTCGGCGAAACGCCGCGAACCAGCAGGCGCTGCGAGCCGATAGTTGAGGAATAGCTTTCCAAGCTGTTCCGGACGCGTGCGACCAGCGCACCGGAGTCTTGCCGGGAAGCATCGAACAGCAGCTCGACCTGGGCCGGTTCACCTTTCGTCCACGCCTCGCCGTAGCCGGCCGGAATACGCAGGATCACGTCGCTCTCCTGGTCACGGATGGACTTTTCCGGATCGACCGGGGCGTCAACGATTTCTATGCTGCTGCGCTTCAATGCAGCGACTAGGTTGGGTGCCTGTTCGGCACCGATCACCGGCACCTTGAGCACCTTCTCGGCACGATCCGCTTCGCGAGTCACCGCCGCGTTGATGATCAGCACGAAGAACAACGGTGCCATCAGTGGACCGGTCACCAGCGAGTTGATCAGCGTGCGGCGGTCGCGCAGGTTTTCGCGGACCTCCTTCAAGAAAACAACCAATGACGCGCTCATGCGGAAAGTCCTTCGGCGGAACCAATAACGTGGACGAAGGCGTCTTCAAGACTGGCTTCGCCGGTTTTTTCGCGCAGTTGATCGGGCGTCGCATCGGCAACGACGCGGCCATGCGCGATCACGACGATACGATCACATAGCGCGCCGACCTCCTGCATGATGTGGCTGGAGAACAGCACACAACGGCCCTGGTCGCGCAGGCGGCGCAGGAAATCGCGCATCGCCCGCGTCGCCATTACGTCAAGGCCGTTGGTGGGCTCGTCAAGGATCACGTTTCGTGGTTCGTGGATCAAAGCCCGGGCAATCGCGGTCTTCACGCGCTGTCCTTGCGAGAAGCCATCGGTGCGGCGATCAGCAATGTCGGCCATGTCGAGCGCGGCGATCAGTGCATCGCGGCGTTCGTGCAAGGTCGCCTCGTCGACACCTTGCAGGCGTCCGAAATACTCGATGTTCTCGCTGGCAGTGAGCCTCTTGTACAAGCCACGTGAATCGGGCAGCACGCCCAGGCTGCGACGCACGCTGACCGGATCGCTGGCGGCATCGATGCCGTCGACCAACACCTGCCCGCTGTCCGGCTTCATCAACGTGTAGAGCATGCGCAGGGTGGTTGTCTTGCCCGCGCCATTCGGGCCGAGCAAGCCGGTGATTTCGCCATCGCGTGCGGTGAACGAAACACCATCGACCGCCTTGACGTCGCCGAAGGACTTGTTGAGATCGCGAAGTTCGATCATGGCGTGGCTCCACTGAAATCGATGAAGGTGGGAATCGGGCCGAGCTGGTCGACGCAATCTGTATCGAGCTTGGAAGGTTCGAGTCGCGCGACGAATTTCTGCACCAGCT
>JBBSLA010000232.1:0-2153 GCA_038255665.1 Lysobacterales bacterium | reverse complement strand
TCGGTCAATTGCCGACACAACGCAGCCAGACGCTCCACGCGCAATGTGATCTGGTCGAGTTCGGTCAGCGCGGGTGAACGATCAGTCATCGAAACGTCACTCATCAAAAACGGGCAGCGCGGCGGGCAGGCCGAAAACTATACACCTGCGTCATTCCGATTTCTGCGCGGTGATTGCAGTCAACGGCGCATCCGCGACCAAAGTCGTGTCAATGTCAGGTCGGCGCGATCCAGCGCACGCGCGGCAAGCAGGGACTCACCCGCGATCAGCAGCGCCGCGACGACCAGCAAAGCCATGCCGGGCCCAGGCAGGACCAGCATCACCAAACCAATCGGGATCAGCGCAAAAGCCAGCGCGACCGTGAAAATGACATGCCAGCGGTTTCGCTCTGGCGAACGATTGCGGAAGCGCGTCTGGAATCGCGTTCCACTGCGCCTTTCGGTGAAATCGAGAGCATGGCGTTTCAAATTTTCAAACATGGGCCGGGGTCGGAAGCTAGGTGATTGGACACTTGCGGTCGGGCAGTTTCCGGCGATGATGCTGAATCGTTCGTCGGGAGACAATCATGAGCCGCCTCGCCATCGCACTTTCCACTGCCCTGCTGACCTTGCCCTGTGCCGCCGCTGATCGCATCACTGGCGCGGCGTTCGCGACCCGATCCGAAGTGATCGCACCCCACGGCATGATCGCCAGTTCGCAACCGCTGGCTACGCAAATTGGCGTCGACATCCTGAAAGCGGGAGGAAGCGCGGTGGATGCTGCCATCGCCGTCAACGCTGCATTGGGATTGATGGAGCCGACCGGAAACGGTATGGGCGGCGACCTGTTCGCCATTGTGTGGGACGCGAAAACGAGAAAACTGTACGGCTATAACGGTTCCGGCCGTTCGCCCAAATCGCTGACCCTGCAATGGTTCAAGGATCATGGACACAGCAGCGTGCCATCGTGGGGACCATTGCCTGTAACCGTGCCCGGCGCAGTCGACGGCTGGTTCGCGCTGCACGATCGCTTTGGCAAGTTGCCGATGAAAGCGGTACTCGCACCGGCAATCGGTTATGCACGCGACGGCTTCCCGTTGACCGAGGTGATCGCCTACTACTGGGATCGCTCGGTGGCGCGCCTGTCGCAATACCCGGGTTTCAGCGAGCAGTTCACCATCAACGGCAAGGCGCCGGCCAAGGGTGAGATGTGGCGCAATCCGAACCTCGCGAAAACGCTGGAAACCATCGCCAAGGGCGGCCGCGACGCGTTCTACAAGGGTGACATCGCGCGGACCATCGGCGACTACATGAAAGCCAACGACGGCTTCCTGTCCTACGAGGACATGGCCGCGCACAAGGGCGAATGGGTTGAACCGGCATCGGTGAATTACCGCGGTGTGGATGTGTGGGAACTGCCGCCGAACGGCCAGGGCATTGCCGCGCTGCAGATGCTCAATATTCTTGAAGGCTACGATTTCTCGAAAATTCCGTTCGGTAGCGCCGAGCACATCCACCTGTTCACCGAAGCCAAGAAACTCGCGTTCGAGGATCGCGCAAAGTTCTATGCCGACCCGGCATTCGCGAAAACCCCAATCAAGCGGTTGTTGTCGAAGGAATACGCCGACCAGCGCCGCAAGCTGATCTCGCCGGACAAGGCGCTGCGCAAGGTCGATGCAGGCGATGTCCGCCCCGGTACCGACACGATCTATCTGACCACCGCCGACGAGGACGGCAACATGGTGTCGCTGATCCAGTCCAACTATCGCGGCATGGGCTCGGGCATGACGCCGCCGGGACTGGGTTTTATTCTTCAGGATCGCGGCGAGATGTTCGTGTTGAAGGAAGGCCACGCCAATACCTTCGAGCCCGGCAAGCGACCGTTCCACACCATCATTCCGGCCTTCGCGACGAAGAACGGCCAGCCGTGGCTGAGCTTCGGTCTGATGGGTGGTGACATGCAGCCGCAGGGGCACGTGCAGATCATCATGAACCTGGTCGATTTCGGCATGAACCTGCAGGAAGCGGGTGACGCGCCACGTATCCAGCATGAAGGCTCGACCTCCCCCGAAGCGCAGGCCACACCGATGAGCGATGGCGGCGTGCTTGACCTGGAAACCGGCTTTGACTACGGGACGCTGCGTGAGCTGATGCGCAAGGGCCATCGCGTGCAGT
>JBBSLA010000231.1:0-2162 GCA_038255665.1 Lysobacterales bacterium | reverse complement strand
CGAGCTGTCGTAGAACAGATAGCCGCCGGCACCGAGTTCGCGCAGGTCGTCGTCCCAGGTCTGCGGGTTCATCGCCACCAGGAGGTCGACGCCGCCGCGGCGGCCCAGCCAGCCGCGCTCGCAAACCCGCACCTCGTACCAAGTGGGCAGGCCCTGGATATTGGACGGGAAGATGTTGCGCGGGCTCACCGGCACGCCCATGCGCAGGATGGCCTTGGCGAACAGTTCGTTGGCCGAGGCCGAGCCAGACCCGTTGACGTTGGCGAACTTGATCACGAAGTCGTTGATCGCGCGCAGGGGCGCGACCTTCGTTGGATCCGCACTCCCGGTCATGCCGCCTCCCGCGCCCGCGTGCTGCGGCAGCCCGCGCCCGCATGGGCTTCCAGCAGCAGGAACTTCTGCATGTCCCAGGCACCGGTCGGGCAGCGTTCCGCGCACAGGCTGCAATGCAGGCAGACGTCCTCGTCCTTGACCATGACCCGCATGGTCGGCAACGTTTCCGACACGTACAGGTCCTGCGTCTCATTCAGCGCGGGCGCTGTCAGCCGCTTTCGCAGGTCGGCTTCCGCGCCGTTGGCGGTGAAGGTGATGCAGTCGGTCGGGCAGATATCGACGCAGGCATCGCACTCGATGCACTTGTCGCGGGTGAACACGGTCTGCACGTCGCAGTTGAGGCAGCGCTGGGTTTCCTTCCAGGCGGTGGCGGCGTCGAATCCCAGCTCCACTTCGACCTTGATGCTGTCGAGCTTTTTCGCCTCCTGCGACCACGGCACCAGGAAACGCTCGTCCGGCGACACCGCGTTGTCGAACGTCCACTCGTGGATGCCCATCTTCTGCGAGGTCAGCTGCACCATTGGATCGGCACGCTCGCGGGTGTCCTCGCCATGCAGCAGCTTGTCGATGCTGATCGCCGCGGCATGCCCGTGCGCCACCGCCCAGATGATGTTCTTCGGGCCGAACGCCGCATCGCCGCCGAACAGCACGTGCGGCAGCGACGACTGATGGGTGACCTGGTCGACCACCGGCATGTCCCACTCGCCGAATTCAATGCCGCAATCGCGTTCAATCCACGGGAAGGCGTTCTCTTGCCCGATCGCAATCAGTACTTCGTCGCACGCATGGAACTCGTCCGGCTCGCCGGTCGGCACCAGCTTGCGGCGGCCCTTGCCTTCACCAAGCGTGGCGTCGTATTCGGCGCGCACGACTTCGAACGTCATGCCCGTGAGCTTGCCATTTTCATGCACGAAAGTTTTGGGCACGCGATAGTCGAGGATCGGAATACCCTCCTCCATCGCGTCTTCCTTTTCCCACGGGCTGGCCTTCATTTCGTCAAAACCCGAACGCACCAGTACCTTGACCTCTTCGCCACCGAGCCGGCGCGCGCTGCGACAGCAATCCATTGCGGTATTGCCGCCGCCCAGCACGATGACGCGCTTGCCGACGGATTTGACGTGCTCGAAATACACGTTCGCCAGCCAGTCCAGACCCAAATGGATATTCGCCGCCGCTTCCTCGCGCCCCGGAATTTCCAGGTTGCGTCCACGCGGCGCGCCGCTGCCGACGAACACCGCGTCGTAGCCTTCGGCCAGCATCGACGTCATCGACTCGATGCGTGTGCCGCTGACGAATTGCACACCGAGATCCAGGATGTAACCGCATTCTTCGTCGATCACTTCCTCCGGCAAGCGGAAGCGCGGCACCTGGGTGCGCATGAAGCCGCCGGCCTTGGGGTCTGATTCAAAAATAGTGACGTGGTAGCCCAGCGGCGCCAAGTCGCGGGCAACGGTCAGCGATGCCGGCCCGGCACCGATGCAGGCGATGCGTTTGCCGTTGAGCTGCGTGGCCGGCTTCGGCATTCGAGCGCGCACATCGCCCTTGTGGTCGGCAGCGACGCGCTTGAGCCGGCAGATGGCGACTGGCTCGGGTTTCTCGAGCATCGAGTCGGGGCCGTTGTTTTCCTCCACGCGTCCGCGCCGGCATGCCGGCTCGCAGGGGCGGTCGCAGGTGCGGCCAAGGATTCCCGGGAACACATTCGACTGCCAATTGACCATGTACGCATCGGCGTAGCGGCCATCGGCGATCAGGCGGATGTATTCGGGAACCGGCGTGTGCGCCGGACAGGCCCACTGGCAGTCGACGACTTTATGGAAGACGTCGGGATT
>JBBSLA010000230.1:0-2186 GCA_038255665.1 Lysobacterales bacterium | reverse complement strand
CGTTGAGAGTCGGCGCTGAGGCCGGCGGTGAGTTCCAGCGCGCCGGTGTTGATCGTCCAGCGCGCATCGCCGCCGGAGTAGTCGCCATCAAGATCGATGACGCCACCGGCCTGCAACGGGTTGGCCTGCGGGGCAGCGGGACTTGCTAGGAATTGTTCGACGGCGCGTGATCCGGAGTAACCCATGATGCGCAGGCTTTGCCGATCATCGATGGCGAAGTCATAGATCGCACCCAGCTGGTTCTGCGAAACATCCTTGCGCGTGTTGAACAGGCGCGCTTGCGGCGTGGCCTGGCGCGGGTTGTCGCGAAACTGGGCCGCGTTCAGCCCAAGCGGGTCCTGCGCCATGGGAATGTCGACGCTGTTTCCAATCACCGTCAACGAGCCGCTGTCGCCGACTTGCCAGGTGAGTTTGGCGTTGCCCGAATTGCGCCGCGCGGCGCTGTGGTCGCGATAGCCGTCTGTATCGAAACGGCTAAGCGAGACGTTGTAACCGAATGCTCCACTGCTGCCGCGCAGATTTGCACTGGCTCGACTCGTGCCATAACTGCCGGCGACGATGCCGCTGCGCAGTTCGGTTTGTTCACTGCCATCGGCGGTGAACAGCTGGATGACGCCGCCGGACGAATTCCCATAAAGCGCGGAGAACGGTCCGCGCAACACTTCAACGCGCTCTGCGGAATCCAGATTGAAATGCGAAACCTGCCCCGAACCATCCGGCATCGTCGCTGGAATGCCGTCGGTGTACAGGCGAACGCCTCGAACACCGAACGTGGAGCGCGCGCCAAAACCACGGATCGAAACCTGTTCGTCCTGCGCATAATTCTGCCGGTTGCGAACCAGTACACCGGGGACGCGATCGAGTAGCTCGGACAGGTTCACGCCGAGGCGTGCTTGCCCAATGTTGTCGATCGGCACCGAATCGATCGCAGCGGCGACATCGACCGCGCGCCGTTCGCTGCGGGTGGCGGTGACGACGACACTGGGCAGTGTTTCACGCGCTTCTTGCGTGACGGGAAATGACGCTGGTTTCTGCGTTGGCTGCGCGAATGTGGGTGTAACGATCAACAACATCGTCAGCGCGAGCAACGCGTGTAGCCGGTACGGTAGGCGACGACGTGCCCTGCCGCCGTCGCGGCGGCGCGAATACACGTCGGTTATATGTGGTGCGAGCGGCGAGTGTCGTGGCGGCACGTGCGGTTCTCTGAAATCAGCAGTCGCCACCTTAGCGTAGTGTCGTAGATCCCGCGAAGGCGCTCTGCTGTCCGGGAAAATTCGCACGCACTCTCTCAGTCGACCAAAGATGGTTCTTCGTCATTCCTGCGAAGGCAGGAATGACGAGGTTTGTGGGTTTCCGACGCGTCCGCGAACCTGTTCGCACGCATGGTCCGCGCGGAACGGCGACCGCGCGATTCAGGCGCACAAGTGTCGAATGGACGCCCACGACAATCACAGCTCCGGCGGCCGCAACGGTCGGCGGCTCAACCGGGGAACGCCATGAGCAAGACCACGTCGAACAAGAAATCCCAGTCGAACCAGGAACCCAAGCCACCCGCGAAATACAACGACCTCAAGGCGTTGTTCCTCAATTGCACGTTGAAGCGATCCGGCGAGGATTCGCATACGCAAACGCTGATGGATGTTGCCGCTGGCGTGATGCGTGCGAACAAGGTGAAGGTGACCACGGTACGTCCCGTCGATCTCGATCTCGCTCCCGGCGTTCAGCACGACATGACCAAGCACGGCTTCGACAGCGACGACTGGCCCGGCCTGTGTCGCAAGGTGATGGCTGCCGACATCCTGGTGATCGGCACGCCGATCTGGCTCGGCGAACTGAGCTCGGTGTGTCGCCGCACCATCGAGCGGCTCTACGCGGAATCGGGAAAACTCAACAAGGAAGGGCAGTACATCTACTACGGTCGCGTCGGCGGCTGCATCGTCACCGGCAACGAAGACGGCATCAAGCACTGCGCGATGAGCACGTTGTATTCGCTACAACACCTGGGCTATTCGATCCCGCCACAAGCCGACGCGGGTTGGATCGGCGAAGCAGGGCCGGGACCGTCGTATGGCGACGACGGCATCGGATTCGACAACGAATTCACCCAACGCAACACCACCTTCATGGCCTGGAACCTGATGCATATGGCGCGGATGCTGAAGGACGCGGGCGGCATGCCCGCCCAT
>JBBSLA010000229.1:0-2249 GCA_038255665.1 Lysobacterales bacterium | reverse complement strand
TCAGGCGTTGAGGCTGTAGAAAAACCCGTTTTCGGATGCGCGCGATGACCGTGTGCGCGCTCACGCAGCCTCGTGTGACGTGATGTTTTTTCGATAGCGCTTACGCCGCCTGGTTTTGCTTTGCGGCGTTGGTCGATCACGGAGCGCTTGAGAGGCGTCAGATGACCCGCATGACGCGGGCGCGCGCTCCTGCGCTGGCTTTCACGCCAGCTTGCGCAGGTTTTTCAGCTTCTCGATGTTGTGGACCAGTGCGAACAGCTTCCACTGGCCGTCGACCTTGCGTTGCCCGCGTAGCGTGAAGCGATAGAGCCGCTTGTTGTGGCGCAGATTGCCGAATACCGGCTCGACGGTGGCGAAACGCTGACCGTAGCGTGCGCGGCCTTCCTCGCTGTCGATGCGTTCGCGCATCAGCGGTGTGTGCACAGGCAGTTGGGTGCGCGTCTGCATGGCGATCACCCGAGGCCGGCGGGTGTGGATATTGCGCAGGCACTGCGCGCGCAACGCGCAACCGGCGCAGGCTGCGATGGCGGCGCGATAGCGGATTTCGGTGTAATCACCATTGCGTCCCTCGCCGCTGCGCGCAAGCGTGTTGCCGGCCGGACAGATCGCGTGCGATTGATCCTCCGCGATCTTGAAGTCGCCGGGCCGGAAGGTGCTGCGCGAGGCGGGTTTGGACTTGTCGTGCAACGGGTCTGGCTTGCTCGTGTGTTTGCCCTGATCGGCGAGCCGCTCGTCGCGGCTGCGCATCTGGTTGTCGGCGATCAGCGCATCGATGTTGCGCGCGGCCAATGCGGCCAGATTGGCCTCGGAGTGATAGCCCGCGTCGGCGGTGATAAGCGTCGTGGAGGTGCGCTGCGCCGCGCAGGCATCGATGACCGGCAGCAGCAATGCCTGCTCGTTGCCGGTGCCATGCGCCGAGGCCTCGACGATCACCTGGTGCTGGCTGTCGACTACCGCGACACCACAGTAACCCTGCAGCACGCCCTTGTCGGTGGCCATCTTGGCGGACTCGTTGTCGGTCAGGTTCGACTTGCGAACCGCACCCCGTGCACCGGGGCGGTCATCGGGATTCTCGGTGAGCCAGGTGTTGATCTGCGCGGCCTCGCGCGTCATGCGGGCGAGGCGCGCCGTTGTCCTGGCGCTGGTGACCTCGTCACGGGAGTCGGCATCGTGACCGCGGTGACGATCGAGCATCGCTTGCGCCGCGCGCTCAAGCTTGGCGGCGCGCTGCATAAACTCCGCGCGGGTGCCGGAGCGGTGCTTGCTGGCATTCGAGGGCAGCTTGACGCCATCGATCGCGAACATCTCGCGACCGATGAGGCCCTCATGGCCGATGATCGTCAGCACCTGCGCAAAGATCGTCGCAATCTGGTCGCGCGAGCGGCTCACAAAGTCCGCGATCGTGGTGAAGTGCGGCTTGGCATCGCCCGTGATCGCGATGAACAGCACGTTGTCGCGGCACGCCCGCTCGATGCTGCGCGACGACACCATGCCCTGCGAGTAGCCGAGCAGCACCGCCTTGAGCAACATCGCCGGTTGATGCGCGGTCGCGCCGGTGGCATCGTTGCGGTAATGCGCATCGAAGCCCGACAGGTCCAGCCGATCGACCAAGTGATGCACCGCGTGCGCAAACGACCCCGGCACCAGTTGCGACTCGAGGTCCACCGGCAACAGCCGTGGGCTCATGTCCACATGCTTGTAGCGCGCCATCGAAAATCCCCTTGTCCGCTCCGCCTCATGCGAGCAAGATCAGGGCCAGTTTTTCTACAGGCTCGTTAGCTTCCTTAGGAGATCACATGGCAACCTTGATCCAAAGTGTCGCGTTCGCTGCACTCGCTTTCATGGCGTCGTTGGCCGTCGCGGGCGGCGAATCCTACACAGTTACTGCAACGCTCCTTCACAACGGCAAGGCTTTCGGAGAGCCAACGGCAATTGTCAAAGGCGATACTCCCGCCACCGTCGAAGTCTCAGGCACAGACGGCTACAAGCTGTCGCTCACTGTAAGCGACCTCGCGTCCGACCAGATCCGGGTCTCAGCCAAGGTCGATTCATCGCATGGGGCAATGGAGCCCGTGCTGGTGGTGCGTCCTGCAAAGCCGGCAACGGTCACGGTCGGAGACCTCGCTCTCACCGTCACTGTCGTGCGCGGCGGCAGCTAACTATGTGTTCAAGCCGACCGCCGAAATCTCCTCACTTGTTTCCTGTCGCTGCTCGCGCGGCGGCGGCTTAACACGGCGTTGAGGCTGTAG
>JBBSLA010000228.1:0-2252 GCA_038255665.1 Lysobacterales bacterium | reverse complement strand
GATTGCGCCGGACCTGCGCGGTTCGGGTCTCAGCGACGCACCCGCTGGACCGTATCGCATCGATCGCTTTGCCAGCGATGTCTGGGACTTGCTCGATTCGCTCGGCGAACACCACGTGCATCTACTTGGTTTCTCAATGGGGGGTGCGGTCGCGCTGGAAATGGCATTGCAGCGGCCAAACCAGATCGGTCGTGTGATGACGATAAACAGCCTGCCGTGTTATCGGGTCAACACGTGGAGAAAGTGGCTGGAAGTGTTCGGGCAACTGACCATGGTGCGTGCCTTGGGGCTGCGGCGTACGGCCTCGATGGTTGGCAAACGCATGTTCCCGGCGCCGCACCAGCAAGCGATGCGGGAACGAGTGATCAGCGTGGTTGGCGGATTGCCGCAACAGCAATACCTGCACAGCGTTCGCGCCTTGATCGGCTGGTCGGCAATCGACCGTCTGCACGAGCTCGATGTGCCGATGCTGATGCTGGCCGCCGAACACGACTACACGCCACTCGCCGAGAAGCACCAATATGCGCAACGATCCGGTGCCCAGCTTGCCGTGGTTCGCGGATCGCGACATGGCACGCCATTTGACGCCATCGATGCCAGCAACGCTTGTGCGCTGGCATTTTTTCAGGGATTGCCCTTGCCAACCGACGATGTGCTGGTCACCGACGCGCCGCATCGAACGCCATCCACTGCGCCCGCCGAGTTTATCTAGGCATCCACGCGCTGTACTTCAATCCCGCCTTATGATCGGTTCCTCCGCGGCTGAGAGGATGGAAAGTCATGTCGTACGTGCGTTGTCTGCGTGGCCTGGGTTCTGGCGTCGAGTATTCCGCCGACACTCCGATGAATCTCGATCCGGTCGATGGGCGGCCGGTCGAGATGGTCATCGACGTAGAGCGACTTTCAGCGGAGCAACCGAACGCGGCATGGTTCAATCCAGAGCGCCGTGACATCTGGCGCTTCGGGGGATTGATGGCGATGGACATCAACAATGGCGACGACGCCCGACACATCGTGCCGCTCGGCGAAGGCTGCACCCCGCTACTCGACTACGCCGATCATCCGCTGGCGAAGTTAGCTGGCATCGCGTTGAAGCTAAAGGACGAGGGCAGGGCGCACGCCGGTTACGGAGCCAATCCAACCCAGAGCTTCAAGGATCGCGGCATGGCAATGGTTGTCGCGCAGGCGCGACGGTTGGGCGTGAAGAAGCTTGCCGTGCCAACCCAAGGCAATGCCGGCGATTCGCTGACGCGCTACGCGCTCGCTGCCGGTTTGCAGGTTGTCGTCGCCATGCCCGACGACACACCAATGCCGATCCTCGGCAATGTCGCTGCGGCTGCGCATCGCTACCCGGGTCAAGTGATCCTGGAACTGAAAGGCCCGACCATTCGCGAGGCTGGCGCGCTATTAAAGGAAAAGTACATTCCACAAGGCTATTTCTCCGTCGCGACATTCCAGGAACCGGGCTGGCGCATCGAAGGCAAAAAGTCGTTGGGGCTGGAACTGGCCGAGCCACTAACAGGCAAAACGCGCTGGTCACTTCCCGATGTCGTCATCTATCCAACCGGCGGCGGCACTGGCGTACTCGGCATGGCCAAGGCCTGGGACGAACTGGAAGCGCTTGGCATGATCGGCAGCGAACGCCCGCGAATGATTTGCGTCCAGAGCGCGGTCACCACCCCGCTGGTCGATGCGTTCGAGTCCGGTGCCGACGACACCAGTGTTGTCATTGCTGGCAATACGATCGCATTCGGTCTCAACGTCCCCGGCGGCGTCGGCCATTTCCGCGTGCTGCAAATCATTCGCGAAACCGGCGGTGCAGCCATCGCCGTCAGCGAGGACGACATCGCTGCGGAACTGCAACGAGACTGGCAACGCACCCACGGCTGGGTCAGCCCGGAAGGTGCCGCCTGTCTCGCGGCATTGCCGCAGCTACTTGATCGAGGACTGGTCAAACAAGGCGACCGCGTCGTCGCCGTCAACACTGGCTCGCTGGAAAAATACCTGCCGGATGTGAGGGCGTTTTTGTGACCTCTGTCGCTGGCTACGGAAAAGGCCAACGCACAACTACATGGGATCCTTCTGGGATCGCGTTCTGTAATCAATCAAAGCCATTCCGAAAAATCAGATCGATCGGATGGCGTTCCAGACCACCCAGGTCGTAGTTGCCGTACAGCGCGCCGATACCGGGGTCGTCGTAAGGGCGTGGGCCGCCGTCTGCGCTCAACAATGACGGGAGCACGTTGAAGCTG
>JBBSLA010000227.1:0-2260 GCA_038255665.1 Lysobacterales bacterium | reverse complement strand
GATTGCGCCGGACCTGCGCGGTTCGGGTCTCAGCGACGCACCCGCTGGACCGTATCGCATCGATCGCTTTGCCAGCGATGTCTGGGACTTGCTCGATTCGCTCGGCGAACACCACGTGCATCTACTTGGTTTCTCAATGGGTGGGGCGGTCGCGCTGGAAATGGCGCTACAGCGACCAAGCCAGATCGGCCGCGTGATGACGATCAACAGCCTGCCGTGCTATCGCGTCAACACGTGGAGAAAGTGGCTGGAAGTCTTCGGGCAACTCACCTTGGTGCGTGCCTTGGGGCTGCGGCGTACGGCCTCGATGGTTGGCAAACGCATGTTCCCGGCGCCGCACCAGCAGGCGATGCGCGAGCGTGTGATCAGCGTGGTTGGTTGTCTTCCGCAACAACAGTACCTGCACAGCGTTCGCGCCTTGATCGGCTGGTCGGCAATCGACCGTCTGCACGAACTCGACGTGCCGATGCTGATGCTGGCTGCCGAACATGACTACACGCCGCTCGCGGAAAAACATCAATACGCACAACGATCCGGCGCGCAGCTCGCCGTGGTTCGCGGATCGCGGCATGGCACGCCGTTCGACGCTATCGATGCAAGCAATGCCTGCGCACTGGCGTTTCTCCAAGGTCTGCCGTTGCCTGCCGGCGACGTGCTGGTCACCGACGCGCCGCATCGCACGCCAACGATAGCGCCTTCCGAATTTATCTAGCCAGCTACGCGCGCGACGATTGAATCCCGGCCTATCATCGGCATCCGTGCAGCCGATAGGAATGATCGCGATGTCGTACGTGCGTTGCCTGCGTGGCCTGGGTTCTGGCGTTGAGTATTCCGCCGATGTTCCGATGAATCTCGATCCGGTTGATGGACGACCGGTCGAAATGGTCGTCGACGTCGAACGGCTTGCGGTGGAGCAGCCGAACGCGGCCTGGTTCAATCCGCAACGACGCGATATCTGGCGTTTCGGCGGATTGATGGCGCTGGACGTCAACCATGCTGACGACGCGAGACACATCGTGGCGCTCGGCGAAGGCTGCACGCCGCTGCTCGACTACGCCGACCATCCGCTCGCAAAGTCCGCTGGCATCAGCTTGCGACTGAAAGACGAGGGCAGGGCGCACGCGGGTTACGGCACCAACCCAACCCAGAGCTTCAAGGATCGCGGCATGGCGATGGTTGTCGCGCAGGCGCGACGGTTGGACCTGAAGAAGCTTGCCGTGCCAACCCAAGGCAATGCCGGCGATTCGCTGACGCGCTACGCGCTCGCTGGCGGTTTGCAGGTTGTCGTCGCGATGCCCGACGACACACCAATGCCGATCCTCGGCAATGTCGCTGCGGCTGCGCATCGCTACCCGGGTCAAGTGATCCTGGAACTGAAAGGCCCGACCATTCGCGAAGCCGGGGCATGGCTCAAGGAGAAATACATACCGCAGGGATATTTCTCGGTCGCGACGTTCCAGGAGCCAGGATGGCGCATCGAAGGCAAAAAATCGCTGGGCCTTGAACTGGCCGAACCACTGCCGGGCGAAACAAGATGGTCACTGCCCGATGTCGTCATCTACCCAACCGGCGGCGGCACCGGCGTACTCGGCATGGCCAAGGCCTGGGACGAACTTGAAGCGCTTGGCATGATCGGTAGCGGTCGCCCGCGCATGATTTGCGTGCAGAGTGCTGCCACCACGCCGCTGGTCGATGCATTCGAGTCCGGCGCGGACGACACCAGCGTCGTCAAAGCAGGCAGCACCATCGCATTCGGACTCAACGTACCCGGTGGCGTTGGTCACTTCCGTGTATTGCAGATCATCCGCGCAACTGGCGGAGCTGCCATCGCCGTCAGCGAAGCGGACATCGCCGCTGAACTTTCCCGGGACTGGCAACGCACGCACGGCTGGGTCAGCCCGGAAGGCGCGGCCTGCCTCGCCGCCTTGCCGCAGTTGCTTGATCGCGGGTTGGTCAAACGAGGCGAGCGCGTCGTCACCGTGAACACGGGTTCGCTGGAAAAGTACCTGCCGGATGTGAGACGTTGGTTGTGATGTCGTCACGAGCCGCACATCGCAATTGGCCATCTTGGATATGTCAGGCGTCGGGCCGAACTGCGATTAGCGAGTCTCAATCGAATCCATTCCGAAAAATCAGATCGATCGGATGGCGTTCCAGACCACCCAGGTCGTAGTTGCCGTACAGCGCGCCGATACCGGGGTCGTCGTAAGGGCGTGGGCCGCCGTCTGCGCTCAACAATGACGGGAGCACGTTGAAGCTG
>JBBSLA010000226.1:0-2294 GCA_038255665.1 Lysobacterales bacterium | reverse complement strand
CCTGCTCGCCAACGTCGATGTGCTGTTCAAGCGCAGTTGGGAACTCGCGTTTGTCGAAGCCTGCACAGCGCCCAAGAAAGTAGTGCCGCTCGGCGCCAACCTGTGGGTATACGCCAATCCGCCGGATTGGTGCGCACTCAAGCGCGCCCGCATGTATCGCGGCAGCGAAGCGCTCAAGCGCGCAGTGCGCGCATTGGGAATGGATAGATTCCTCGGCTACGCGATGTTCACGCCACGCTGGGGTGACCTTTCCGCAAAACCGCCACTCGACCTCGCCCCGCGCGTTCTGTTCCTCGCCGAGGCATGGAATCCCGACGAGGCACCGACCGCAGACACAGCCGCCGAACGCGTCACCATCAACGCCTCTCGCGCCGCCTGCATGCGCGCGCTGCGCGACCGCTTTGGCGACAAGGCAACCTGCGGCTTTCGCAATACGCCGTTCGCGCAACGCGAGTTCGCCGACCTGGTCGTCAGCGACAGCAAGCTCACCCGCAAGCGCAATTATCTGAAGCTGGTGCGTCAGCATCCCATTTGCATTGCAAGCAGCGGCCTGCATCGCTCGACCGGCTGGAAGTTTGCCGAATACCTGGCGATGTCGCGCGCCATCGTTTCGGAAAAACTGCATATGCGGCTGCCGGGTCCGATTGCTGCCGGCTCGCACTACCTGGAGTTCGACGATGCCGAAAGTTGCGTCGCGGCGGTGGCACGATTGTTCGACGATGCCGACCAGCGGCAATCCCTGATGAAAGCCGCCGCCGCATACGCGATGCATTACGTACGTCCCGATTCGCTGATTGCCGAATCGCTGCGCCACGCGTTCGTGTGGCGTGAAGCCAACCGGTCGGCGTCATGAGACACCCAACGCTCAGCGACCACTACGATAACGCAGGCGAATCGATGCTCACTCGCCTCGGCAACGTCATCGCCAAGCTCGGCGTCGTTCCCGGTTTGCGTTACGCGCTAGGCAAGCGGCATGCGCGACCGGTCGGCGAAGTGTGGACGCTGCATCCCAAACGCATCGCCCATCCATTGCACCTGCGCGCCGGCACCAGCGACATCGAAGTGTTCTACCAGATCTTTGTCGAGCGGGAATACGGCGTGATAGACGAATTCCGTGACGTCGGCCTGATCATCGACGGCGGTGCCAACGTCGGGTATTCGGCCGCGTATTTCCTGTCGACGTTTACCAATTGTGAAATCCTCGCGATCGAGCCCGATCCGGAAAACGCGAAAGTGCTGCGCCTCAACATGGCGCCGTACGGTGATCGCGTGCGCTGCATCGAAGCCGGCCTGTGGTCGCACTCGGCGCGATTGAAAATGGCCGAGTCCTCATTCCGCGACGGCGCGCACTGGGCACGCCAGGTCCGCGAATGTGGCCCCGAAGAGAGCGGCGGCCTGCCCGGCGTCGGCATCGGCGAATTGCTGAGCGATTCCGGCCACGACCGCATCTCGGTCCTCAAGCTCGACATCGAGGGTGCGGAAACTGTCCTGTTTTCCAGCGGCTACGAAGACTGGATCGACAAGGTCGACACCTTTGTCATCGAACTCCACGAAGACTCACCCTGGGGCAACGCCAGCGCCGCATTCCATGCCGCGATTGAAGGGCGGGGGTTGTTGATATCGCGTAGCGGCGAATTGACCATCGCTCGACGCTAATTGGCCGACCGTCCAGCGATGACATCGGGGTTCGCGCCCCCAGGCTCGAGCTACGTGGAGTCAGCAAGGCGTTCGCCAACGTCATGCATTTGCACTACAATGCGACGTAACTCAGGTCTACTAAAGGCGCCCCCATGTCCGCGAACGCATTGGTCCAAACCCGAATCGACTCCGACGTGAAAGACCGCGCTTCCGCCGTTCTCGGCGAACTCGGCCTGACTGTTTCCGATGCGGTGCGAATCCTGCTGACCCGAACGGCGAACGAGGGTGCACTTCCTTTTAATCTCGCTACCGATTCCGCGTCCTACGATGTATGGTTTCGGGAAAAGGTGCAGCAGGCGCTGGATGACATTCGGCCCTCCGTTCCCGCTGCCGATGTAGAGGCACAGTTTGCCGCGCGCCGGGCCAAGGCAAGGAAGTCGTCGGCTAACAAGGCGTGAAGCTGGAATGGTCGGCGTGCGCTGTCGAGGACCGTATCGCCATCTTCGAATACATCGAGGCTGACGACCCCGGAGCCGCCGCATTAGTTGACGAACGGATTTGCACGCAATTGGCGCAGTTGAGCGCACATCCGAACAGCGGCCGCATCGGCCGCGTTGCAGGAACTCGCGAACTGGTTGTTGATCGCGCACCGTATG
>JBBSLA010000225.1:0-2373 GCA_038255665.1 Lysobacterales bacterium | reverse complement strand
CGCTTCACCAGCCTGGTCACCGAGATGAGCGATCGCGTGCAGTTCGTTTTCGTCAGCCACAACAAGGCGACCATGGAAGCCGCCAGCCAACTCTGCGGCGTTACCATGCGCGAGCCCGGCGTATCGCGGCTGGTGCAGGTCGATCTCGCTGAAGCAGCTAAACTCGTCGGTGCAACCTGAGGAGACGGTGGTGGACCCACAACCCGTGCTGACCACGTTCGAATTGCGCGTCATCATCGGCGTGATCGGGCTGATCGTGATGGCGCTGATCTTCTTCCTCGGCAGCCCCAGGAAGAAAAAGAAGGCGACCACCGGCCGCCGCACCATGCTGCGACTCGATGACGAACTGCCGAACGGCCGCTTCGAACCCAGCATGGGCGATGCCGATGCCGAGCCGACGCAGTCTGAATTCGACATCGATGACGACGACGTGCCCGTCGAGCGTTTCGGTTCCGCGCAGGGCGACGACCTGCCGGAAATGCGCATCGACGAACCACCGCGCCGTGCGAGTTCGCCATCCGTTCCATCCCGGCCAAGCCGGCACGATCCTGATCCGGCACCTGCCGCGCGAACATCGACACGCAGCACGCTCGGCGTCCGACCGGCCGGGCCGATCGACCGTATCGTGACGCTGTATGTCTCGGCGCGTGCCGGCGAAACCTTCAATGGAAGTGACTTGGTCGTCGCTGCCGAAAAGGCGGGCCTGCAATTCGGCGACATGAACATCTTTCACCGGATGGCGCCGGGAAAATTTGAGAAGGGCCCGGTCTTCAGCATGGCGACGATGACCAAGCCCGGCAATTTCGACATGAAACATATCGCCCAACTGGCGACACCGGGCATCACCTTGTTCATGACCTTGCCCGGTCCGATGTCGGCACTGGACGCGTGGGACACCATGCTGCCAACCGCGCAGCGCATAGCCGAATTGCTCGATGGTGTTGTGCTCGATGAGCAGCGCCATGTCCTCGGTCGACAGCGCATCGCCCACCTGCGCGACGAGCTTCGAGGCTGGGATCGTGACCAGGAACGCCAACAAATCAAGCCAAGCTGGTAGTTTTTCGACGCATTTGCGCGCGGGAGCGTTTGCG
Source organism: Lysobacterales bacterium (assembly GCA_038255665.1). Taxonomy (GTDB): domain Bacteria; phylum Pseudomonadota; class Gammaproteobacteria; order Xanthomonadales; family Rhodanobacteraceae; genus Dokdonella. Next base: position 1,282 of record JBBSLA010000225.1, on the reverse strand, counting down.
AGCCGACTGTCGGCCAAAGTGAAATGCGTTGCGGCGTTGTTCGAGGTTGTCCTTAAGTTCGGCTAACGTCTGAAAAAACGTTGCTATCGTGCTGACATTGACCTGGTCGTTCTCAGGTCCGATCGATGCTCGGCAACGTGCTGTTGGTCCCGACCGTCCCAATGATGACCATCTACGCTGCACAATTGCCCAAAACACGGGCGTATCTGGCACAGTATGCCGTCCCACAAAGGCGGCCGAACCGCCGCAGACGTCCATCCACGACACAACACGGAGCCACCCCATGAATAAAGCACAATTGATCGACGCCATCGCCGACAAGCACGACATGAACAAAAAGACCGTTGGCGACATCGTCAATGAAATGACCTTCACCATCGAGCAGGCTTTGTCGCAAGGCGAAGAAGTAGCCATCGCCGGCTTCGGCACGTTCAAGGCCAACAAGCGCGCAGCGCGCAGCGGCCGTAACCCATCCACTGGCGAGACGATCCAGATTGCCGCTTCCACGGTCCCGGCGTTCAAGGCCGCGCTGGCGTTGAAGAAAGCCGTCAATAGCTGATCGATTTGTTGTAAATCCAGGGCGGCGCGTCTGACGCGCCGCCTTTTATGTGGTCGCAGTTCAGACGAGCCGGCGTCCATCCGCGCGTCGTAGCCAGCCGCGCCGTGTTTCTCGCCGGCCTACGCAACGCGTGTCGCCGCTGATACGTGCCGAAATCGGGCACGCACAGCACCCCAACGCTGCCGCGAACATGAACCCTCCTTTACGGCGAATCCGCGATTCGCCCAAATCGCTGCCATGTTCAGCCTGACGCCAAGCGCGACCTTGCACAGTGGCTCCCCCATCGGCATACCGACCGATGCCCGCGGAACCCGTCATGAGCCACGCCGACATCCAGCAGTACTCGCACTCCACCTGGAACGATCAGCGCCCGGTCACCTATAGCCTGCTGATCCTTCGCGGCCTCACCGTCGGCGGCTGGGTCGTCGCCGAGTCGATCCTGGCGCTGGCTGTATTTGGTCTGGTCTGGAGCCAGTTCTAACGCCGTTTCAATCCAGCACGGGACGCAGCCCAGGCAGGCGACGCAGCATCAACTGACATAGGGGCTTGTGCCCATGGATTACCACTGGATTTGTTTGTGGAGTGCTGTTTTGGCTTTGGCGATCACGCTCGCCATGCAGAAATTGTTGATTCCGCTCGCTGGTCGTCTTGAGCTTCTGGACTATTCTGCACCAACGCAGCGGCGAGCTTGGTATTGATCGTTTTGTGCTGGATCCGCCGGTT
>JBBSLA010000224.1:0-2418 GCA_038255665.1 Lysobacterales bacterium | reverse complement strand
TCAGGCGCATCGTGCGCCTGCCCAGGTGACAAACTGAAAGTCACGGCCGTTCGAGCATCCGCGGCAACCATATGAATCTTGGTGTTCCAACCGCCACGTGACTTTCCGATGGACTGTGGCCCGTTTTTTTTAGCGCGCCCGTGCCATCAGGATGCACCTTGATGCTGGTGGAGTCCAGCGACACTGCCTCGATCTTGATGCGAACCACCTGCTCGCGCTGCAGTTCCTCGAACATCTTGTCCAAAACGCCCGCCTTGGTCCAGCGACGCATGCGCGTGTAGATCGTGTGCCAGTTGCCGAACCGCTTGGGCAGGCCACGCCACTTGCAGCCATGCTCGGCTACGTACAACATTGCGTTGACTACTTGCAAATTGGAGAGGACTACATTGCCGCGCTGCCGGGGCAAGCAGTGTTCGATGCGCGCAAACTGTTCTGATGTGATTTCCATGACCAGCAGTTTCGCCGATTCGCGCCACAATTGCAATTAGTGTTAACACGCCCTAGCTATCTCGCGAAATCTGGGCCGCCCCGGCAGATTTCCCGTCCAGGTCGTACTCTGTGGCTTGGCCGCAACGACGCCGCGTCAACCGAAACCCCGAGCGAGTCGAAATCCATGATATGAATCACTGTTAAGTCGCAGTTAAGTTTCCGCCGACACCATGTCGGCGAATGGCTTCACACGATCGACCCTGGGCAGCTGCTACAGCGCTCGAAAACACTGCGCCCAAGCTACGTGGTGAATACATGCCGTGTCAGCCGTGCGCGCTGAGCCGGCCACGGCCGGGCGGCTGCGATTCGCGCGCTACGGATTCGCGCGCTACGGAAAGCCCGCGATGAGCGCGCTGCAGATACCCGCCCCGTCTGCGATGCGACGAGCCGGCGAGCGGCTGGCAACCTGGCGGCCTGAAATTTCCACGGATGTGCTGGCAGTCAGCGCTGGCGTATTTTTTGCGCTCGCCAACAACCAGGCCTATCTGACCCAGGCCATCGCCGGCAGGACATGGGAATCGGCTTCGACCTGGACGTTTGCCATCGCGATGCTGGTGATGCTCGCGGCACTCAACACACTGCTTTTGAGCCTGGTGCTGAATCGCTGGGTCGCAAAGCCCCTGCTGACACTGATGATCGGTGTCGCAGCCGTCGCCACTTTCTACACGCAGAAGTACGGCGCCTACATTGACCCGACGATGGCGCGCAATGTAATGCACACCGATGTCGCCGAGGCCGGTGAATTGGTGGGATGGGGGATGGCCGCGCATCTGATGCTGTACGCTGCGGCTCCTGTGGCGCTCGTATGGTGGGTTCGGCTCAAGCCACGACCCTGGACGCGTGCCCTGGCAAAACGTGTCGTCACGCTTCTCGGTGCGGCGACGGTTCTGGTGCTCGCCTTGTTGCTCGTCTTCCAGGATTTCGCTGCGCTCATGCGCAACCACAAGGAGACGCGCTACCTGATCACGCCCGCCAACGTGGTCTATTCGCTGGCGCGCGCCATGGCGACGGACGCGCAAGCCAGCCGGATACCACGCGAGGAAGTCGGGATCGACGCCAAACTTGCCACTTCGTGGGCCAGCAGGACGCGCCCAGCCCTTTTCGTCATCGTGGTAGGTGAAACTGCCCGTGCGGCCAATTGGGGCCTCAATGGTTATGCGAGGCAGACAACACCCGAACTGGCAGCGCGCGGCATGATCAATTTCGCCGACATGTCGGCCTGCGGCACGAACACCGAGACCTCGTTGCCGTGCATGTTCTCCGCAGTCGGGCGCCGGGACTACAACGAAGACCGGATCCGCAACAGCGATTCGCTGCTCAACGTCCTCGCGCGAGCGCAATTCAAGGTCTTGTGGCGCGACAACCAGTCAGGCTGCAAGGGGGTCTGCGAAGGCACTGCCCAGGAGCGGCTCGACGCGGCGAAAGTGCCCGGCCTGTGTGCCGACGGGCGTTGCCTGGACGAGATCCTTCTGCAAGGCCTGGACACGGTGGCCCGCGACGCCAATGGGAACATGGTCGTGGTGCTGCACATGCTGGGCAACCACGGTCCTTCGTACGCCAAGCGCTACCCTGCGGCGTTCCGCCGATTCACGCCGACCTGCGACACCGATGAGCTTCGCGAGTGTTCGCGGCAGCAGATCGTCAACGCCTACGACAACGCGATGTTGTATACGGACCATGTTGTCGCCAAGACGATCGACTTTCTGGAGCATCAATCCAGTCGATTCGACACCGGCCTGATCTTCGTCTCCGACCATGGCGAATCCCTCGGCGAGAAGGGGCTGTACCTGCATGGCGTGCCCTACGCCATCGCCCCGGACGAACAGACCCGGATTCCCATGTCGTGGTGGCTGTCACCGAGCTTCATCCAGAACTTCGGCATCGACCGGGCCTGCCTCGAACGTGCGGCCACCAAGCCGGCCGCACATG
>JBBSLA010000223.1:0-2420 GCA_038255665.1 Lysobacterales bacterium | reverse complement strand
TCGCGCCGCAGCCACGCGCGCGCCATGCGCCAGTCGCGAACGACGGTCGGACGCGCGATGTCGAGCACGTCGGCAATCTGCTCCAGTTCGAGCCCGGCGAAAAACTTCAGGTCGACCACGCGCGCCTGCCGTGGGCTGATCTCGACGAGCCGGTTCAGCGCATCGTCGAGCGCGACCAGCTCCGATTCCGCGCCGGGCAGATCGATTTCCTCGATCGTGACGCGCTCGCCTGGGTCCGGCCGCTTCGCCGCAGCGCGGCGGCGCGCGTGATCCACCAGCACGCGACGCATCATCTGCGCTGCAATGCCGAGGAACTGCGCACGGTTGGCAGGATCAAGATGATGCTGGCCGATTACTCGCACGCAAGCCTCGTTGACCAGCGCCGTTGTCTGCAAGGTGTGTCCATCGCGTTCGCCACGCATCGCACGCGCAGCGAGCACCTTCAGTTCCGCGTAGAGCAACGGTGATAACGATTCGGCATCTGGCGCTTGCGAAAGCTGCATAGGGTTGGACCGGACTGAAAAAAATGGCTGCCGTCCATGCAGCATAACAACGATCAATCACGCACGAATACGCCGCAACGTGCACGCAGCCGTGGCCGAAAAACGCAGCGTTGGCCGGGGTCTCATCTCACCTTCGCTTGGCGAGGGCGGCTCTTCGGCTGTACAAGCATCGCTCGACGCGATCGCGCGTGCACTTCAGATGCGAAGCACCAACATCTACCCGGATCAGAAAATCGACAGCTTGGTTTTCGCGGCAAAAAGTTCCAGCGCTTTCATCGCGAGCACCGAGTTGCCGGTGCTGTCGAGGGCGGGTGACCAGACGCACAGGCTGAGTTGGTCGGGCACGATGGCGACGATGCCGCCGCCGACGCCGCTCTTGCAGGGCAGGCCGATGCGGTAGGCGAATTCACCGGCGGCGTCGTAGGTGCCGCAGGTGAGCATCAAGGCGTTGATGCGGCGCGCCTGGCGGTCGCTGACAACACGGCTCTCGTCGACCGGGTGCACGCCATCGTTGCTCAGGAATCCCGCCGCGCGGGCCAGTTGCCGGCAACTCATGCGCACCGCGCACTGGTTGAAATAAACGTCGAGCACATCCGCGACATTGTTGTCGATGGCGCCGAAGCCTTTCATGAAATTGGCGAGTGCCACGTTTCGATAGCCGCTGGTTGCCTCTGACGTCGCGACTTCGTTATCGAACTCGATCGGTTCGCCACAGAGCCGGGTCAGCAAGCCGAGGATCGCCGGCTTCGCGTCGCCGGCGCTGACCAGCCGATCAGCAACCGCCAGTGCGCCGGCATTGATGAAAGGGTTGCGCGGCATGCCGTTTTCGCGTTCCAACTGGACCAGCGAATTGAACGGGTTGCCCGACGGTTCGCGGCCGATCCGCTGGAACAGCGATTCGCCATGCAGGCGCATCGCCAGAGTCAGTGAGAAAACCTTGGAGATGCTCTGGATCGAGAACGGAACGCCGCTGTCGCCGGTGCTCGCTTCCACACCGTCGCAGGTGCGCAACGCCATCCCGAACTGGTTTGGAGACACCCGCGCCAACGCCGGAATGTAGTCGGCGACTTCACCCTGCTCGCCGAGCAGGGGCGTGATCCTGGCGTGGATGTCGTTGAGCACGTTCTGGAAATTCATGCGATGGCCGAGCGTTGCGGACGCGCATGACAGCACATTGCGGTCCAATTGCGAACCGGGCATCGCAGCGTTCGCCTCGTTAACGACTCAGGATGGCATCGCGTTTGCTACGCTTGCGGGCTGCGGCCTGTCGCCGCTGGAGTTTCCATGTCACATCCATTGCTGGCGCGTGTCGGACAACGCTGGATCGAGCGCGCTGCGTTGGCGGCCAGCGTGTTGCTGATTGTCGCCATCGTGTGGTGCTGCGTGCGCATTGCGCTGGCCATGTGGCCGCGCGGAGATGCCGCCGCCAACGTGACGCCGGCGCGCCTGCCTGAAGCCACAGCCAGTGCGCCGACTGTTTCGGTTTCGCGCTGGCATTTGTTCGGTAACGCCGGCGCGGGTGTCGCCAACCTGCGCACGTTGCCGGCGAGCACACTCGCATTGGCGCTACGTGGCACGGTCGCCGAACGCGATCCAACGACTGGCGTTGCCGTGATCGGCGATGGACAGCAGGAGCGCGCTTATCGCGTTGGCGACGAGATCGACACCGGCGTCAGCCTGGTCGAAGTGCATACCGATCATGTCGTCATCTCGCGTGATGGCACGCGCGAGTCGCTGATCCTCCCGCGCGAGGCGGCCGGTGCCGCGCAACCGGGGCCGATCTTTGACCTGTCGGCTGCCAACACCTCGGCGCGCAAGCCAGCGGCCAACGCGACCGACACGACTCCCGCACCCTACGTGCCGCCGCAGCTCGCCAACGGCGCGGTCGATTGGGAAAAGTCGCTGGAGCAGGTGCGC
>JBBSLA010000222.1:0-2446 GCA_038255665.1 Lysobacterales bacterium | reverse complement strand
GCACGGGGCCATCGGCGATCAGCCAGGCATCGGCGGCGAGCAGCTCGCGGTGCAGGTCCAGCACGTCGCGCAGGTGGGGCGAGCCCTGCTCCTCCTCGCCATCGAAGAACAGCTTGATGGTGGTGGTCGGCTGCAGGCCGGCGGCCTTCAGCGCGTCGGTGGCGGCGAGGATCGCAAACACGCCGGCTTTGTCGTCGGAGGCGGCGCGTGCATACAAACGCCAGTCCGGATCGATCGGGCCCGAGGCATCGCGTTGCACGACCTCGGGCGCGACATCCAACCGGCCGCGCCGCCAGGTTGGCGTCCACGGGTCGCTGGCCCAGTCGGCGGCGTCCACCGGCTGGCCGTCGTAGTGCGCGTAGAGCACCAGAGTGCGCGTGGCGCCAGGCACCATCCACTCGCCATAAACTGCAGGCGGCGCACTTCGATCGGCGTTCTCCAGCAGCCGTGGAGACAGGCCGCGCCGCTGCATCATCTGCAGCAGCGCTTCGGCATTGCGGCGGATCGCGGCGCGATCGCTGGCCACGTTGGGCAGGCGCAGGAACGCCTCGTACTCGTCGAGTAACTCGTGCTGATGGCGTGCCGTCCACGCGGCGACCGTGTCGCGTTCGGCCTCGGCGCCTTGCGCGCTCGTCGCAAGGACAAAGCTGGCAAGCACGCAGACCAGGAGTCGTTTCGCCATGGACATGGTGAGCGGTTCCGTCAGGGAAGGCATGGACCATGCCGCAGCCGACATGCAACCGCAATAGGGCGCGGCCAGTTGACGCATCTCCAGACAAAGGGGACGGAGCCAATGAATCCAGCCAGGCTCTCGGACGCCCGCGGATTGATCACCTGCGACCCCATTGGACCCAGGGGTACGCAGAACACGGGTCAGAGTGGAGCGACCCGGTGTCAACCCGTCAGCAGGGGCCGGGCGCGATCATGCCGCTGCAATTGCCGGCGCTCTGCTCTCCTGCGGTCCATCGTTGCTGGGTATCCTCAGGAACATGACCAGAAGAATCGCCGCCAGCACGGCTGCGCACATGGCAGAAAGAACAGCGGCGATGCCTCCAAAACCTTGCACGAAGGCAAAGGTGAATCCGGCAAAGCTGATTCCTTGATTGGAAAACGCCATGTAGATCGAGAATTGCGATGCCCCGGTCTTGGGGTCGCAGAAGGACATCGTGATTGCCGACTGCGGGGCGCTAAGCAGGAAGTAGAGAACCGTCCAACCCACGACGATCACCGTCATCATGGCGCTGGATGCCCAGTAATTCTGCATCAACACGAAAAACAGGATGGCACTGGCAAAAGCTGTCAACGTGACGAGTTGGAACCGCTTCATGCCCACTTTGGCCGTCAGATATCCGCCAAGTGAGATCGTCACCAGCGCGGCACACAATTGCGCAACCCCATTGACCGAACCCAACTGCGCCTCGTTCCAGCCAGCGAAGTTGGCGGCGATCAGCGGCACCGCAACTGTCATCGTGCCGTACGTCGCTCCAATGATGAATGTGATCGCGACGAAGTGCAGGCTGTTTGGTCGCACCAGCAGCCGGAACGCGTCCTTGAGCAGCGGCCACCATGCTTGTGCCTGGTACTGTCTACTTGCTTCGTGAGTGTCGCCTTCGCTCCAGGGGAGACGCCTTTCTCCATGTCGCTCCCGGACCCATATCAGATAGGCAGTGACACAGGCCATAATGGCGCCACAGGCGATAAAAGCCGCGGCTGGTCCGAAGTTGAAGATCACGATGCTTGCAGCCGAAGCCGAGATGGAAATGCCGAGTGCCTGGCCACCCGACATCAAGCCACCAGCAAACCCTCGTTCCTCGTCAACGACCATATCGACCGCCAGCGCATCGGCTGCCACGTCCTGGAACACGACCGCCGAATTCACCGCAAATGCCACGATTCCCAGCAGGACCGCGTCGCGTGGTGCTGGGTCGAGTAATGCGCAAGCGAGCAACGCCACTACCATCGCAACCTGCGCGCCGATCAACCACGCCCTGCGTCGGCCCATTGGCAAGAACGCATACCGGTCCATCAGGAAGCCGTTGAAGAACTTCAGGCTCCATGGAAGACCGATCATCCCGATCACATAGCCGATCTCAGCTCCGGTCGCTCCGTTGGCGGCCATCCAGGCGGGAATGGCGAAGTCAAACAGTCCAATGGGAATGCCCTGAGCGACATACAGGAGCAGGATTGTGAGCAGGCGGAGCTTCTTGTTCCCTTCCATGCAGGGTTGCGCTGTCATTTGCCGACTTCCTCACAGACTATTGAAGAACTGCGATCATGCCGATGACTTGGCGGATCAGCGGAAACCCGGTGAACCCGGGGAACCCGTGTAGGAAGTGAACCTGACCCCATTTCTCACCATTTCTCATCGTCTCTATCTGGACTGCAAACGTGATGCGACGATCGAACCGGACACTCCCGCAACCGCGAGAGCCCGGTTGGAGCCACG
>JBBSLA010000221.1:0-2481 GCA_038255665.1 Lysobacterales bacterium | reverse complement strand
GTGGCAGTTGCCGAGTTATGCGCCCGATGAGACCGGGCAAGCCGCGCTGCTCAGCAATGACGGTCAGAGCATCGGGTTTACCGGCTACCGAAAAGACGAAGACACCGGGCTCTACTACGCACAGGCGCGTTGGTATGACCCCTTGGTCGGGAACTTCAATGGGATGGATCCGGCGTTTGGTGATGCCGGGTCGCCGGTAACGTTTAACAAGTATCTGTACGCCAACTCCAATCCGCTGATCTTCGTCGATCCGAGCGGACGCACGAGCTTCCTCTCCACTGCTGACGAATATCTCGGCGGCACCGTGCAGAGCTATGAGACGCAGCACGAGCAGGCGATGGCCGAAGGCGACCGCAACCGATCATTTTGGCTTGGCTTCGGAAAGGGGCTCGCAATGACGGGTAAGGGGATTGTCGGCGGTCTGAACACCACCAGCAATCTCATTGCACAGCACCGCTACGACGGAGAGGTCTACGCGCAAACCCAGCGAGAGCTTCGCGCCAATGAAGCAGGTGTGGGCGAGGTCATTGAGGGCGGTGAGGCGCTTGTCGACCGATGGCTGACCGATCCCTTGGGCTCATCCTTCAGTGTGATGAACGCGCCGTGGGAGTTCAGCAGGCGACTTCGAAGCGGTGATCCGCGTGCACTCGGTACTGCCGGCGAATTCGTTGGCGGTTCGCTGATCCCGGCGGGTGCGGGCAAGAAGGTGCTCGATGATGTGGTGGTGGCAAACGCGAAGGCGGCGGCGCGGCAGTTGGAAAGAACTGCGGACAATCTAGCGGCGGCTTCTGGGAAAGGCGCGCAACAGGCGGATGGGGCGATGGCGGCGGAGTTGCCGGAATCGCTTGAGGCTGGAGTGACGGCACCGCCATCGCTGGACGCGCGCATCAATGCGCGGCAATACACGGGCGACAAGTACCGCGACGCGAATGGTCGTTTGCAGTATGAAGTCGGTGGGTATGCGGAAGACGGAGCGTTGCGTGCGCGAAGAGCGATAGAACGTTCTCAACCCAAGCCATTGAGCGGGAATCGCAATGCGCGCTCGACGCAGGAGCCCACAATCTTCTATCGTATCGATGTGGATGGGCAGGGGCGGAAGGTGGGCATTTCTTCGGAACCGCCGACGGCGGCGGGAGAGTACACGCGACCGGCGGGGCAGGTGCAGAAGCTGCGCAAGTTGTACGGACCCGATGCCAGTGTTCGGTATCGAGTACGAAATGCGTTCGAAAATCGTTCCGATGGACTTGATTACGAAAATATGTTTCTTGAACGCTTCAAGCGCCTCTATGGCGAGTACCCAGGCGAGACTCTGCCTGGCGGCAATCGAACCAACCGCTGAGGTGGATGATGATTGTCAGCTACAGTACGTATGAAGAGCTAGGTGTCGGCTTTCGAGAGCGGCTATTCTTACCCAGATGGAAGGTCGCGAAGGAAATGTTACGGGAGATCGAGTTCCCCCGTGTTCCTGCAATCGATGCTCGAATGATCATCGGTCACGTTGATGCAGTCCAAACGGCCATCGGTATTGAAGGGCCATCATTTGTTGTTGAAACCCGCATCCCGATCGCGCACTTTCAACAGTTCTCTATTCGCGAGAAGAACGATCTGGTGCTAGACACAATCTTCGAGTCGATCAAGGCGACGTACGCGCACTTCGGCGAGACGCCACCGCCGGAGATTGATCGCATCTGGCAAGAGGTGCGGGCACTGCCGTAGCGTGAAAAGGGGTCACCATTTAGCCGCCGGTGTCAAGCGAAGTCCAGGCCGTTGGCTTTGATGTCTATGGGAATGCCTGGTCAGCAAAGCGGTCAAGGGCGGCCGCAGGCCGGCGCAGCGGACTGTCACGTCCCAACGTCCCAACCCAACAGCTATCGTGCGTAGGCGCGTTTTTTGAACTGAATTGACCTTGATCGAATGGAATCGCGATCCGCCAACCAAGTGATTTCGATCAAAGCCGCCGTCTTCTGGCGGCTTTGGTCGTTCTTGCGTATCGGTTTTCGGCTAATCGGCGATGGAGAGCTGGGACGGTGTGCAGCTTCCGTCCTCATCGTCTGTTGCGCGGTCGTCTTTTCCCCCGAAGCGGCCGGCGCGCTACGCGCGCCAGCGGCGCCGCAGGACCGACTGTTGTCGCAGTGGAAATCGTCAACCGCGGACTGTGTCGCTGCCGCGTTGGAGCGGTTGAGGGGAAGAACGCAAACCCGCAAGCAGAGCGGTGCCTCGATAGCCACCACGTTCCAAGCGAACCATCCCTGGTGCTGGGCGCCCGGCCCGGCATCCCTGCCGGGCGTTCAGGGCAGCGCGACATGCGCTTCAACGCATGTCGCAAGCGCTGCCCTTCACCCCTCACTGCGTCATTCGATCCTGGAGAGCATGTCCGGACCGGGCGGCCTCACTGTCAATTACCGCTACAACGAAGACGGCATGCTGATCGCTGCCGAACGCGCGGGTGTGGCCGACTGCGCACCTGGTCAGTGCGAGGAC
>JBBSLA010000220.1:0-2501 GCA_038255665.1 Lysobacterales bacterium | reverse complement strand
TTGCATGTCGCCCAGTCGGGCGAGCCTGCAGCGTATGATGCGACCGTGCTGGCACCGCAGGCCGACCCGATCTACCAGACAGGGTTCGACTCAGCGCAGGACGGCATCGGAAACTGACAATTGGCTCGTTCTTCGGGGGAAGCGTGGAACTGAAAATCGGGATGTTGTGGCGCGGTCTTGGCGTCATGCTTTGCGGCGCGGCAAGTATTGCTGCCGCCGCTCCGCGCACTACGGCGCCAACTGCACATTCGCCGGAATCAGCGTGGTCCGTTGCCGGCGGCGACGTCGGCATTCGCTGGAACGTGAAGCTGCTCGACGAGCTTGGCATTCCAGTCCAGCAAACCATGAGTGCCGGTGTTGGTAACGATGTCGAAGCGCGGCGTGTTGAACTGGATCGCGCCAACGCACTGGTGGTGTCGCTGCGCGGAAATTATCTCGCGGGTTTCCAATCCGGCGCGCTGCGGGCGCGTGGCGGCTGGGTGCTTGGCCTGCAGCGGAACGCGCTCGACCTGAGCGGATTCATTCTTCGCCCATCGGCGCGTTATGCGATGGACTTCGACCTGATCGGCATGGATGGCCGAACCTGGTTCCAACTGATTCGTCCGATGAGCGAATTCAGCGCCGATCGCCGCACCCTGCACATATCGACGATGGACGTGACCATCACTGGCGCATTGGCGAGTCGCCTTGGTCGCCCGGAAATCGCCGGCTGGACCGTTGGCGACGCGAGTATCAACGCCACGACGACGGCCTTGCCCGCTCCCGCACAACCTGCGGCGACCTTCAATTGGCCGGGCGATCCCGCGCCAAACGGCGGCACCTATCAGGCCGACCTGTTCATGGCCGACATGTCGTTCCAGTACATGCGCTGCAGTGGTTGCAGTGGCCCCGGTGGCAGTGGTCGCATCGTGTTTGCGCCGACTTCGAAACTGCGCAACAACGCGAACACGGGCACCGTGCAGGTTTACACCGTCGGCAATGGCAGCGATCCGCTTGGCACCAGCACGGCGATGTGGCCGGCCGGTATCGCCTGGTATGCGAAGTTCAGCGGCATTTTCCCGCCCTACAACAACGACCAGCATCCTTATCTGATCTGGAACATGTACCGCATCAACGCCAATGGCACTATCCAGCAGATTGGTCGTTCCGGTGTGAAGCATGCGTTCCTCACCACGAACGGCAATTGCTCGCTGGAGGACGACCACGACGAACACGTGCTCGGTCGCGGCTGCGAAGACACCTACACGATGTCGCACAACGACAATCCCAACGCCTTGGGCCCACGCGGTGAAATCGTCGCGGCGACCGGTCAGTGGGGACGTTGCGGATCAATCTTTGACCCGTTTTGCACCGGGCAGCCATCATCGTCCGGCAATGACGACTACGCACAGCGCATGCTGGTCGACGAGTCGCAGATCAGTGAGTTCCTGCATCCCGGCGCCAGCTACCTGATGGAATCGTGGTACGTCACCCGCGACGACATCAACATCTACAACTCGATGGCGACGGTGCGGGCAACATTGGCCTATAACGGCAGCTTTTGGTACGTCGACACCCAGGACCAGTTTCGCCTGGGTCCCGCGCTCGACCGATGGGTGGAACCCAGCACTCCCGGCAGCAACGCCGCGAACGTGGAGCTGGCAACGCCGGAAGGACACATCAAGATTGCGGTGAAGGCGACCTACGTCGGCTTTGCCGGGTGGCGCTACGACTACGCCTTCGCGAACATGGACTTTTCCCGCGCCGACACCGATTGCTGCGAGCCGAACCTGCGCGTGAAAGCCAACGAAGGCATTCGCGAAATCCGCATCCCGATCACCGCTGCGGGAGCAACGTCGCCAACGTTCGTTGATGCCGACATGGATCCCGGCAACGACTGGGCCGTATCGCAGTCGGGCGGATATTTGATCTTCAGCGCACCCATCGGCAGCAACAACCTCGACTGGGGAAGCCTGTACTTCCTATCGTTCGTGAGCCCAGCCGCGCCGGTGCTTAGCGACGTCAATCTGGTCGTCGCCAACATCGGAACGCCGTCCAGCTACAACGCGACGGGGTTGTTCGGGCCTGCGGCCAGCGACCTCGTCTTTCGCTCAGGTTTCGACTGAGCAACTGCTGCAGTTTCGCGACTGCAAGCGCGTTTCTTTCTGGCTGTCGCCAGTGTTCGCTGTTCTCCCTTCTCCCTTCTCCCTTCTCCCGCCGGGAGAAGGGTCGGGGATGAGGGTCCGGGCACTTTTGTGCCACATTTCATTCTGACGAAGATTTCATCTTCGCTTTGTTTGGCCGTCTAGAAGGCCATCGAGGGACTACCGCCAGTCCAGTCGAGCGTTTCGCCGGGCTGCGGCCCGCCGCTTCTCTCTTGTTGGCTTCGCCAGACTGGTCAAGCGTTTCTCGCGCCTGCCGGCGCGCGAGCCACTTTTCTCGCGCAGAGAAAAGTAGCCAAAAGATGCGGCCCGATGGCCTGTCGCCCACGCGGCTGCGCCGCGTGGGTACGCAAGCACTGG
>JBBSLA010000219.1:0-2507 GCA_038255665.1 Lysobacterales bacterium | reverse complement strand
TTCGTGACGGCCAACACCTGGCGTGACCGTTTCGCCGCGATTCCGTTCGAAGACAAGGGCGGCACCTGGCAGGGCCGCTACTACCAGGACATCGCCATCCAGCGCGTGCTGGACGCCATCGTCGATGGCCGCAACCGCATCCTGCTGACCCTGGCCACAGGCACCGGCAAGACCTTCATCGCCTTCCAACTGGCGTGGAAGCTGTTCCAGAGCCGCTGGAACCTGACCGATTGGAAGCAGGATGGTGAGCCCACGCGCCGCCCGCGCGTGCTGTTCCTGGCGGATCGCAACATCCTGGCCGATCAGGCCTACAACGCGTTTTCCGCCTTCGATGAAGACGCGCTGGTCCGCATTGCACCGGATGAAATCCGCAAGAAGGGCCGCGTGCCGACCAACGGCAGCATCTTCTTCACCATCTTCCAGACTTTCATGAGTGGGCCAGGGGAGACCCCGTACTTCGGTGACTATCCACCCGACTTCTTCGATTTCATCGTCATCGACGAATGCCATCGCGGCGGCGCCAAGGACGAGAGCAGCTGGCGCGAGATCCTGGAGTACTTCCATCCTGCCGTGCAGCTGGGCCTGACCGCTACGCCCAAGCGCCAGAGCAATGCCGACACCTATGCGTACTTCGGCGAGCCGGTCTACAGCTATTCGCTGAAGGAAGGCATCAACGACGGCTTCCTGACGCCATTCCGGGTCAAGCAGGTCGTGACCACTCTGGACGACTATCTGTACACGCCAGACGATGCAGTAATCGAAGGCGAGGTGGTGGAAGGCAAGCGTTATGTGGAAAGCGATTTCAACAAGATCATCTTCATCCGCGAACGTGAGGAATACCGCGTCCGCCAGTTCATGCAGATGATCGACCAGCGCGAGAAAACGCTGGTGTTCTGCGCCAGTCAGGACCATGCCTTGCTGGTGCGCGACGTGATCAACCAGATCACCAGCAGCACGGACCCGTTTTATTGCGTGCGGGTCACCGCGAACGACGGCGCACGTGGTGAACAGTCCCTGCGCGAATTCCAGGACAACGAGAAAACCATCCCGACAATCCTGACTACGTCGCAGAAGCTTTCAACCGGCGTGGATGCGCGCAACGTGCGCAACATCGTGCTGTTGCGGCCGATCAACTCGATGATCGAGTTCAAGCAGATCATCGGCCGTGGCACCCGCCTGTACGACGGCAAGGACTACTTCACGGTGTATGACTTCGTGAAGGCGCATCACCATTTCAGTGACCCGGAATGGGATGGCGAGCCATTGGAACCGGCGCCACGTGCCGCCAATCTCACCGACGGCGAGGTCGATACGCCGGCATCGGAACAGGTGGGACCGCTGGAGCCACGTCCGGTGAAGATCCAGGTCAAGCTTGCCGATGGCAAGGCGCGGCAAATCCAGAGCATGGTTGCAACGACGTTCTGGAGTGCGGATGGCCGGCCGATGTCGGCGGCACAGTTCCTTGAAAGCCTGTTCGGTGTACTGCCAGAGTTCTTCAGGGACGAAGACCGGTTGCGTGAGATCTGGAGCGAGCCGGAGACGCGGAAATCGCTGCTGCTGGGGCTGGCCGAAAAAGGCTTCGGGCGCGACGCGCTGGCGGGGATGCAAGCGGCGATCGAGGCGGACAACAGCGATCTGTTCGACGTACTCGCCTATGTCGCCTACGCCCGTCCACCTATCCCGCGCAGCGAGCGGGCCATGCAGGCGAAAGCCAAGTTATACGACAGTTACAGAACCGGCCGGCACTTGGCCTTCGTCGAATTTGTGCTGGGCCACTACGTCGACGAAGGGGTGGACGAATTGGCGCTAGAGAAGCTGACGCCTTTGCTAAAGCTGAAATATCACGCCATTTCCGATGCTGCGGCAGATTTGGGAACTCCCGACCAGATCCGTAGCGTCTTCGTTGGGTTCCAGAAGTATTTATATGTGGATGAACGGTAATCCTGCCCTGATTTCGAACGCTGGACCCCAGCGCGCGCCGCGGTGATGAAAACCAGATCCCATTTTTCGACTCCATGCCATGACCCGTCTGATCATTCCCATGCTTCTTCTGGTGTCAGCGTGCAGCCCGGCACCTTCGACTCCCGAATCGACGCGCCCGCAACAAGCCGGGCAGCCACTAGACCCGGTGGCGACTGCAGCTCGTCTTGCAGATATCCGCGGCAATGCCCTGGTCGGCAACCAGCAAGGCGTGCAGCGTGGAATGGAGGGCTTGAATGAGAATTTCCGCAAGTCGATCAAGCTGGCTGATCCGTCGCGCCGCATGGACCGCGAAGCCGCGCGTAGTGCGGCGCGGAACGTCGATGGCGTTCGCTCGCTGGTATGGATCGACCATGAGAACCTGCTGGCCACCGTGACCAGCAACGAACAGCGCAGCCAGACGACCATCGATGCGATCTGCATGCAGTTGGAACCGCTGGGAGACACGCTTGGCGTGGTGGTCAATCTGCAGAGCGGGGCGGCGAGCACCGGCGACGAACTCGAAATCCTGAGCCGCAATTGCCAGC
>JBBSLA010000218.1:0-2586 GCA_038255665.1 Lysobacterales bacterium | reverse complement strand
GACGAAATCCACGCGGCCGCGTCCGTATCCGTTTGCCCGCGGTGACGACTTCGACCACCAACGGCACGGCTACAGCCTCGATCAATGGGGTCTGTGGATTCAATCGATCGTTGCAACATGTTGGTTGAATCCACAGTCGCAAGCAGACAATTGCGACAGGCGCTTCCCGGCCAGATTGGGATACTCGTCAACACCCAACAGTGCCATTACTTCGTCGACGAACTGAGCGTCTGGCATGGGCTCGCGCCTGCGAAGATGCAGACGCCGATGAGCTCGAAACTTCGCCACTGCGATGCACACTCGGTCAACAGCAGCGCGTGGGGCGGAAACTTCTGGTCCTGCTCGACCGGGCGCGACCGGTCATCGTTACGCCGGCGGCCAGGCAGAGCGGGAATGACGCAATCCACCTGCAGGTCTTCTTGCCGCGCTCTACCGTGGCGTGATCGCTGGTCGAAGCTGTCCCGGCCGATCGGCATGCTGGCCAATGCCGGCAATGTAAAGGACCCTTGACATATACGGGAAGCCTCCGTACCGTGTAAAGCGTACTTTACTTCCGGAGCTTGTGATGCGCGAACAACGACTGGCCAGGCAGTACCTCCTGGAACTTGGCGGCACCATGACCTTGTACATCGTGCTGCTGGTGGGCTCGCTGGCCCTCGCCAAGTCGATGGCGCCAGGGCCGGTCCGCCTGCTGATACTGCTTGCTCCGATGCTCGGCTTCGGCCTCATGCTCTGGGTGATCGTGCGTCAGTACCGGCGAATGGATGAATACATACGCAGGTTGCTTCTGGAGAACACCGCGATCGCCGCCGGTATTACCGCCGCGCTGTCATTCACCTATGGCTTCCTCGAGGGCGCCGGGTATCCGCGCCAGAGCATGTTCTGGGTCTGGGCCGTGCTCGGCGGCAGTTGGGGACTGGTAGCGATGGTGCGCGGCTGGATCGACTGGCGATGAACAACCACATCCGCGAATTGCGCGCCGGGCGCGGATGGACGCAGGCAGACCTGGCTGAGCTGCTGGAGGTTTCGCGGCAGACCGTCAACGCCCTGGAGACCGGACGTTACGACCCGAGCCTGCCACTGGCGTTCGCCATCGCCAAGCTGTTCGGCAGATCCATCGAAGACATCTTCACTCCCTGAGACAGGAACCAGCATGAAAACCAGAAATTCGACGTCATCGTCGCGACGCATGAGCATGGGTGTCCTCGGTGCCAGCCTCGCCCTCATCCTCGCCGGCCGCGCCTTCGCCAGCGATCCGGCAACAACCGCGGCTGGTCACGCCAGCGCGAACAGCGCCACCGCCCAGGTGCATGTCGATGTCAAACGTTTCGAGGTCGGCAGCCTGCGGGTCGACCGCCATGGCGAGCGTGGTTCGGCGGTGATCCTCGTCCCTGGCCTTGCCAGTGGCGCGTGGGTCTGGGAGGACACGGTACGCGGTCTGCAGGATAGCCATGTGGTCTACGTGGTCACCCTGGCCGGCTTCGACGGGCGCCCCGCGCAGGCAGGCGAGGGCATGCAGGGCGCGATCGATTCGCTACAGCAGCTGATCGCTTCCCAGCAGCTCGAACGTCCCGTGCTGATCGGCCATAGCCTGGGCGGCGTGCTTGCACTGGCGCTTGCCGAACGCCAGCCCGGCCTGGTCGGCGGGGTGATCAGCATCGACGGCTTGCCAGTCTTTCCCGGCACCGAGTCGATGACGCCGGAACAACGACCCGCCATGGCGGCAGGCATCAAGGCGCGCATGGCCGGCGTAGACGCGACGGCCTTCGCTGCGCAACAGTCGCAGTACATGCAGATGATCGGCGTGATCGACGCCGGCACTGGCGCTCGGCTGGCGCAGCTGACTGCGAAAAGCGACCCGGACGCCACCGCCGATTTCATGGCCGAAACTCTCGCCTTCGACTTGCGCCCGGGGCTGCCGAAGATCAGCGCGCCGGTCTTGCTGCTCTCGCCATACAACCCCGCCGACGGCGCGGCGCAGGGCATCACCGAAGCTGCAAAGACGGCCTACTACCGCTCGCTGATGGCCGGCACCCCGCAACTGGACGTGCAGTCGATTTCGCCTTCGCGACACTTCGCCATGTTCGACCAGCCAGACAAGGTCGCGAGCGCGATCGAGTCTTTCCTGCAGAAAATCGCGGCGCGCTGAGACCGCGTGGCACCTGCCCGCGCGGTGCAAGCCGCCGGTCAGGACGCCAAGTCGTCGCGTTGAGGACCTTGAGGGCACCGACCAGTCCGTCTGTTCTTGCAATACAAGGCCTTGACCACCGCTCTGGCCGCGTCGGAGATCGGTTGCCGCTGGTCGTTCCATATATAGAGTCGAACCCTTGACGTGAGCTCCAACTCGATCCGTGTCCTGGACAGCCTCGTTGACTGAAGCGCGATGGCATGGACTGCATGCGCCACTGACCGGCCTGGATCGCTAGCCTCCATGGCGGCAGGGCTGCTACCGGCCAGGAGCGGCCGGTCGCCGAACTTAACTCACGCGGCTCCGACTTGCTGCGCTACCCGAATCCTGGGGTCGAACCTACGAGCTGCTCAAGGCGGGGTTAGGCGCAATTCAATACGGAAGTTGCATCCAAGCCG
>JBBSLA010000217.1:0-2667 GCA_038255665.1 Lysobacterales bacterium | reverse complement strand
CGACGGGGTGATGTCCGGAAGGCCCCCAGATCGGCGCGCGCGGCTTGTCCAGGCGGCCAGCCTGCACTGCGCCACGCACCCCAATCTGGAAACCTTCCGGACATCATGCCGCCTGCGTGGACTTGTTCAGAACATCCCTAGTTCTACCGCGTGAAGAACAAGCATCCCTGGGGTTTCAGTGCAGCGCTCGCTGAGGTCCCTCAGTTTGCGAAGCTCAAACTGCTGAACACGGTCTCGAACGCGGCGGTTGGATGATGATCCAGACTGCGCGTCCAGATCGCGTTAACCCGCCAGCGACCTTGATGTGGGAGATCGAAGACAACTCGCCCTTGCGCGTCGCTGCGTTGCCCTTGCCGCTCCTCGCTGAGCGTGTCGTGCTTGTCACTTTCCACCTTGGTGATCGTTTCGCGGTCGACGCGTTCCAGAAACGTGATGTCGACCAGGGCGCCGGGCAGTGGTCGGCCTTGGAACAGGATCCGGAACGCCAAGGTCGCATCCTTGCCGTGGACGCCGTCCGGGTGTGCTTCGGGCACGATCTCCAGCGTCTGTCCAATCGGTTGCAGCGCTTCAGCAGTTCGTTTCGAGCCGACCTGGATCAGCGTTTTTGCTCGCCGCGAGTAGATCTCCCGACCCGGCTGGTCGCTTGTCCCATCGCGTTTGCGCGCCTGCTGCGCTGGCGTAAGCCCCTCAAGCTCAAGGTAGGCATTGAATTTTTCCGCTGGCAGTTCGCTGAAGGAATGGTGACTCTCGAAGGCCAGCAAATGGGTGCCCTCCTCCTGCAGACGCACCAGGGCGCCGCCACGGGCATCGCCGCGGTTCGGCACGACGCCGACCTGATGATCGCGCACCCCTCGCGGACCATAGCTGCGCAAGGACACCACGCGCTCCCAGCGCACATTCCATGGCTCAAGAATGCCATCGTGGCCGATCACCATGTCAACCTTGACAGCAGAGTTCGGAGCGATGGCATAGCTTTCGGGCTGCAGCCAGAAGTCGTGCGCGCCCGCCGCCGCCGGCAGGACGAGCAGCAGCGCAAGCGCGGCGCGGGGAAGATGGTTTCTCAGGGTCTTCATACAGGTGTGGCTCCTAGAAGCGGGCGGTGAAGCGGAGACTGGCCAAGCGTGGCTCACCGGGGTTGACCCTGGCGTTGTCGCGGGCAATGAAGTAGTGCTCATCCAAAGCGTTGGTGACGAAGGCATCGATGCGGTACCTGTCGAAGCTGTACGACGCCGTCAAATTGACCACAGTGAAGGCCGGTTGCTCGACAGTATTGGTGATCGATGCAAAGGCCCGAGTCGAATGCGTTGCGCCCAGACCGAACTGCAGGCCGTCCGCCCAGCCTTCGCGGAACGTGTAGGTGCCATATGCGTTGAACTGCTGCCGCGGCACCAAGGCGCGGCGATTGCCGACCCTATCCGGATTGGTATCGCGGGTGACGATGGCATCGAGATAAGCATAGCCGCCGCGCAACTGGAGCGATGGCGTCGGCGTCCAGACCAGGTCGGCTTCGAAACCGCGAGTGCGCTCCTGGCCAACCTGCAGCAGAAAGTCCGGATCGGCCGGATCGGCGACCAGAATGTCGTCTCGACGGATCTCGAATATCGACGCCGTACCGGTCAGGTCGGCGAGCAATGAGGTCTTTATTCCAATCTCGGTCTGACGGTAGAACTCCGGATCGAAACGTTCCTGGTTCTGGCTGAGCGCGGTGGCGATATCGCTGTTGGCGTTGAAGCCTGTGCTGTGTCCGGCGAACACGCTCAGGTCTTTATTGAGCGCATAAGTACCGCCCAACTGGTAGAGGGTCTGCGTAAGTCGCGCCGGATCGTCGAAACTTGACTGGAAGTCGCTGCGGTTGCGTCGCAGCGCGCCGGTGATGGTTAGATCGCCGATCCGAGCCACATTTTGGACAAAGACCTCGCGCGCCTTGTCGAGGTTGTTGAACACCGCCGGCGGACCCAAGGGCACGACCGTTCCAGGCGGCAGATATTGCGGGACCAGTACATTGATTCGCGGGATATTGACGTTGGCGATCGCGCGGTTCTCGACAAGCAGGTCGAACTCGAAATACTCCAGCCCGACGACCAGATCGTGGGTGATTGCTCCAGTCTGGAAATCGGCGCCCAGGAAAACGCGCGCGTTTTTCTGCTCTTCTTCCAGATCCAGCTGCCGCGCACGCGTGCGCGCCACCAGCCTGGTATCCAGGTTCAGCGCGCCCAGCGTGCGTACTTCGGTTTGCTCGAAATTGACCGTGCTCCGGCGTGCCGCGGCAGTCAGGCTCAGATTGTCGGTGAACCGGTACTTGGCTTCACCTAACAGGATATCGCCGAATGAACGCTGGTAATCGAGCGCCGGCTCGCCCAGATACGTCGACCGGCCAATGCGCAGGCGATCGCGCTGGGTGATCGTGCCGGCCACCGGCAAGCCAACCCGGGTCGCGGCACCGTCGTCGCGGCTTTCGATGTTTTCATAGCGCAGCGTAAGTGCCAGCGCCTCATCCTTGTCATAGGTGAACACGGCGGAATAGTTGGCGCGGTCGATCTCGGCGAAATTGATGAAGCTGTCCGAGCGTTCGCGCTCACCGGTGACGCGAAAGCCTAGGCCAGAGCCCAGCGGCACCGACACGTCGCCCGATGCGATCGTGGTGTCGCGTTGGCCCATGGTGACGCT
>JBBSLA010000216.1:0-2737 GCA_038255665.1 Lysobacterales bacterium | reverse complement strand
GTGTTCCACTTTCAATGCGCCCATCAGCGAAGCCATTTTTCCTACCGTCGGCCAGTCCATGCCCTTCATCATGCCGTGGATCAGGCCGGCTCGATACGCGTCGCCGCAGCCAGTCGGGTCGGATACGCGGCGCTCGTGCGCAGCCGGAATCTCGTGGCTCTTGCCATCGGCATGGATCACCGAACCCTTCGGTCCGCGAGTGACGATATAGGCCTTCACGCGCTGCGCGATCTCAGCCGCGCTCCAGCCGGTCCGGGTCTGCAACAACTCCGACTCGTAGTCATTGACGGTGACGTACTGGGCCAGTTCGATGAACGCCTTGAACTCCTCGCCATTGAACAACGGCAACGCCTGGCCCGGATCGAAGATAAAGGGGATGCCGAGTTCGGCAAAGCCGTTGGCGTGCTGCAACATCGCCTCGCGACTGTCCGGCGCCACGATGCCGAAGGTGGCGTTGGCCACATCGGCAACCTTGTTCTCGTAGCTGCGCATCATCGCGCCCGGGTGGAACGCCGTGATCTGGTTGTCATCGAGGTCGGTGGTGATGAACGCCTGCGCGGTGTACAGGTCGTCGATCTGCTTGACGTTGTCCAGATTCACGCCGCAAGCGGTGAAATGTTCGCGATAGGGTCCGAAGTCCTGGCCGACGGTGGCCATCGGCAGCGGATCGGCACCCAGCAATTTCAGGTTGTAGGCGATATTGCCGGCGCAGCCGCCGAACTCGCGACGCATCCTCGGCACCAGAAACGCGACATTCAGGATGTGCACCTTGTCCGGCAGGATGTGATTCTTGAACTGGTCCGGAAACACCATGATGGTGTCGTAGGCAAGCGAGCCGCAAATCAGGGCAGACATAGGATTCCGTTGCTGTTGTTTCGGGATGGTACCGCCGAGAGACGCGGGCGGCAAAACGCGGCAAGTGTGCCAGAAGTTGCCGCAACGTAGCGGCCGTGAGTGTCGTCGGGCCGCCTCACTCTGGCGTCATTACGCGCGAACTCCTTCGCGCGCCCTTCGGGCCATCCGCGATGCGTATGTTCGCTTCGGCATTCCCGGACCAAGTCCGGGACAGGCTCTGCCTTTGCAGTCCCGCTTTCGCGAGGATGACGAAGAGCGAGGATTCCACCGCAAGACTGCTAAAATGCCGCAATGCAGCATTGTCTTGTTCTGTCCGTTTCCCATTCCATCGAGGTATCCCAATGAACAAATTGCTCATCACTGCCGCCTTGCTGGCGGCGCTTCCGGCTGTCGCCATGGCCGAAGACGGCTGGACAGGTTCGGGCGAAGCCGGCCTTGCCGCGTCGCGCGGCAACAGCAAGTCCGAGAACGTCAACGTCAAGCTGAAGTTTGCCAAGGAAGACGAAACCTGGAAGCATCAGGCGTTCCTGACCGCGTTGCGCAGCAAGGGTCAGAACACGGTTTCCAATGCCGTCATCGGCCCGAACGGCCAGCCCGTCATCGTCAGCTCGACGGAATACAACACCACGGCCAATCGCTTTGAGATCGGCGGATCGTCAGGCTACAAGCTTGACGAGCGCCGCTACATCGTCGGCGCGCTGCGCTATGAGAACGATGACTTCTCATCGTACGAGTACCAGTGGACGGCATCGCTGGGCTACGGCTATACGGCAATCAAGAACGAGCGCACCGAACTCAGCTTTGAAATCGGCCCGGGCTACAAGCGCTACGACGAGCGTCCGTTCGTGAAGAACATCGGCACGCCGCCGATCGCGACCATCATCGATCCCGAGGTCGACGGTGAAGTCATCGGCCGCGGCCTGATCGCGTTCAAGCACCAGTTGACCACCAGCACCGCGTTTGAGAACACGTTCCTGGTCGAAGCCGGCTCGAACAATCAGTTCATCCAGAACGACGCTGGCCTCGCCGTGTCGATGACCGATGCGTTGGCCCTGAAGCTGGGCTATCAGGTTCGCCGCAATAGCGACGTGACCCCAGGCTCGAAGAAGACCGACCAGTTGTTGACGACCAACCTCGTCTACAAGTTCTGATCGAAGCAACAACATGCGTGTCGTACGAAAAGCCTGTCCACTGTGACGGGCTTTTTGCTCTGACAAGCGTGCTCAATGAGCGTCGGTTGCAACCTTTCAATGCCTGGACTTGATCGCGCGAGAACCCGGAAGGACGGGAGTACGCCGGCTCAGGGCGAGTCGAATCCGCTTTGAAAGATAGTGTCGTCGATGGCTCCAACCTCGACCGATCCAACGTCGCAGAAGGCGTCGTTGCGCGAGTAGTGCCGTTGATCGGTCGCCAGGCAAAACTGCTCGCTACCCTGATTGATCGCGATACTGGCCGCGCCGGGTAGTCGTGTCGGCGTTGGACCGCCGTTGTCGCCCAGTGCGCCGAGATTGATCTGGGCACTGGTCGCAGAAAGCTGGTTCTGCGAGCTGGAATTCGCAAGATCGAACCGGCACGTCGACCCTGGCGACTCAATGTTGCCGCGCGCCACGTTCGGCTTGCGCTCCGCCGATGGATAGGTGCAGTTGCCCATAAAGATGTTGTTGGAAAATACGAGGGAATGCGCGGATTCGTCATCCAGAATTCGCATCACGGTGCCCTGTCGACCTGCCAAGCCAAAGGTCGACGCAACCACTGTGTTGTTGAATAAACGAATCCGTGTGGTCGAAAGCAGCGATATCGCCCCACCGCGAAAGGCATCGTTGCTGGAAAAGGTTGAGCGAAACACATCAAGGTTGGCGCCGGAAAATCCGATCGCACCGCC
>JBBSLA010000215.1:0-2747 GCA_038255665.1 Lysobacterales bacterium | reverse complement strand
TTCTTTTGTCGTTCGAACAACTGGCGCAACTTGTCGACGACATCGCTGCTGCTGGCCGACAGCAAGTCGGCGACTTCGTCCAGACGCGCCTCTTCAGCCGCGACATGATCCAGCGCAGCGGCGCCGGTTACCGCTTCGACTCGGCGCACGCCGGAAGCAACACCGCTCTCGCCAAGGATCTTGAACAGGCCGATATCGCCGGTCCGCGCCACGTGGGTGCCACCGCACAGTTCGGTCGAAAAATCGCCCATCCTCAACACGCGAACACGGTCGCCGTACTTCTCACCGAACAGGGCGAGCGCGCCGAATTCGATCGCTTCGTCATAGGCCATTTCGTGAATCTCGCCGCCAGAATTGGCGCGAATCTGGCTGTTGACCAGCGATTCGACACGAGCCAGCTCATCGCGGCTCATCGGCTCGAAATGGGAGAAGTCGAAACGGAGTCGATCCGGCGCGACGAGCGAGCCCTTCTGCTGCACGTGCTCGCCAAGAACCTTGCGCAACGCGGCATGCAGCAGGTGCGTCGCCGAATGATTGAGTACCACCGATTGGCGACGGTCGGCATCGACGTCGGCTTCGACGCTGGCCCCTACGCGCAGCGAATCTCCGCTCCATGTCCCGAGGTGCGCGTGGAAGGCACCGCCAAGTTTGACGGTATCGCTGACGATGAACTCGCCGCCCGCGCTGCGCAAAGTTCCTGTGTCGCCAACCTGTCCACCTGATTCGGCGTAGAACGGGGTCTGATCCAGAATCACCGTTGCCTGCTCGCCGTTGTCGAGAGCATCCAGTTTGCGGCCGTCACGAATGATCGCGAGCACCTTGCCCGAAAGCTTGCCGAGCGCGTCATGGCCGGTGAATTGCGTTGGCGCGAGCGAACTGGCGAGGTTGGCTGGCATGGACCCTTTGGATTCGAACTTTCCAGCAGCCCGCGCTCGTTCGCGTTGCTCATTCATCGCGGAATCGAAACCGGCCATATCGACCGTGAGGCCACGTTCGCGCGCGATATCTGCGGTCAGGTCGACTGGAAAGCCATATGTGTCGTAGAGACGGAACGCATCCGCGCCGGGAATCACTAAAGCCGAGTTCGCAGCAACTTCGGCAAACAGCTTCATGCCCTGCTCCAGCGTCTCGCCGAAGCGCTCTTCCTCAGCCTTGAGCGACTTGCTGACGACGTCCTGGCGCGCAACCAGGTCGGGATAGGCATCACCCATTTCGGAAACCAGCGTCGGCACCATTTTCCAGAAAAAATCGCCGCGCACGCCAAGCATCCAGCCATGCCGCAAGGCGCGTCGAATGATTCGACGCAATACGTAGCCACGTCCTTCGTTCGATGGCAGCACGCCATCGACGACGAGGAAAGAGCAGGCGCGAATGTGATCGGCAATTACGCGCAGCGACTTGTTGGAAAGATCAGGAGTACCGGTCAGTTCGCTGGCCTTGGCTATCAGTCGCGAGAAGAGGTCGATCTCGTAGTTGCTGTGCACGTTTTGCAGGATTGCGGCTAGACGCTCCATGCCCATGCCGGTATCCACGCACGGCGCCGGCAGCGGCGACAGGCTGCCATCGGCAGCGCGATCAAACTGCATGAAAACCAGGTTCCAGATTTCGATGTAACGATCGCCGTCTTCGTCCGGCGAACCGGGCGGACCGCCGTCAATGTGCGCACCGTGGTCGTAGAAGATTTCGGTGCAGGGGCCGCATGGCCCGGTGTCGGCCATCTGCCAGAAATTGTCCGATGCGTATGGCGCTCCCTTGTTGTCGCCGATGCGCACGATGCGTTCGGCGGGAATGCCAACGTCGTCGTGCCAGATGCCGTAGGCCTCGTCATCGGTGTGGTAAACGGTGACCAGCAGACGATCCTTGGGCAGTTTCCAGACTTCGGTCAGCAGTTCCCAGGCCCACAGGATGGCGTCGCGCTTGAAATAGTCGCCAAACGACCAGTTGCCGAGCATCTCGAAAAAGGTGTGATGGCGCGCCGTGTAACCAACCTGGTCGAGATCGTTGTGCTTGCCACCCGCGCGCAGGCAGCGCTGCACGTCGGCCGCGCGAACGTAAGGCCGCTTTTCGCTGCCGAGGAATACATCCTTGAACTGGACCATCCCTGAGTTGGTGAACAGCAGGGTTGGATCGTTACTCGGCACCAGCGATGCCGATGGCACGATGGTGTGGTCTTTCGAGCGAAAGAATTCGAGAAACTCGGCGCGAATCTGGGCAGTGGTCTTCATGGAAATCCGGATATCAAACAGTTCGCGGCCACAAACCGGCCAACGTATGCGTGCATTGTCGCAAAACGTGGCGCGATCCGTGGCGATCGGCTTCGATAACGCCGCCGACCTTCCGGCTACTCAGGCGTTTTGCAGCGCCTTGGCGCTCACTCGAACGGTTCGTCGTCCACAACGTCCAATGGCGCGCGGGTCACCGCGCGAACCGTGGCGCCATCGAAGCCGCGACGAAGCAGGAAGGCCGAACGTTTCGCCGATTCGGCAGGTGTCGCAGCGCGCGTGCTGCCATAGCGACGGCGATATTGACGCAGCGCCGAATCGGCCCAGTCAATATCGACGGCGGCGATTGCCGATGCGATGAAGGCATCAATAATGCCATGCGATTTCAGTTCCGCGAAGATGCATCGCGGACCGTGTCCCTGTGCCGCGCGGCTACGAGCCAGTACGTCGGCGAAGCGCTCGTCGCTCTGGTACTCCGAGCGCTGCAACTGCTCCAGAGCTTCCTCGGTCTCCTGCTTCTCGTAG
>JBBSLA010000214.1:0-2753 GCA_038255665.1 Lysobacterales bacterium | reverse complement strand
CGACCTGATTTTCAACAAGCGCAGCAAGCTGCCATTCCATTCCAATGGCATGCGCTTCAGCGCCTTCGACGCCGATGGCAACGAGATGGCGACGCGCGACTACTACTCGGTCGGCGGCGGCTTCGTAGTCAACACCGACGAAGCCGCCGATGACCGCATCGTCGCCGACACGACAACCTTGCCCTATCCATACAATTCCGGCGATGAGTTGCTGAAGCTGTGCGCCGACAACTCCCTGACCATCGCGCAACTGGTGATGGCCAACGAAAAGGCGTGGCGCAGCGAAACGGAAATTCGCGAAGGCCTGCTGGTCATCTGGAATGCGATGGCTGCCTGCGTCGAACGCGGCACGCGCCAGTCGGGCATCTTGCCGGGTGGTTTGCACGTCGTCCGCCGCGCTCCCGAAATGATCAAGGATCTGCGCAATCGCCCGGAGGATGCACTGCGCGATCCGCTGACGATTCTCGACTGGGTCAACCTGTATGCACTGGCGGTCAACGAAGAAAACGCCGCCGGCGGTCGCGTCGTCACCGCACCAACCAATGGCGCTGCCGGCATTATTCCGGCCGTGCTGCACTATTACATTCGCTTCTGCCCGAAAGCCGACGAGCAAGGCATCATCGATTTCCTGCTGACTGCTGGCGCCATCGGCATTCTCTACAAGGAAAACGCGTCAATCTCGGGTGCGGAAGTCGGCTGCCAAGGTGAGGTCGGAGTAGCCTGCTCAATGGCGGCCGGCGGCCTGACCGCCGCACTCGGCGGCACCATCTATCAGGTCGAGAACGCCGCCGAAATCGGCATGGAACACAACCTGGGCCTGACCTGTGATCCGATTGGCGGCCTGGTCCAGATTCCCTGCATTGAGCGCAACGCGATGGGTGCAGTCAAGGCGATCAACGCCCAACGCATGGCCGTGCGCAACGACGGCAAGCACCACGTTTCGCTCGACAAGGTAATCCGCACCATGCGCGACACCGGCCGCGACATGATGGACAAATACAAGGAAACTTCGCGCGGCGGACTCGCTGTCAACGTGATTGAGTGTTGACCAGCGCCCCAAGCACCTTTAGTGCCACGCGGCGAGCAGCCAAGGTGCATCGCGCGCTGCGCGAATGGCAAGCGTATCGCGACTTTCCAGTTAGCCAGTGGCTGTCCCCTAGTCAGTCCCCTAGTCAGCGAAAGACGATCGAGTCTGCGAGATTGCTCTCGAATCTCCGGCTCCCCGGCGCGCGCTAGCTAATTCCTCAGCCCTCCGTCACGGCGACCTGGCGGTTATGTAGCGAGGATTTGCGTACCTCTGCCCCACTGGGCTCGCCGACCTGCGCGGCTGGCTTATTGAGGACACAAAAAAACCGGCGCAGGTTGCCCCCGCGCCGGTTCGTGTTTTCGCCTGACGATGACTCAGTCGGGCGTATTCAGCATTGCAGCGGTCTAGTTCTCCAGCGACACGGGCGCACCGGACGGCGTCGTGCCGTTGCCACGGATGATCCAGTTGTTGGTGAAGGTTGCTACTAACGCAGTGGTGCGTTGCAGGCCGGACGTAGCCAGAACTGGCGGGCCCGCCACTACCCCATTGATGGTACCGATCCACGAGCGGTCCTGATCCGGGCCAAGGTCGGCAGCTGCCGGGAAATAGCCCAGGCGTCCGCGGTTGACCATCGCGATCAGGATATCGCCACCACCTGCCGCGGTAATCGCCAAGCCTCCAGGAATGACTACGGTCTGGAACGCGTTCTGCACGGTTACCGCTACCCCGGTCACGCTGCCTAGCAAGGTTGCTCCGTTGGCAGGATTCGCGTCGTTGTCCTGATAGATGTAGAAATCGAACAACTCACCGAGCTCACTACCATTGCGCGGCGGAGTGGAGCCCACAGCCCCGGCGAAGATCGTCTGGATCGTATTCAGCGTGAACGGAAACGACGCGACGGAGGGCGTGAACCGATTCAGCCAGGCGAACTGCAACGGCGGATCGGCGGTGGCGTTGCCAATAAGATTGAAGTTGCCCGATCCGCTGAAGCTGTCCGACTGCAGGGTAACAACACCCGGTGGAATGACCGCCGGCTTCTTGGCCGCTGTAGTCATGTGCAGGGCTGGCGAACGGCTTCCGGTCTCGGTCAGGTTGACTTCGCCGAACGCCATCTCGGTGGATGCAGCTGGCGTGGTGACCGTGATCGTAAGCACCTGCGTTTCCGCTGGCACCGGTGTGTCGAAGCCGTTGGCGAACAGCGTATCGGCATTCGGAATGCCGGCACCAGTGAACGAGAAGCTGGCTGGAGAGACAGAAACCGTGCCGCCCGACGTGATGGCTACACCTGCGGCCGACCAGCTACTGGCACCCGGCAAGGTGTTGCGTACCGTGCGGGTAAACGTGCAGTTGGGCGTACACAGCGTATTTCGCATCGACGGCAGGTTGAGTGCCCGCTGATTGATCGGATTGGCATTCGCGGCCAGGAAGTTGTCGTAGGTCTCGTTCAACACCAAACCAGCCAAGGCAGCGCGGTCCATCGCAGCTCGGCCGTTACCGACGTCATCAGCGTCCCACTGGCCGTTGTTCGGCGTGCCGTTAGTGAAGTCCTTTGAGCCAGTCTTTTTCGCCGTCAACTGCATCGCCGACTTGACTTCCATCGGAGTCCAGGTCGGATGCACACCCATGACCAGCGCGGCGCTGCCTGCTACGTGCGGGCCAGACATCGATGTTCCCGTGAGGAACTCATACGAGTTGGCCGCGCCGAAGTAGGCTGCGAAGATGTTGG
>JBBSLA010000213.1:0-2810 GCA_038255665.1 Lysobacterales bacterium | reverse complement strand
TACGCGCTGGTCGGCCTGAACAACGGCACCGCGTTCGTCGATATCAGCGGCACAACGCCGGTACGACTTGGCAATCTGCCGACGCATTCGGGCAACTCGACGTGGCGCGACATCAAGACGATGGGCCGCTATGCGTTCATCGTTTCCGAAGCGACCGACCACGGCATGCAGGTGTTCGATCTGCATCGCCTGCGCAACCTGACCGGCACTCCGCTGGTGACATTCACCGAGGATGCCTACTACGGCAATTTCGGTCGCGCCCACAACATCGTGATCAACGAGAATTCGGGATTCGCATTTGCGGTCGGTTCGCGCCAAGGCACGCAGCAATGCAGTGCGGGCCTGCACATGATCAACATCAGCAATCCGTTGCTGCCGACTTTCGCCGGCTGCTTCGGCGCTGACGGTTACACACACGACGCCCAATGCATCATCTACGACGGGCCGGACACCCGCTACACCGGTCGAGAAATCTGTTTTGCCTCGAACGAAGACACCGTCACCATCGTCGATGTCACCAACAAGGCGGCACCGGTCATGCTGTCGCGGCCGACCTATCCCGGCGTGGAATACACCCACCAGGGTTGGTTGACGGCAGACCGCCGCTACATGCTGGTTGATGACGAACTGGACGAGACCAGACTGGGCCACAACACGCACACATACGTGTTCGACATGCAAAGTCTCACCGCGCCTTCGTTGGCGTTCACCCATGTTGCCGGCGTCGCATCAAGCGACCACAACCTCTACGTGCACAACGGCTATGCGTACGCGGCGAACTACAAGAGCGGGCTGCGCGTTCTCGACCTCAGCGCGATCGACACGGGCTCGCTCAGCGAGGTTTCCTTTTTCGATACCTTTCCGAGCAGCAACACGGCGGGGACCAGTGGTGCATGGAGCACCTATCCGTACTTCGCCAGCGGCAAGGTGATCATCAGCGACACGTCCAGCGGCCTGTTCGTGGTCGAGCCATTGTTGTGCCGCGCGCCGTCCAGCGTAACCGGCGTCACGGCGAATCCGAACGGCGCGAATCGTGTTGACCTTGCATGGTTGGCCGGCAACACCCCGGGACAAACGTATGCGATTGATCGCACTCTAGGTGGCTGCGCTGGAACGCAGACGCAGACCATCGCCAGCGCATTGACCGACGCGATGTTCAGCGACACCACGGCATCTGGCGGCGTCACCTATGGCTATCGCGTTCGCGGCGTTGCAGCTTCCGGCCAGTGTTCGGCAGCGCCCAGCCAATGTGTTGAGGCGACCGCCGTCGGTGCATGCAGCGCAGCGCCGCAATTCGCTGGCATCGGCTCGGCGAACAACGCCGGTTCTGCTTCGTGCGCCATCAACCTTGGCTGGACAGCGGCGCTGTCGTCCTGCGGCAATGGCACGGCTTACAGCGTCTTCCGTTCGACCGACCCAGCATTCGAGCCGTCGCCGCAAAACCGGATCGAAAGCCAGATCGGCGCGAGCAGCTACGTCGACTCCTCCGCATTATCAGGTACGAACTACAACTACATCGTGCGTGCCAGCGACCTCACCACCGGCGCAACGGACAGCAACCTGATGCGGCTGAGCGCCCGCGCTGGCGGACCGGCGATCGATGGCGACTGGTTCAGTGGTGCCGAGCAAGGTGACCCGAATCTTTCCGGAATCACCGTGACCAACGGCCCCGGCTCCAACGCGCCATCACCTCTTCATGTGGCATGGGAAGTCGTCAGTGATGTCGCCCATACCGGTGCGCGTAGTTTCTTCTCGAGTTACAACGCGTCGGAATGCCTGGCCTTGCGGTCCGACTCGATCGTGCTGACGGCGGGCATGACGCCCATGTTCGATTTCTGGACGCGCTACGGCATCGAGGAATTCTACGATGGCGGCATCGTGCAGATTTCAACCAACGACGGCGGAACCTGGACCACGCTGACGCCTACTGGCGGGTACCCGTCGTCGATCACGCAGCCTGGCAATGCTTGTGGCTATGCGCTAAATACGCCGGCGTACACCGGCACCAACCTCGCCTGGACCAATCCTCAGTTCAACCTTGCCGCCTTTGCAGGCCAGACCGTTCGCCTGCGCTGGCAGTTCAGTACGGATGGCGGACTGGAAAAGGAAGGCTGGTGGATAGACGACTTGCGCGTGACCCACGCGCAAGTGGCCGGCGTGTGCAGCGCCGATACGATCTTCGCCCAGGGTTTCGACTGATCGAAGTCGTAACGGACCGTCTTGGCCTTCACGCCGAGGTTTTCTTCCGCTCCGACTCCAATGGTCGCGCTGCATAGCGCTGCGCCAGCACCGCGCAGACCATCAACTGGATCTGGTGGTAGAGCATCAGCGGCAACACGATCACGCCCAGCGCCGGATTGCCGGCAAACAGCGTCTTCGCCATCAAGACCCCGGTCGCCAGGCTCTTCTTCGAGCCACAGAAAACGATGACGATTTCATCTTCGGTGACGAAGCCGAGGCGGCGACTGGCGAATGTGGTGATCGTGAGGACCACCGCCAGCAGCATGGACACCACGATCAGTGCAGCAAACAGGGCCGGCACGGGAACTTGACGCCACAGTCCTTCAACGACGGATGCGCTGAAAGCGACGTAGATGATCAGCAGCACCGTGCCGCGATCGGAATACGCCATCAGCGTTATGTTCCGATCAAGCACGTTCTTCAGCCAGGGTCGCAGCAAGTGGCCAACGATGAAGGGCAGCAGGATCTGCATGACGATGCTGCCGATCGCGTGCAGCGGCGAACCCGCATTGCCGCGCGTCGATAGCAATATCGCGACCAGCAGCGGCGTCGCGAACACGCCAACCAGG
>JBBSLA010000212.1:0-2834 GCA_038255665.1 Lysobacterales bacterium | reverse complement strand
TCTTCGATGCTGGCGACGATGCGCACCGAGCCGCCGCAGTGGATGCAGGTTTTCACGTCGATACCAAACACGCGCTTGAGGCGTTGCGCCCAGGTCATCGAGCGTCGCTTTTCGTCGGGGCTGCGGTGGTCGATGTTGGCCCCAGTCGACGCCTCGTCCGTAGGAGGACGTTTGCCGCGCCCCGATGGCGTCAGCTGCGCACGCCACGTCGCGTTTGGCGCAAAGACGCCGTGGAAGCGGGTCAGGTGGGCGCGCGGTGGCGGTACCAGGGCCGCGAGTTTGGCGATGAAGTCCACCGGCTCAAACTCCACGTGCGTCGTGCCGTTTCTCCACGGCGTCTTGAGCTGGTAACGCACCTTGCCCTGCGGCGAGATCGACAATCGCTTCTCGCTAATCGCCGGGCGCGCAATGTAGCGGCACAGGCGTTCGAGCTTCTGGCTCTCGTGCGCTTCGGCCGCCACGCCCGCATGCAGCGAGAAGCCGCCGACCTTGCCGGCGTCGCCTTCCAACGAGCCGACGTCGCCCGGCAGCGTTTGCAGCGTCGCGACCTTGCGCCCGGCGTGCTTGCCGGTGGCAATGCGGTAGGTGATCGAACTCATCCGCAGCCCATCCATACCGTCATCGCAGCCGGCGCTATCTGACAGGAAAGCAGATTCGTCCTCGCCTTCGAGCCAGCCTTTGCGCACCAGATGCCGGCACACACGATTGGCAATCTTTCCAGCCAAGTGCGTCAACTGCGCGGACGTCGGCGCGCGGGCGCGATGCAGGCGCGGTTTGCGCTGGGCTTGCTCGATGTCCTCCTGATACACGCCGTCGAGCCACAGCATGTGGGAAAAGGTGCCACGAAAGGCAGCACGCACCGCACCAGACAGAATGATGGGGTTGGGCGCTGGATGAATCATGTGTTTGCGCACGCAAACGGATCGATCAATACCTAAGGTGGTGGCCGTGGGCGGACTCCGAAGGTCGGCTTCCGAAGCCAGCCTGACGGCCTTCCCCTCGATCGACAGCAGACCCGCGATGATTGCCGGGCGTAGGCGCTGTCGTTCTCAGGCCATCGGCAGCGTCAGCAAAAACAGGGCGCCACCGAGTTGCTCATCCTGCGTCACCTGCAGATCGCCCCCGCATTCCTGCGCGCAGTGCCGAGCAAGGGCGAGACTCAGTCCTAGGCCATCGGCGTCGCCTTGGCCAAGCGGTAGTCCGAAAATCTTCTGGCGTTGCTCGGGAGCGATGCCGCAGCCCGAGTCCGCCACTTCGATCAGAATGCAGGTCGTTTGTCGTGAAGCACGCAGCCCAATATCGCCGCCGGGAGGGGTGAAACGCACCGCATTGTCGAGCAAGCGGGCCAGCAGGCGGGACAGCAACGTCGCATCACCGCGAACCTCGACGAGTTCTGCTGGTAGCGTGACCTGCAGCCTGTGTCCGGCCGCGCGTAGCTTGGTATCCACTTGGCCCAGCGCACAATCGACCATCAGCGCGAGCTCGACCATGCCGGCGACAGCCGGCGCCAGCGCGCTCAGCGCGCGGCCGTACTCGGCAACGTCGTCCAGCATCTGGATCAAACGCTCGGTCTGCCGATCGATCGTCGCAATCATCTTGCGCTCGCTATCGGCGTCGAGCCGGCCGCGTCGCAGCAGGTCGGTGGCCATTCGCAGAGGCACCAACTCGTTGCGAAGATCGTGGCTGAGCTGCGCCAGCCAGAGTGGATCCCATGGCATCGGGGCAATCGATGGCTCAGCCACCGTTGTCCCCCTTCTCCACGCCGCCGCCTGGCCGGCGTCGGGCGGCGCAAAGTGATTCGATCTCGTCCAAGTCAGCGGGTTTCACCATGTGGTGATCGAATCCCGCCTCGCGTGAGCGTCGGCGGTTGCTCTCATCGTCCCAACCGGTGAGGGCGATGATTAAGGTCAGTTCCGACCACGTGGCCGAGCGCAGTTGAAGCGCGAGTTCATAGCCACTCATGCCCGGCATGCTGACATCCATGAATATGACTTCTGGACGGAAGCGCTCGCAGGCTTCTGCAGCCTGCAGCGGATCGTAGACGACTCGCACCTCGTGTTCGCCGAGCCTGAGCGCCATCGCCAGCATGTTGGCGGCGTCCTGGTTGTCGTCGATGACCATAATTCTTCGGCCGCGCTGGCCGGCGGCGTCGCCCGCTGGCGGGGCAGTCGAACGGGCGGCGACTGGCTCGCCCTGGGGCGACAGGTCAGCCGCCAAGTCGATGTGTCCTCGCGTGGTGTTGTCTGCTGAAGTCGGAGTTCCACTGAGTTGCTGTCGCTGACGGTACAGCTCACAAAGCACGGCAAGTTTGCTACGCAGGATCTGCGGAACCACTGGCGCACACAGAAATTCAATGGCCTCGAGCCGACGGCCGCGCCGTCGGTCGAGTTCGGCGGTTTGCGCCGTAGGGACGAAAATGATTGGCGTGTTGGCGTGCTGAGGATGCTGATGAATCAAGTCAGCGGTTTCGAAGCCATCGAGGCCGGGCATGTCGACCGCTAGCAGAATCACCGCGAACTCCGCTTCAGCCAGTCGCGACAATGCTGCTTTTCCAGAGCTTGCGGACACCAGATTCTCGCCCAGATCGGCCAGCATCGCCCCGTAGCTGCGTAGGCGCTCGGGCTGATGATCGACCAGCAGGACGTTGGCCATCGCTATGTTCCTGCTGTGCTTCAGAACCGCAGCCGCTTAGGCGTTGCAGTCGGCATGGGATCGAAGTGTGCCGGTTGGGTAGCGCTATGGGATACGCACACGCCGAAGCTCTCTTGGCAATCGCGACGCACCGGCCACGCGCTCATCGCCACGTCGCGGCGTGCGTTGAGGTGCTGATGGCG
>JBBSLA010000211.1:0-2863 GCA_038255665.1 Lysobacterales bacterium | reverse complement strand
TGCGGGCCACGCGAGGGATCGCGTGGCTTCGGCTGCGGCACAGGATGTGCCTTCAGCCGAACCCGGCCAGTGCCTGCGTAGTCGTGCGGCTTCCCCGCACGACCGACAGGCCATCGGGCCGCATCTTTGGGTTACTTTTCTCTGCGCGAGAAAAGTGACTCGCGTGCCGGCAGGCGCGAGAAACGCTTTACCAATCTGGCGATAGGCCCTGCGCGCGAAGCGAACAACAAAGAGCGGCGGGCGGCAGCCCGGCGAAACGCTTGACCAGTCTGGCGATAGCCCCTACGCGCGAAGCGAACAACAAAGTGCGCCGCGCGGCAGCCCGGCGAAACGCTTGACCAATCTGGCGATAGCCAAACATAGCGAAGCCAACAAGAACGAGGCCGCGGGCGACAGCCCTGCAAAGCGCCAGCCGCGCAGGCGTCTACGCGGAGTCAAACCCGCTGGCAAACAACGAGTCAGTCGGCAACACGCCCATCCCGCTGCCGTACGCATAGCCCGGGAAGACCGAAGCCAGGTCGTTATTGCCAAGATGCGACACGACCACCTCGCTGAGCACCCGGCGGTAGTCCGTCGTCGTCGCCAGGTCTTCGTTCTGGTAGAGCTGGCCGGAATTCAATCCGCCGAACGTCCCGTATAAACCGCCGCGAACACGGTCGCCGAGCAGCAGTATAGGATTGGCGCTGCCATGGTCGGTGCCCCTGTTCGCGTTCTCGCGGACACGACGGCCGAACTCGCTCTGCACGACCACCACCATTCGATCCCCGAGGCCGGAAACCGCAAGGTCGGTGTAGAGCGCGTTCAAGGTTTGCGACAGGCCGGCAACGCGATTGGCGTACTGGTTCAGGTTGAGATCGGCTTGGGTGCCATCGCCCTGGTTTTCGTGAGTATCCCAGCCACCGTAGTCGAGCGTCGCAACCTGGAGGCCGATATTGCGCTTGGCGATATTGGCAATCAGCTTGGCTTGGTTGGCCAAGGTCGTCGCCGGTCCAGTGGTTGGGTAAACCGCACCGGCTGACGGCGTGTAGCTGGCGATGTTGAGGGTGTCGACCAGTTCGATGGTATCGACCGCGCTGGTGCCGACCACGTCGAGGTTGCCCGTGCCGGCGTACAACTCGCGCAGGGTTTTCGTCGTGGAGAACTTGTAGGCCGGCTGGCCGTCGACGACGGTGGTGCTATTGGCGTTCGGATGAAAGCTCGTCGCGTCGTCGAGCACCATGTTGTCGCGGCGCCCGCGCATGCTGGTTGGCGAACTGGTGCCAGCACTCAGCGAAGGAATGACGGCAGCGTCGGGAACCTGGCCGGCGCTGGCGAGATGGCGTGCCAGCCAGCCGGTGCCGATCGCGGAACTGCCCGGGGTGCCGCTTTCGAGATAATCCTGCGCATCGAAGTGCGAACGCGTGATCTGGCTGACCGGAAAACCGCAGCCCTGCACAATTGCCAGTTTGTCCTGGCCGTAAAGCTGGTGCAGTCCGGTCGCGGCGAAGTTGAGCCCGAAATTGCTCGCGCCCAAGGGCAGCGCAGCGGTTGCGCCTGTCGTGCGAATGTGGATGTTCGGGCGCTGCATTTCGTATGCGGTGCGATCCGGTCCCGCGATCGGGCAGACGAAATTCAGTCCGTCCATGCCGCCACGCAGGAACAGATAAACCACGAAGCGGTCGCCGCTGACGGCGGCGTGCGCAGGGTTCATACGCAGGCCCAGCTGCATGCCGCCCAGTGCGGTCAGGCAGATGCTGGAACCCTTGAGGAAACTGCGACGAGTGAGATTGGCCATGATCGTCTCCGGTCAGCGAACCATGAACTGCGGCGAGAAAAGAATGCAGTTCACCATGCCGCGCAGGCGCGGATGCCAGTAGTTCGGGCTTGATGCGGTGCCGATACCGGCCGTGTTGCCCGTCGACCCATTGCCGATGCCGAGGTTGGCATCGAACATGGTTACGTTGTCGCTGCGGCGGCTCATGAAATCGCGGATTCGAGTGTGCAGTTCGGTTCCGTGCCAACCCGTGGTCGCGCTCGGCGCCCAACCCAGTGCGCGACCCAGCCAGAAATCGGCGAGCAGGTTCGGGGTGTGTTGCGCCGGAGAGCTGCTGAGCTCGTCGAACGTGATCGACAGGAGCGGTGCCAGCGGCGTTTCGGTCGCGCCAAGACGTGCATCGAGAACCCAGTCGATCGTGCGCCATGCATGCACGAACGCCGCGCTGTTCATCCAGTACTCGCTCTGCTCGGGAAAGCCGTTTGGCGGTCGCCAGCTGAACGGCCGATGGCCGCTGCGCACGTAGCGATCCATGAATGAGTTGCTGTCCGAATCGTTGCGCCGCACGGTGAAATTGCAGCTGACCGCGCGCAGTGCCGAAATAACCAGCTCGAACGGTTTCTTGATCTTGTTGCCGAAGTTGCCGATATCACGGAACGAGCCGGCACCGGCGTCGAAAAGCAGGATGGCACGCAAGGTCTGCGCAATCTGGTCATCGGCCATCCGGTTCTGCCAGAACACGTCGGCGGCGTTGTCGACAACGGCTTGCGGCGGGTTATCGCCAAGGAACTTTTTCGCAAGTTTCAGCGCGATGTGCCTCGCCGTGCCGGGGTGATAGGCGATGCGATCGAGGAACGTCGCCTGTTCGGTCAGGAATGGTGTGTTGGTGGCAGTGAACGCGCCAAGTACGCGCTTCTGGCCAATGTCGTGCTGTTCGGTGACCAGGTAAGGCAAGCCGGTATTCGGCGTGCCGCTGGAGCCGCGATAGAACGTCCAGCCAGTGAACGCGCGGGCCAGTTCGTAGACATCGGCATCGACAAAACCGATCGGCCAGCCGGCACCGGGTTGTCCCGCCGGAATCAGCGGCACCTCGGATTGCTGCAACTGCGG
>JBBSLA010000210.1:0-2889 GCA_038255665.1 Lysobacterales bacterium | reverse complement strand
GCTGAGCAGAAGCCAGTTGGGCGCCACGGGGATAGTCAACGACAGTTGGGGTTGGACCGATCCGCTGACCGGCAAGGAGTACGCGCTGGTCGGCCTGAACAACGGCACCGCGTTCGTCGACATCAGCGGAACTGCGCCGATCAGACTTGGCAACCTGCCAACGCATTCGGGCAACTCGACGTGGCGCGACATCAAGACGATGGGCCACTACGCGTTCATCGTTTCCGAAGCGCCCGACCACGGAATGCAGGTATTTGACCTGTATCGCCTTCGCAACCTGACCGGTACTCCGCTGGTGACATTCACCGAGGATGCCTACTACGGCAATTTCGGTCGCGCCCACAACATCGTCGTCAACGAAGATTCCGGCTTCGCCTTTGCCGTCGGTTCCCGACAAGGCACTGAGACATGCAACGCCGGCCTGCACATGGTCAACATCAGCAATCCGCTGTTGCCGACGTTCGCGGGCTGCTTCGGTGCTGACGGCTACACCCACGATGCCCAATGCATCATCTACGACGGGCCGGATACCCGATACACCGGGCGCGAAATTTGCTTTGCCTCCAACGAAGACACCGTCACCATCGTCGATGTCACCAACAAGTCGGCACCGGTGATGCTCTCGCAGGCCGCTTATCCCGGCGTGGAATACACCCACCAGGGTTGGTTAACGGCAGACCGCCGCTACATGCTGGTTGATGACGAACTGGACGAGACCAGACTGGGCCACAACACGCACACATACGTGTTCGACATGCAAAGTCTCACCGCGCCTTCGTTGGCGTTCACCCACGTTGCCGGCGTCGCATCCAGCGACCACAACCTGTATGTGCACAATGGCTACGCCTACGCGGCGAACTACAAGAGTGGCCTGCGGGTCCTCGACCTTGGCACGATCGACACTGGCTCGCTCAGCGAAGTTTCCTTTTTCGATACCTTTCCGAGCAGCAACACGGCGGGAACCAGCGGTGCATGGAGTACGTACCCATACTTCGCCAGCGGCAAGGTGATCATCAGCGATACCGCGAGTGGCCTGTTCGTGGTCGAGCCGTTGCTTTGCCGCGCACCGTCCACTGTCAGCGGCGTGACGGCTAACGCGAACAGTGACAACCGCATCGATCTGGCATGGCTGGCCGGCAACACGCCGGGACAGACGTATGCGATTGATCGCACTCTAGGCGGCTGCGCAGGCACGCAAACGCAGACCATCGCCACCGCATTGACTGACGCGATGTTCAGCGACACCACGGCCTCCGGCGGCGTCACCTACGGTTATCGCATTCGCGCTGTCGCGCCATCGGGCCAGTGTTCCGCCGCACCGAGTCAATGCGTTGAAGCGACCGCGGTGGGTGCGTGCAGCGCCGCGCCGCAATTTGCTGGCATAGGCTCAGCGAACAACGCCGGTTCTGCTTCGTGCGCCATCAATCTTGGCTGGACAGCGGCGCAGTCGTCCTGCGGCAACGGCACGGCTTACAGCGTTTTCCGTTCGACCGACCCAGCATTCAAGCCGTCGCCGCAAAACCGGATCGAAAGCGAGATCGGCGCGGACAGCTACGTCGACTCCTCCACAATGTCAGGTACGAACTACAACTACATCGTGCGTGCCAGCGACATCAACACCGGCGCAACGGACAGTAACCTGGTGCGGCTGAGCGCCCGCGCCGGTGGACCGGCGATCGATGGCGACTGGTTCAGTGGTGCCGAGCAAGGTGACCCGAATCTTTCCGGAATCACCGTGACCAACGGCCCCACCTCCAACGCGCCATCACCGCTGCACGTGGCGTGGGAAGTGGTCAGCGATGTCGCCCATACCGGTACGCGCAGTTTCCACTCCGGCTACAACGCGTCGGAATGCCTGGCCTTGCGCTCCGACCCGATCGTGCTGACGACCGGCATGACGCCCATGTTCGATTTCTGGACACGCTACGGCATCCAGGAATTCTACGACGGTGGCATCGTGCAGATTACAACCAACGACGGCGGCAACTGGACCACACTGACGCCGGCCAGTGGATATCCATCGACGATCAACTTCAACGGCAATGCCTGTGGCTTCGCAGTAGGCACGCCGGCGTACACCGGCACCAACCTCACTTGGACCAACCCGCAGTTCAACCTGGCTGCCTACGCGGGCCAGACCGTGCGCCTGCGCTGGCAATTCGGTTCGAATGCTACTGTCGAGGAGCTAGGTTGGTGGATCGACGACTTGCGGGTGACGCATGCGCAGGTGCCGGGCTTGTGCAGCTCCGACACGATCTTCGCACGGGGTTTCGACTGATCGAAGCCGTAACAACCCGGCTCGGCCATCACGCCGAGGTGGGGTCGTTGTCTGGTTCCAGTACTCGCGCCGCATAACGCTGCGCGAGCACTGCGCAAACCATCAACTGGACCTGGTGGTAGAGCATCAGCGGCAACACGATCACGCCCAGTGCCGGGTTGCCCGCGAACAGGGTCTTCGCCATCAACACGCCGGTCGCCAGACTCTTCTTCGAGCCACAGAAAACGATCACGATTTCATCCTCGGTGACGAAGCCGAGACGGCGACTGACGAGGGTGGTGATCGTGAGAACCATCGCCAGCAGCACGGACACCACGATCAGCGCCGCGAACAGTGCCGGCACCGGAACGTGTCGCCACAAGCCTTCGACGACCGAGGCACTGAACGCGACATAGATGATCAGCAGCACTGTGCCGCGATCGAAGTAACCCATCAGCGTTACGTTGCGATCGAGTGAAGATTTCAGCCACGGTCGCAGCAAGTGGCCAACGATGAAGGGCAGCAGGATCTGCATGACGATGCTGCCGATCGCGTGCAGCGGCGAACCCGCATTGCCGCGCGTCGATAGCAATATCGCGACCAGCAGCGGCGTCGCGAACACGCCAACCAGG
>JBBSLA010000209.1:0-2896 GCA_038255665.1 Lysobacterales bacterium | reverse complement strand
GTCAATCTGGTTGAGCGACACGGCAACGTCCTGTTGGTCGAGCACATTGACTTGCTGAAACAGGCATTCCGCCAAACGCGCCTTGAGCGACCCTTCACCATGCCAGGGTTCGTGATCCTGCCGGAACATCTGCATTGTCTGTGGACACTGCCTGCGGGCGACGATGATTTCCCGACAGGTTGGCGATTGATCAAGTCCCGTTTTTCGCGCGCGCTTCCACGAGACGAACGACGATCGGCAAGTCGCCTGCGAAAGAACGAACGCGGCATCTGGCAGCGACGTTTCTGGGAGCACCTGGTTCGCGACGACGCGGATTTCCAACGCTGCCTGGAATACATCCACTACAACCCAGTCAAACATGGCCACGCCCAACGTGCGATGGACTGGCCGCATTCCAGTTTCCGGCATTGGGTCGAACGTGGCAGCTACCCCAGCGATTGGGCTGCACCCGTTGAAATCGGGACGATGCGAGGTTGGACGCTGGGTTGATGAAGCTAACCCAGCCTACGGTTCTACGGTCTACGGCTGTCGGCACCTGGCGGTGTGTTAGCGTTTCG
The DNA here is from genome assembly GCA_038255665.1 of Lysobacterales bacterium. Lineage (GTDB taxonomy): Bacteria > Pseudomonadota > Gammaproteobacteria > Xanthomonadales > Rhodanobacteraceae > Dokdonella. The sequence goes on along the minus strand of JBBSLA010000209.1, from coordinate 2,339 downwards.
GGTTTCCAGATCCCGTCTCGGAGCATACCCATGACCCATCTTTCCAATGCTTGCCTGATCGCCGGGCTTGCGATGTCCTCCGGAGCTTCGGCGCAATCCGCGGCGAGTGATGACCCTTACGCGTAGCTGGAAGACGTTACTGCCGAGCGCTCTATGGACTGGGTCAAGGCGCAGAACGCGAAGACGGAGGCCGAACTGGCCGGCACGCCGGAATTCAAGAAGATGGAAACCACGATCCGCGCGATCATGGATTCCGACGCCAAGATTCCCGCCGTGCAGAAAATCGGCGACCACTACTACAACTTCTGGAAAGACAAGCAGCACGAGCGCGGCCTGTGGCGGCGCACGACGTTGGCCGAGTATCGCAAGGCAAATCCGAAGTGGGAAACGATCATCGACCTGGACGCGCTCAACAAGGCCGAGGGCGAGAATTGGGTCTGGCACGGTGCCGATTGCCTGAAGCCTGCCTACGAGCGATGCCTGGTCGCGCTATCGCGCGGTGGCGCTGATGCCGACGTCACCCGCGAATTCGATCTTGCCGGCAAGGCGTGGGTTGCGGACGGCTTCTTCCGTCCCGAAGCCAAAGGTGCGCTGGGCTGGATCGATGCCGACAACGTGTATGTCTTTACTGATTTTGGCAAAGGCAGCCTGACCAGCTCGGGTTACCCGAACATCGTCAAGCAGTGGACGCGCGGCACGCCCATGGCCAGTGCGACCACCGTCTACACCGGCCAGCCCGGCGACATGTACATCGCCGCGCAGCATGACGACAGCAAAGGCTTCGAACGCGATTTCGTCAGCCGCACGATCGCGTTCTGGAGCAACGAACTGTTCTTGCGGGGCAAGGACGACGCACATGGATGTGCTAGTGCCGCGGGCGCAGGATGCGCAGGAGCGGCCGGCAAGCTCACCAAGATCGATGCGCCGAATTCGGCGGCCAAGTCGGTGCATCGCGAATGGCTGACCCTGGAATTGCGCGAGCCGTATGAAGCAGGCGGCAAGACCTTTGCGGCAGGTGCGCTGATCGCGACGAAATTCGATGATTTCATGGCCGGCAAGCGCGATTTCGACGTACTGTTCGCGCCAAGCGACACCACCTCGCTGGACGGCTTCATCTGGACAAAATCTCATCTCGTCTTGAACGTGCTGGATGACGTCAAGAGCAGCCTGATCGTGCTCACGCCGGGCGCCGATGGCTGGAAGAAATCGGCCTTTGTTGGCGCACCGAAGATCGGTACGGTCGGTGTTGGCGCGGTGGATTCCGATGACTCCGACGCGGTATGGATGACGGTCACCGACTACCTCACCCCGACCACGCTGGCGTTGGCCGAGATCGGGAAGCAGCCCGAGGTGTTGAAGTCCAATCCTGCGTATTTCGATGCATCGAAGAGTGTCGTCGAGCAGCATTTCGCGACATCGAAAGATGGCACCAAGGTTCCCTACTTCCTGGTACGTCCGAAGGATCTTGCGCTGGATGGCAAGGCACCGACGCTACTCTACGGTTATGGCGGTTTCACCGTGTCGCTGAAGCCAGATTATTCGGGCGTCAATGGCAAGGGCTGGATCGAAAAAGGTGGCGTGTACGTGGTCGCAAATATCCGCGGCGGCGGCGAATACGGTCCGCGCTGGCACAAAGCCGCGCTCAAGGCCAACCGGCACAAGGCCTATGAGGATTTCGCCGCGGTCGCGCAGGATCTGGTAGCGCGCAAGATCACGTCACCGGCGCACCTCGGCATCATGGGTGGCAGCAATGGCGGATTGCTCACCGGCAACATGTTGGTCCAGTACCCCGAGCTGTTCGGCGCCGTGGTGATCGCAGTACCGCTGCTGGACATGAAGCGCTACAGCCACCTGCTGGCAGGCGCGTCGTGGATGGCAGAATACGGCGATCCGGACACGGCCGACTGGGACTACATCAAGACCTTCTCGCCGTATCACCTGTTTGATGCCAAGCGCGACTACCCGCCGACCTTCATCTGGACCACCACCCGCGACGACCGCGTGCATCCGGCGCATGCACGCAAGATGATGGCGAAAATGGAAGCGGCGGATAAGGACGTGCGCTACTTCGAGAACATCGAAGGCGGCCATGGCGCCGGTGCCACCAATGCGCAGGCCGCGCGGGTGCAGGCCCTGACTTTCGCGTTCCTGTGGGAGAAGTTGGGCAAGTAGTGCGACTAGGGGTGCTCTGAACAAGTCCGCACAGGCGTGGACTTGTTCAGAACATCCCTCGTTGTGATCTCTCAGTAGGCAGACACTCCATTCCGCTGATTGAACCGTCCGGGTAGGCACTTGCCCGCTGTAAGCCCTGCTGGCAGTTACAACTCAGGACCTGAGCC
>JBBSLA010000208.1:0-2950 GCA_038255665.1 Lysobacterales bacterium | reverse complement strand
GGGCAGTTTGCGCAGCGTGCTCGATACGGCGATCAGTGGCGACACGGTGGACCTGTCCGCCCTCACCTGTAGCACGATCACCTTGACTACCGGCGCACTCGAAACCGAAGCTGACGATTTGCGCCTGCTCGGTTCCACCACACAACGATTGACCATCGACGGCAACGTGCAGGATCGCGTGCTGCTGCATTTCTCGAGCGGCACACTGACCGTCGAAAACCTCGACATCGCCAACGGTTTCCAGGTTTCCGGCGGCACCAATATCGGCTACGCCGGTTGCCTGGGTTCCGCCGGCAACATCACACTGATCAACAGCAACGTGCGCAACTGCACGGCAATCGGCGTCGGCAGCTATGGCGGCGCGGTCGTCTCCGATCTGTTGACGATGCGCAACAGCAGCATCACCGGCAACACCGCGTTCGGGGATCACCCGACCAATACGACAGCCTCATACGGCGGCGGCGCGTTCGTCTATGAAGTCGACATCACCGACAGCACGATCAGCGGCAACATAGCCAAGGGCACCGACAATTTCCCACTCACTCACTTCGAAATCGGCGGCGGCCTGTTCATTGCCGGCGGCGGTCGCATCGAACGCTCGACGATTGCCGACAACCTCGCCTATCGCTACGGCGGCGGACTCGCCAACGAAGACGACATCACCATCATCAACTCGACGATCTCCGGCAACGTCGCGCGAGAAGACACGGGTGGAGGATTGCGCATTCGTCGCTTCACCTCGCTGACGCTGGACAACTCCACCGTCGCCAACAACACCGCCGGCACGCAAGGCGGCGGCATCTTCTTCGCCGACCAGGCTTACGCATCAACGATGCGCAGCTCCATCGTTGCGGACAACTTCGCGCCCGCATCGACCGACATGGGCAGCGGCGAAAGTGTGGTCGTCAGCGGCAGCAACAACCTGGTCGAAACGCGCGGCCCCCTAGTCAGCCTGCCCGCCGACACCCTGACCAGCGATCCGATGCTGCAAGCACTGGCCAACAATGGCGGGCCCACGCGCACGCATGGAATCGGCAGCGCCAGCCCCGCGCTGGATCGTGGTATCAACCCGCGCAACCTGACGACCGACCAACGTGGACCGGGCTTTACCCGCACGAGCAACGTTGCCGTCGATATCGGCGCGTTCGAACGCATCGCGGTGCCATTCGTCCCACCGCAAGCGGTGCCGACCTTGTCCGCGTGGTTCGTGGGATTGCTCGCACTACTCGCGGGTGTCGTTGGAGCACGGCGATCACTTCGCCGCCGAGCCTGAACCAGCGTCGCAAGCGCTGCGACGGATCGCGCGATAATTTGCAGCATGAGCCAAGCATGGTCACCGGAAAATCTCGACAAGCCTGCGCGGATCAAGGGGCGTGGGGCGGCGTCGAATGCTGAGGGGCGCTTCGAAACGATCAGCCGCACGGTGGAGGATGATGGCTGGTATCGCGATGACGTTGACGTGCCGCGCCCTGCGACCACGGTCACGATGGAAACCGCGCGCAGCATCATCAGTCGCAACAATTCGCCTGACATCGGCTTCGACCAGTCGATCAATCCGTATCGCGGTTGCGAGCATGGTTGCATCTACTGCTATGCGCGGCCGTCGCATGGCTATTTGAATCTTTCGGCGGGAATCGATTTCGAAACCAGGTTGTTCGCAAAGACCAACGCCGCAGCGCTGCTGCGGACCGAGCTGGGCAAGCGCAGTTACGTGTGTTCGCCGATCAACCTTGGCGCGAATACCGATCCGTACCAGCCAATCGAGCGCGAACACCGGATCACACGGCAGATCCTGGAAGTGCTTCTGGAAACGCGGCATCCGCTGACGATCATTACCAAGAATTCGATGATCGAGCGCGATGTTGATTTGCTCGCCGAACTGGCACGACACAAACTGGTGCATGCCTTCGTATCGGTGACAACGCTGGACAACAAACTGTCGAGCAGTCTGGAGCCGCGCGCGTCAGCGCCGCATCGGCGATTGCAAACGGTGGCGAACTTGAACGCGGCCGGAGTGCCGTGCGGCGTGATGGTGGCGCCGATCATCCCGTTCGTCACCGACCAGTTCATGGAACGCATCCTTGAACAGGCCGCAGAAGGCGGTGCCAATCGCGCGGGTTACACGATCTTGCGATTGCCGTGGGAGTTGAAGGAACTGGTCCGTGAGTGGCTCGACTTGCATGTGCCCGATCGCGCGGAACGGGTGATGAGCAACATCCGCCAGATGCGTGGCGGCAAGGACAACGACGCCAGCTTCGGCAGCCGCATGCGTGGCGAAGGCGTTACCGCTGACCTGATCAAGCAACGCTTCACCATCGCCAGTCGCAAGCTGGGAATCAACAAGGTGCGCACCAATCTCGATCTCGACATCAGCGCGTTCCAGCCGCCACGAGCGGAGACGCCGCAGGGTTCGTTGTTCTGATCGCTTATTCGCGCGCTCGCGGCGTCGATGGGCGTTGCAGCAACGACACCCAGGCGACGGCGCCGAGGATCGGGATCATCTGCTGCATGCGCGTCGTGTCATCGACGAACATCAACACGGAGACGATCAGGATCGCGCCAACGAATACGCGCACCAATACATTCGTCGCAGGAACGTTTCCGTGAAGGCGCGTATCAACAATGCAGGCAATGACGATGGCGATGCCGAGTACGAGTGGACCGACAAACCACGGCGACCCGAGCCCGAACTTCATCACGATGCTTGCCGCGATAATGCCAAGTGCGACCAATACGCTGGGCAACAAATGGATCGGTTTAAAAGCTTTCATTGAAACTCTCCTCAATCAGGAAATGCGGTTGAGCAAACTCAACCGGTGATGGCAACCCGTTCGCTCTGGTACAGCCGCGCCGTCATCCACACCAGAAACAGCGCAGCGGCAGCGGTCGTTGCAAAGCACAGCAGCAATGACGAGAACGGCACCGCGTCGCCGCGCAGGAATCCGAGGAT
>JBBSLA010000207.1:0-2951 GCA_038255665.1 Lysobacterales bacterium | reverse complement strand
CGACGACGCCACGGTGATGCAGGAGGAAATCTTCGGCCCGATCCTGCCGATCCGAGGATATGCCGACCTCGACGAGGCCATCGCCCACGTCAACGCCAACGACCGGCCGCTGGCGTTGTATCCGTTCAGCCATGATCGCGGGCAGGTCGAGCGCATCCTCGGCAGCACGCTGTCCGGCGGGGTCACCGTCAACGACACCTTGCTGCATTTCGGCATCAACGCGCTTCCCTTCGGCGGAATCGGCGCCAGCGGCATGGGCGCCTACCACGGCCGCGCCGGCTTCGACGCCTTCAGCAAGCAGTTGCCGATCGTCTGGCAAACACGCCGCGCCGGCAGCGACCTGCTCAAGCCGCCGTATTCGAGGATCGAGGGTTTGCTGAAGTTGCTGCTGCGTTGAGCCTGCGGACATGAAAAGGGCCGGCGATTGCCGGCCCCTCGTACGCCGAAAGTGCTGCGCAACGATTACCAGCCTGTGCTTACCAAATCCTCACGCGCTGGTCCGGCGGCAGGTAGAGCTTGTCGCCCCGCTTGACGTCGAACGCCGCGTACCACGGATCGAAATTGCGCAGGGGTCCATTGGCCCGGTACATGCCTGGTGAATGCGGGTCGGACTTGATCTGGTTGACCAGGGTTTCGTCTCGGTATTTGGTTTTCCACACCTGTGCCCACGCCAGGAAGAAGCGCTGGTCGCCGGTGAGGCCATCGATCACGGGCGCCGGCTTTCCGTCCAGGCTGAGCTTGTAGGCGGTGTAAGCCATCGACAGGCCGCCAAGGTCGCCGATGTTCTCACCCATGGTCAGCGCACCGTTGACACAGACCTTGTCGAGCGGGCAGAACGCATCGTACTGGGCGCCGAGCGCGGTGACCCGGGTTTCGAAGCGTGCGCGATCTTCATCGGTCCACCACTTGCGCTGGATGCCCGCCCAGTCCGACTTGCTGCCCTGGTCGTCGAAACCGTGGCCCATTTCATGGCCGATCACCGCACCGATCGCGCCGTAATTCACCGCCGGATCGGCATTGAGGTCGAAGAATGGTGCCTGCAGGATGGCAGCCGGGAACACGATCTCGTTGAAGCTCGAGTTGTAATAAGCGTTGACCGTCTGCGGCGTCATGCCCCATTCCTCGCGATCGGTCTTCTTGCCGATGCGCGCGTTCTGGTCGTCGAGGTAATACTTGCGCATGGCCAGCACGTTGGCCATGAGGTTGTCCGGGGTAATTGTCACGCTGCCGTAATCGCGCCACTTGCTCGGATAACCGATCTTCGGACGGAACGAATCGAGTTTCTTGTAAGCCTCGGTCTTGGTCGCGGCGCCCATCCAGTCGATCTTGCTCAGGTTCTCTCGCAGGGCCAGCCGCAGGTTGGCGACCAAATCGTCCATCGCCGCCTTGGCTTCCGGCTTGAAGAACTTGTCGACGTAGATCTGGCCGACCGCTTCGCCCAAGCCCTGGCCACCACCAACAATGCCAATGGCGCGTTTCCAGTCGTCGCGCTGCGCCTTCTGGCCGGACAGCACGGTGCCATTGAACGCGAACGCGGCGTCGTCGATTTGCTTGCTCAACAAGCCGGCGTTGTTGTCGATCGCGCTGATGGTCAGGTAGTCGCGCCACACATTCAGCGGCGTCTTGTTGACGATGGCGATGATCGGGCCGACCGCGCTCGGCGTGCTGATATTGACCTCGTCCGGAATCGGCAGGCCCTGCGCTTTGAACTGCGTACTCCAGTCGTAACCCGGATACAGCTTCGACAGGTCTTCGAACTTGGTCAGGTTGTAGGTCTTGTCGCGGTCGCGCAACTCGGCGCGGTCCCATGTGGCCTTGGCCAGCTTGGTTTCCAACGCCATGACCGCATCGGCGCGTGCCTTGCCGTCAGCTACCCCAGCGAAACCCAACATGGTTTGCAGGTGCTTGACATACGCAGCGCGGATTCCAACGAAGCGCGGGTCCTTGTTGACGTAGTAGTCCTTGTCCGGCAAACCGAACCCGCCGACTCCAATCCCGATCAGGTAACGGTCCGGATTCATGCGGTCCAGGCCGACCCCGGCACCGATCGGTGCGTTGGTGCCGGTCACGTCGGATTCGCCGAACAGCTTGACCAGCGCCGGCATCGAGTCGACCGCCGCGATCCTGTCGAGCACTGGCTGCAGTGGCGCGATACCAGCCGCGTTGCGTGCATCGCGATTCATGAAGCTCTTGTAAAAGTCACGCACCTTCTGCCCGTTGCTGTCCGGCACGAGGTCCGTACGCTTGGCGATGTCATCGAAGATCTGGCGGGTCTGCACCTCGGACTCGTCGCGGAGCGCGCGAAAGGAGCCGAAGCTGGTCTCGTCGTCCTTGAGCTGGTAGCTGTCCAGCCAATGGCCGCTGGCATAGCGGTTGAAGTCGTCGCCCGGCTTGACCGACATGTCGCGCCCACTGAGGTCGACGCCAAACGTGCCCAGCTTTGGGGTTTCCGCTGCAACTGTCACCAGGTTGGGTGACTGGCTGGGCATGACTGTGTTCGAGGTACCTGCACAGGCGACGAGCGCGCTGGTGAGCGCGACAGTAAGCAGAGTGCGATTCATGTGGGCTCCATTTGGGCGTAGGACTTTGAGGCTATCCGGCAAGGATACCCGGCAGGCCTGGCCTGGGCAGTGCCAAAGGTCGTGTGGGCCGGCTTGTACACTGCACGCGCCCCACCAGTCGCGTCAGCATTCCTGGCGCGTGGATGCCGACCCATGCGCATCGCCAGATGACGTCTCCCAGATAAGAGCAGCCAGATGAAAATCGCCAGCTGGAACGTCAATTCGCTCAACGTGCGGCTGCCGCACCTGCAGCAATGGCTGCAGGACTTCGCGCCCGACGTGGTGGGCCTGCAGGAAACCAAGCTCGAGGACCACAAGTTTCCCGAAGACGCGCTGCTGGCCGCGGGCTATCGCAACGTGTTCGCGGGGCAGAAGACCTACAACGGCGTG
>JBBSLA010000206.1:0-2958 GCA_038255665.1 Lysobacterales bacterium | reverse complement strand
TCTCGCATGCAACTAACCGGCACCCAGTAATGGGTGCATCTTCTGGGGTCAAGTTGGAGGTTGCATGCACACTTCTTTTCGCGTGAAAACGCTTGTTGTCATGGTCGCCGCAAGTTTGGGCGTCGCGGCCGTTCCCATGGCTTGGTCGGTAGCCGGTGGTCCGGGTATTCCGACTTCGCTGCCTACGCCTGAACAGGCGAGCCAGGAAGTCACGAATTATTTTGTCTATTTCAATGAGCCCGGCGCACTCCATTACGAAGGTGGCGTGGACGGCATGGAGCGCACCGCTGCAGCGGGCGACGGCCAGAAATTCGAAGCCAATCGCAGCGACGTTGTCGCCTACCGTTCGCACCTCAAGCAGCTGCAGGACGAGCGCATCGCGCAGTTCGAAGCCGTTCTCGGTCGCCCGATTGTGGTTGAGTATCGCTACGACCTGACCAACAACGGCATCACTGTTCGCATGAGTGGCGCCGAAGCCGCCAAGCTCGCCACCCAGCCCAACGTGCGCAAGGTGGAAAAGGTACCTGAGTACCACCTCAATACCGACCGCGGCCCGCAGTTCATCGGCGCCGACCAGATCTGGTCGGGCTTTGCCACTCCTAGCGGTTCTGGCAACCGTGGCGCGGGCACCGTCATCGGCGTGTTCGATAGCGGCGTTAACGCCTCACATCCGTCTTTCGCCAACGATGCCAGTTGCGGTTTCTCGGCTGGCAAGCCGAAGTTGATCGCGGCCAAGGATTGCATCGGCAGCGGCACCTGCGCCGGTCCCGACCCGGTCGACAGCAATGGCCATGGCACGCATACCGCGTCGACGGCTGGTGGTAATCAGCATATCGCCACAGGCGGCGAATTTGCCGGCCTGCAGATTTCCGGCGTCGCACCCTGTGCGCAGGTGATTACGTACAAGGTGTGTCCGGGCAGCACCTGCGATGGCGCGGCTATCCAGGCAGCGATCCAGACCGCCATCGTCGACAAGGTCGACGTCGTCAACTTCTCGATCTCGGGCGGCCAGAGCCCGTGGACCGACAATGATCGCGGCTTCCTCGACCTGGTCAACAACGGCACCGTCGTTGCGGCTTCCGCCGGTAACACGCGCGCCGCGACGCCAAATCCGATTGGGGCAGTCAACCACCTCGGGCCATGGGTGATGACCGTCGCCAACAGCACACATGATCGCATCAGCAAGAACGCGGTCAGCGTTGCGGGTGGACCGCAGGATCGCTACGGCCTGAAGAGCGCCGCGCCGTTTACCATGGATCTCAACGCGACTGTTGCAGATGCACTTGCTCTGGGTAACCAGCTCGGCTGTACCGCCGGAGGCGGATTCGCAGCGGGCACCATGACCGGCAAGATCGCCCTGATTTCGCGCGGAAGCTGCTCGTTTGAGGAGAAGATCAACAATGCCGTAGGTGCAGGTGCGATCGGCGTTGTTGTTCACAACAACACGCTGGCCCCACCAATCCTGATGGGCTTGGGCACTGCCACGACCGTTCCTTCCGTGATGGTGGGATTGACTGATGGCCAGGCAATTTCTACGTTCGTGCAGGCCAACCCGACCGCTGTCGGGTCTGTGGACTCGGATACTGTCCGTGGACTGGATCCGTTGGTCGGCGACGTGCTCAACAGCAGCAGCCTGCGTGGCCCGATCGGTGGTGGAATCGAGGTGACCAAGCCGGATATCACGGCGCCGGGCACCAACATCTTCGCAGCCTACTTCGGCGCGGCCAACTCGTATGAGTTCCTCACGGGAACGTCGATGTCTGGCCCGCACGTAGCAGGCAGCGCCGCGCTGGTCATGGGTGTGCATCCGACCTGGACTCCGATGGAAGTCAAGTCGGCGATGCAGTTGACGGCGAAAAAGACTGGCTCAAAGGACTTCACCAACGGCACCCCGAACAACGGCCAGTGGGACGCCGATGACGTCGGCAACGGACGCGCCGCACTGAACCGCGCGGCATTGGCTGGTTTGGTGTTGCACGAGACCTACGCCAATTTCCTGAACGCGAACGCCAACCCGATCAACCAGCGCGCGCTCAACCTGCCGTCGATGCGAAACACCTTGTGTACGCCTAACTGCACGTTCACCCGCACGGTCCGCAATACCTTGCCGGGTGCCAGCAACTGGACGACCGCAGGCGTAGCCATCACCTCGGGTGGCACGGTTTCCGTCTCACCAAGTAGTTTCTCGTTCACCGGTGCCGGCATTCCCAACGCCGACACACTGTTTGCCAACGGCTTCGACACTCCGGTGCCGGCGGAAACGCAAACGCTTACGATCACGGTCACGACGCCAGCTGCGTCCACCGAGATGGCGTTCGGTGAAGTGAACCTGACCGAGACCGGTAGCCGTTCGCCAGCCCTGCACATGACCACAGCGGCCAAGAAGCCGGCGGTCATACCACCGGGCATTGTTACCCTGCAGTCGGACAGCTTCAGTGGATCGGGCAGCTTCAACCTGATTGGCAGCGCCACCGCCGATCCGCCGTTGCAGTTCGCCTGGCTGAATCGGTTCACGCCCTCCGTCGCGTCGTTTCCGTTCACGCTGAATACGATCCAGACGATCTTTGCGGGGGCCGTGGGTTCCACACCGCCGCGCAATGGTACTGAGCTCGGTGAGCTGTTCGATTTCTACATCTATCAGGACAACGACATGAATCCGGCCAACGGGGCCACCCTGCTCGGCAGCGTACTCGGCGTGCCGGTGACGGTGCAGAACGCGCTCCAGAGCGTGGTCATTCCTGGAGGCTTGGCGATCACCGCAGCAGGTGGCGGCGATATCCTGATCGCGATCGTCAACCGCGGACGCCTGGGTTATTTTCCGGCATCGGCGGACTTGGGCCCTGACCAGGACCGGTCGTGGATCGGTGGTCTCGCTGGAGTACCGGCTGGTACTCCGAACTTGGCTACGTTGTCAATGGCGCGCACCAACGCTGTAGTGACGGGCTTCAACAACAACTG
>JBBSLA010000205.1:0-2972 GCA_038255665.1 Lysobacterales bacterium | reverse complement strand
GCGTCTTCGTGCGCATGGCCAATGTCGGCTACGAAAAGCAGGGTTACGATGAACAAATACTTGAACATGAAGTTCTCCAGGGAAAGGTGAGGCAGCAATATGATGCCGGTCTAAAGCATCCGCCTTAAGGTGTCGTCGCGACGCCGGAAGTGGTGCCACAGCGCAGCGAGAATGTGCAGGCCGATCACCCAGTAGAAAACTTCGGCGACGGTGACGTGAATGTCCTCGAACCAGTGTCCGAGATCGCGATCCGGCGTCGCCACGAATGAGGGCAACAAGGTAACGCCGAACAGCGTGATCGACTTGCCTTCGATCTGCAGGGTGATGATGCCGAGCAAGGGCTGGATCAGCAGGAACGCGTACATCGCATAGTGAGTGAGTTTGGCGAGCAGATTGGTCCAGCGACCCAGCGGCGGCACGATGGGCGGCGAACCATGCCGCTTGCGCAGCCAGAATCGCGGCAGCGTCAACAGCAGCACGCAGATGCCGACCATGTAATGCGCGCCGAGTATGTTGATGCGCTCGGGGCTGCGGCGCGGGAACAGATCGAAAATGTTGCCAAGCACATAGGCGACCAGCACCAGCGCAAAGATGATCCAGTGCAGCCTGCGCATCGACGGCGGATAGCGATTGACGGGTTGCATCTCATCCATCGGCTTGAGCTGCCATGATCGCCTCATTGGCCTCGGCCATCGCCTCGCGAATCTGCGCTTCGACGCAGGCGATCGCGGTCATGTTGTAGACGCGACGAACGGTTGCCGCCGGCGTGAGGATGTGCGCGGGCCGCGAGATGCCCATCAGGATCGGGCCTAGCACCACGCCTTCGGTCATTGTGCGGGTGATGTTGAACGCGATGTTGGCCGAGTCCATGTTCGGGCAGACGAACACATTCGCTTTGCCCTTGAGCCGCGAGTTCGGGAACATGCGTTCGCGCACTTCCTCGTTGAGCGCGGTGTCGGCGTGCATCTCGCCTTCGATTTCGAGTTCGGGCGCACGGCATCGAACCAACGCCAGTGCCTGTCGCATCTTCGCCGACGAGGCATCGTCGTGGCTGCCGAAATTGGAATGCGAAAGCAGCGCGATCTTCGGCACCACGCCAAACATCTGCAACCGGTCTGAAGCTTTCAGGATCGACTCGGCAATCTGTTCTGCGGTCGGCTCCAGTTTGACGTGGGTATCGAGGAAGAAGAACACGCCCTGCTCGTTGAGAACGCCACACATCGCCGACGGCGCAGTCACCTGCGGATCGAGCGGCAGGATATCCATGATGTAGCGCAGCTTCTTGTGGTAGCGGCCGACGATGCCGGTGATCAGCGCATCGGCCTCGCCTCGACGAACCATCAACGCCGCGATCACGGTCGAGCGCGAGCGAACCACGGTCTTCGCCGAATCCGGCGTTACGCCGCGACGCTCCAGAATCTCGTGGTAGAGCGTCCAGTATTCCTTGAAGCGCGGATCGTTCTCGATATTGCAGACTTCGAAATCGATGCCGGCGCGGATGCGCAGATGCATGCGCTGGATGCGCGACTCGATCACCGCCGGGCGACCCACCAGGATCGGCCAGGCGATGCGTTCGTCGGCCAGCGCCTGCACCGCGCGCAGCACGACTTCTTCCTCGCCTTCGGCATAGACCACGCGCTTGACATCGGCCTTGGCGCGCTCGACCACCGGGCGCATCACCAGGCTGGAGCGGAACACGAAGGTGTTGAGCTTGTCCTGATACGCCTCGATCGATTCGAGCGGTCGCGTGGCGACGCCGGATTCCATCGCCGCCTTGGCCACGGCCATAGCGAGATCGGTCAACAGGCGCGGGTCGAACGGTTGCGGGATGAGATATTCGGGACCGAATTCCTTGGCTTCGCCGCCGTATGCACGCGCAGCCACGTCGGACATTTCGCGCTGCGCCAGTTCGGCAATCGCATGCACGCAGGCGAGCTTCATCGCCTCGTTGATCGTGGTCGCGCCGACATCCAGCGCACCGCGGAACAGGTAAGGGAAACACAGCGCGTTGTTGACCTGGTTCGGATAGTCCGAACGACCGGTCGCGATGATCGCGTCGGGTCGGGCCTCGCGTGCCAGCTCGGGCAGGATTTCCGGGGTCGGGTTGGCCAGCGCCAGGATGATTGGCGAGCTGCCCATGCGCCGGACCATGTCCTGAGTGAGTACACCGGGCGCTGACAGGCCAAGGAAAATATCGGATCCGTCGATGATTTCATCGAGCGTGCGCGCCGACGTGTCGCGCGCGTAACGGGCCTTGTTTGCATCGACGTCCTCGACCCGGCCCTGGTAGATCACGCCCATGCGATCGGCGACCCAGATGTTCTCCATCTTCAGGCCGAGGCTGACCAGCATGTCGAGGCAGGCGATGCCGGCCGCACCCGCACCGGTCGAAACGAGTTTCACATCTGCAATGTTCTTGCCGACCACCTTCAATGCATTGATGATCGCGGCGCCGACGATGATCGAGGTGCCGTGCTGGTCGTCGTGGAAGACCGGAATGTTCATCCGCTCGCGCAACTTGCGCTCGACTTCAAAACACTCTGGCGCCTTGATGTCCTCCAGATTGATACCGCCGAAAGTGGGCTCCAGGCTGGCGATGATGTCGACCAGTTTGTCCGGATCGTTTTCGTTGATCTCGATATCGAAAACGTCGATGCCGGCAAACTTCTGGAACAACATTCCCTTGCCTTCCATCACCGGCTTGGCTGCGAGCGGGCCGATGTTGCCGAGCCCCAGCACGGCCGTGCCGTTGGTGATCACGGCGACGAGGTTGCCGCGTGCGGTCAGATTGGCCGCTTCGGTCGGATCGCGAACAATCTCCTCGCAGGCGGCGGCGACACCAGGCGAATAGGCCAGCGACAACTCGCGCTGGGTGACCACGGATTTGGTCGGCGTGACCTTGATCTTTCCTGCCGGTGCGCGGCGATGGTACTCAAGCGCGGCTTGTTTGAGTTCTTCGAGTTTCTGCATGG
>JBBSLA010000204.1:0-3024 GCA_038255665.1 Lysobacterales bacterium | reverse complement strand
CATCTCAGCATCCCACCGGATGCGCGATAGCGTCTTCGATTACTTTCAACGCAGCCGAACGCTCTGCGCCTTCGACAACCAGTCGCGGCGCACGCACGCGCTCGCTACCGAGATCGACGCATTGCTGCGCCAGTTTGATGAGCTGCACGAACTTGGGAACCGTATCCAGTCGCAGCATGGGCAGAAACCAGTGATAGAGATCGGCCGCTGCGTCGTAACCACCATCACGAGCGAGTTCGAACAAGCGCACCGATTCATCCGGGAAGGCGTTCACCAACCCCGCGATCCAGCCGGTCGCGCCCATCGCCACGCCTTCGACGACGGCATCATCCATGCCGACCAGCAGTTCAAGCCGATCACCCACTTCACTGCGAATTGCCGCGAAGCGGCGCACGTCGGCGGATGACTCTTTCACCGACTGCAGGTTGGGACAGTCCTTTGCCAGTTCAGCCATCTGGACGGCTGAGAAGTCGGTCTTGTAGGCAATCGGATTGTTGTAAAGCATGCACGGCAGCGAGGTGGCATCGATCACGCTGCGCACATGCGCTCCCATCTCGCGCCAGTCGGTGGAATACACGTAGGGCGGCAACACCATCATGCCTTTGCAACCGATTCGCTCCGCCGCCTTGGCGAGCTTGATCGCTTCGCCCGTGGACAGCGCCGCGATGCCGGGAATGACGGGCGCGCGATCTTTGCAGGCATCGACCAGCGTGCGCAGGATGTCGAGCTTCTCGTCGAACGACAGCGTCGCCACCTCACCGAGCGAGTCCAACGGTACGATGCCCGTGCAGCCCGCATCAAGCATGCGTTGCGCATGGCGACCAAGGAATTCGTGATCGACCTTGTCGTCAACGGTGAACGGTGTGGTGATGGCGGGGATGACGCCGCGCCAGATGGATGCGCTCATGCAAAGTCCTTGGATACGTGTCAGGTGATGCCCCAACCGAACGCGTCGGCTGGGTCTATCAACAGTCGGCCTTCGGCCATGATGTGCGCGGTGCCGGTGATGCGCGGGCGGATGCCGCTTGCGCTCGTCGCATAGCTTGCTTCAAACACGCTGCCGAGCAGGCTTTCCTGCCGCCAGATTTCGGCGGGCCCCAACTTTCTGTCTGCTGCGAGGCAGGCAAGTTTCGCACTCGTTCCCGTACCGCAAGGCGAACGGTCGTAAGCAAGCCCCGGACACAACACGAAGTTGCGACCGTCGATGCCTGCGGTCGGCGACAGCGCGTTCAATTCAATGTGATCGATCTCGGCACCGTCGTGGCCGGTTACACCCTCGCGCACCAGCGCATCGCGAATCGCCGAACTGTAGGTCGTCAATTCGCGCCAATTCTCGAGCGCGACCGGGATCGTCGATTGCGACGTGATGTAAAACCAGTTGCCGCCCCACGCGACATCACCAGTCACCACACCATGTCCTGCAACCTGGACTGACACGTTGCTTGCCTCGCGCCAGCTCTCGACGTTGTCGATTGCCACGCGACCATCCGCATGAAGCTCGGCGGTCACGTTGCCGACCGGCGTTTCGATCACGTGCGTACCCGCAACGATGCGGCCCATGTGGGCCAGCGTGCGCACCACGCCGATCATCCCGTGCCCACACATGCCGAGATAGCCGACGTTGTTGAAGAAGATCACGCCCGCGACTGCTTCGTTCGAAACTGGCTGCTGCAACAACGCACCTACCATCGTGTCCGACCCGCGCGGTTCGCAGGCAATAGCACTGCGCCAGTGGTCGTGCTGGCCACGAAACCGCTGGCGCCGCGCCGCCATGTCGCCGCCTCCCAAATCCGCAAAGCCAGCCACGACAACCCGCGTCGGCTCACCGCCGGTATGGGAATCAATGACCTCAATCGAATGCATCCGCCTATCGTGCTGCGCGAACGCGCCGCCGTCCAGCCGTCGGCTAGTCTTGGATGCTGGATGGCGGGTGGACTAGCCATCCGTTCGTGGTGCGACACCTTTGTGTTGCGACGAGAACGCACAGTCGCCGCACTACTGAACGAAATCACAAACCCCGGAAACCCCTTCGAAGACATCCCCGCATCCGAGACCAGTCACGGCAAAGCGCGGCGCGATCGGTCGTTCGGAGATTTTTCGAGGGAAGCCTTGAGACCAACGAAATCGACACGTCCAGACAACATGTCGACGAAAGGCTAAAACATCGACACGTTTTGGAAACGCGTCGGCCATCTTCCGAAAACGGGACATGAGCGCGAAATGTCCATCAAGAAGGGTCGTTATACGCGCCCCGCAAACCAGCCGGCGCCCGCCGCCCTGTTACTTTGTCAACGCCGAAGTAAATCTGACCCTTTTCGTTAGATCGCCGAAGTAAATCTGACCCACCCGGGTCTTCTTTGTTGCGCTGCTCGGGCGCGTAGGGCGAAGCCCGAAGCGGCTGAGCAGCGCCCGGCAGTGAAATTCTTCCAGCTCCTTTGCCTTGCCGTCTTGCTTTTCTGAGCTGCCTGTGCGGCAGTGAACTTTCATGCCACTGAACGGATCGGTTTCACCAATCTCTGAGCTGCCTGTGCGGCAGTGAACAGCGTCGAGGCGCTTACGGGAGGGTTCGACGCTTTCTGAGCTGC
The DNA here is from genome assembly GCA_038255665.1 of Lysobacterales bacterium. Lineage (GTDB taxonomy): Bacteria > Pseudomonadota > Gammaproteobacteria > Xanthomonadales > Rhodanobacteraceae > Dokdonella. Next base: position 439 of record JBBSLA010000204.1, on the reverse strand, counting down.
CTGTGCGGCAGTGAACCCATTCGAGGGCCAAATGCGCAGCGTTCGCGATTTCTGAGCTGCCTGTGCGGCAGTGAACGGCAGCGGGTTGTTCAAGCGTCCGGCGACATTTTTCTGAGCTGCCTGTGCGGCAGTGAACTCGCGAATGTCGGCAGCAATGTCGCCGACGTTTTTCTGAGCTGCCTGTGCGGCAGTGAACGATTGCGAGTGATGCGGTGCGGGTTTTCATGCTTTCTGAGCTGCCTGTGCGGCAGTGAACGGCAGCAACCCGGCCGCGCCATCTTGCGGGGTTTTCTGAGCTGCCTGTGCGGCAGTGAACCAGAACGCGGCGATGGCGCGCGGGATCGCGATTTTCTGAGCTGCCTGTGCGGCAGTGAACGTGAATCACGATCATTGCGATCAGCGGCGTTTTTTCTGAGCTGCCTGTGCGGCAGTGAACGAT
>JBBSLA010000203.1:0-3028 GCA_038255665.1 Lysobacterales bacterium | reverse complement strand
CCGCACAGCAAGTGGTCGACCACTTTTCGGATCGACTCCCAGCTCACGCGCGCCAGTCGCATCGGAGCGATCAACACTTTCAATCTTGTCGTCGATCTGCGCCTTGAACGGCGTCCAGAATTTCTGCAGCAGCGGCACCCACTCCTCTTCTCCACGGCTGACCGCATCGAGTTCGTCTTCGAGCTTGGCGGTGAAGTCGTAGTCGACATATTGGGTGAAATGGCTGGTCAGGAATTTCGCCACCGCGCGACCGACATCGCTCGGCCGAAAACGGCGGCTGTCGAGGGTGACGTACTCACGTGCCAGCAAGGTCTGGATGATCGATGCATAAGTCGATGGCCGGCCGATCCCGAATTCTTCCAGCGCTTTCACCAGGCTTGCTTCGGAATAGCGCGGCGGTGGCTCGGTGAAGTGCTGGTCGGATTCGATCGATTCCAGCGGCACTGCTTCGCCGATCTTCATCTGCGGCAACTTGCGGCCTTCATCGTCTTCGTCGGCGGCCTTCTGGTCGCGGCCTTCCTCGTACACGGCAAGGAATCCGGCGAATACCACCGTGGTGCCACTCGCGCGGAACGTGGAATCGCTGCCGCAGGCGAGGTCGATCGACACCGTGTTGAGCGTGGCCGCTTCCATCTGGCAGGCAACAGTGCGCTTCCAGATCAGCTCGTACAGCTTGCGCTGATCGTCGTTCAAATACTGGGCGATGTCCTTGGGCCGATACAGCGCCGAGGTTGGGCGGATCGCTTCATGCGCCTCTTGTGCGTTCTTCGATTTGGTCTTGTAGACATTCGCGCCCTCAGGCAAAAACTCGCTGCCGAAGTCGCGCGCGATCACCTGGCGCAGTTCATCCAGCGCATCGTTGGACAGGCTGGTTGAATCGGTACGCATGTAGCTGATCAGGCCGACCACGCCTTCATCGCCCAGCGCAACACCTTCGTACAGGCCTTGCGCGACGCGCATGGTGCGGCTGGTCGCAAAGCCGAGCTTGCGCGCCGCTTCCTGTTGCAAGGTAGACGTGGTGAATGGCGGCGACGGGCGGCGCTTGCGTTCCTTCGACTGGATGTCGCTGACAACCAATCGACCCATCGCGGCCTTGCGCAGGGCGTCTCGTGCGGCAGTCGCCGTCTCTTCGTTGGTCAGGTCGAACTGCTCGAACTTCTTGCCATGCAGCTTGAACAAGCGCGACTTGAACGCCTGGTCCGGGTGGGCGAGGGCAGCTTCTATAGTCCAGTACTCGCGTGCATTGAACGCTTCGATCTCTTCCTCGCGCTCGGCAATCATGCGCAACGCTGGCGACTGCACGCGGCCAGCCGACAATCCGCGCTGCACCTTGCGCCACAGCACCGGCGACAGGTTGAAGCCGACCAGGTAATCCAGCGCGCGGCGCGCCTGCTGCGCATTGACCAGATCCATCGACAGCTTGCGCGGTTCCGCTACGGCGGCCTTGATGGCCTTCGGCGTGATTTCCGAGAACACCACGCGATGCACGTTCTTGCCTTCGAGCAGGCCGCGCTCGCGCAGGATCTCGGCGATATGCCAGGAAATCGCCTCGCCTTCGCGATCCAAGTCGGTCGCGAGGTAGAGCGATTCGGCCTTGCTCGCCGCCTTGGTGATTGCCGCAACGTGTTTCTCGTTGCGCTCGATCACCTCGTAATTCATGTGGAAATCGCCGGCGGTATCGACCGCGCCTTCCTTCGGCACCAAGTCGCGAACGTGGCCGTACGAAGCGAGGACGATGAAGTCCTTGCCGAGGTACTTGTTGATCGTCTTGGCTTTCGCCGGCGACTCAACGATGAGGAGATTCTTGGCCATGCTGCTGTCCTTGCCGCGTAATCGAGCGGCACAACGACCATGGCGGGGAGCGCCATGGTGGGTGATGCGGAGTTGAATTGGGTGTCGCGTGAAAAACGCGGCGGCGCCGACAGTTCTTTGCAAACACTGAACGACGTTGCTTATTCAGTGAACACACGCTGCGGCCGGGCTGTCAAGCGACCTCGGCGAGAAGCGGGTCACGGTTGCGGCAATAATTTCAGCCAATCCGGCGGGCGTAGTGGCCGCCCGGGCTGGCGACGACATCGCCTTCCAGTTCCAGCAGGAACAGCATCGACGACAGCGAATCCACGCCCAGGCCAGTGCGTGCCGCGAGTACGTCGATGGCGACGCTGTCGTGGCCAAGAGCATCCATCAGTGAGGTGTAGTCGGCGTCGCGCGTACGCGCCGGACCGCGTGCCTGTGAGGCTGCGGGACTGGCGGTCAACGGCGTCGCCGCTGCATCCCCAAGCCGCTCGCGCAGGCGTTCGCCCAGCTCGCCGGCGAGCGAACGCAGCTCGACGATCACCTCGTCCGCCGTCTCGATCAGCTTCGCACCATCACGGATCAGGCGATGGCAACCGCGCGCCATCGGGTTGTGGATGGAGCCGGGAATGGCAAATACCTCTCTTCCCTGTTCCGACGCATATCGCGCCGTGATCAGCGATCCCGACTGCACGCTGGCCTCGACCACCAGCGTGCCCAGGCTCAATCCCGCGATGATCCGGTTGCGGCGCGGGAACTGGTTCGGCTTCGCCGTGGTGCCGGGCGGGTATTCGCTGACCAGGGCATGATCGGCGCCGATGCGCTGGGCAAGTTGGGATTGGGAACGGGGATAGATCACGTCAGGACCGGTGCCGAGCACGGCCACGGTCGCGCCGCCGGCATCCATTGCCGCCTCGTGCGCTGCGCCATCGATGCCTTGCGCAAGACCGCTGGTGATGGTGAAGCCCGCCGTCGCGAATGCGCGTGCAAAGGCCTTTGCCGTAGCGATGCCGCCCTGGCTGGCGTTGCGACTGCCGACGATGGCGATCTGCGGCATCCACAAACGCGCCGGTTCGCCAACGATGAACAACCCCGCCGGAGCACCGCTGACATCCGCCAGCAACGCCGGGTAGTCGACATCCTGGCAGGTGATGAAGTGGTGATTGGGCTGCGCGACCCAGTCGCGATCGGCGGCGATGCGGTCCATGTCCGGCCGCTGCGCCCACTCGCGCGT
>JBBSLA010000202.1:0-3075 GCA_038255665.1 Lysobacterales bacterium | reverse complement strand
GGCGGACCTTGTGGCAGGGCGGCACCGATCACGCGGGTATCGCCACGCAGAAGATCGTAGAGAACCGACTCGCTGCCGAAGGCAGGTCCAAATACGACCTGGGCAGCAGCGAGACTGAAGCGCGCAAGGCCTTCATCAAGCTCGTCTGGGAATGGAAGGAAGAATCCGGCTCGACCATCAGCAACCAGATGCGCCGGCTTGGCGCGTCGGTGGACTGGTCGCGCGAGCGCTTCACGATGGACCAGGGCCTCTCGAAAGCGGTGCGTCGCGTCTTCGTGCAGTGGTATCGCGACGGACTGCTCTATCGCGGCCGTCGCCTGGTCAATTGGGACCCGGTGCTGATGACCGCGGTGTCCGATCTCGAAGTCAACAGCGAGGAACGCGATGGCTTCCTCTGGTTGATTCGTTACAACGTGGTCAATCCCGTTCCTGGCGGATTGGACCACGTGGTGATCGCGACAACGCGTCCTGAAACTATGCTCGGCGACGTCGCTGTGGCGGTGCATCCTGACGATGAGCGCTACCAGGCACTGGTCGGGAAATCGCTGCACTTGCCATTGACCGATCGCGTCATCCCGGTGATTGCCGACGACTACGTCGAACGCGAATTCGGCACCGGCTGCGTCAAGATCACACCGGCGCACGATTTCAACGACTGGCAGATTGGCGCGCGCCACAAGCTGGCACCGCTCGTGATGCTGACGCTTGACGCAAAGATCGCCGACGACGGGCCTGAGGCGTATCGCGGCATGGATCGCTTCGTCGCTCGAAAGCAGGTGCTCGCCGACCTCGACGCGCAAGGCCTGTTGATCGAAACCCGCAAGCACAAGTTGCAAGTACCGATCAGCCAGCGCAGCGATGCGGTGATCGAGCCGATGCTGACCGACCAGTGGTTCCTCGATCTGACCAGCGACAGCCGCGTCGATGGCAAGCCCGGTCCGGGTGGCCGCAAGGCCATCACCGAACCTGCGCTCGCCGCCGTGCGCGATGGCGAGATCCGGTTCGTGCCGGACAACTGGACCAGCACTTACAACCAGTGGCTGGAAAACATTCAGGACTGGTGCGTCAGTCGCCAGCTCTGGTGGGGTCACCAGATTCCGGCCTGGTACGACGAACAAGGCAACATCTTCGTGGGCGAGGATGAAGCTGATGCGCGCGCACACGGCGAGTCCGCGCCAGTCGGCGCGTTGCGCCAGGATGAAGACGTGCTCGACACCTGGTTCTCGTCGGCGCTATGGCCGTTTTCGACGATGGGCTGGCCTTCCGACGAGCCGGTGATCGAAGACGGCAAGATCGTTGCCGACTGGTCGAAGGACCAACAATTCCTGCCGAGCGCGGTGCTGGTCACCGGCTTCGACATCATCTTCTTCTGGGTCGCGCGCATGGTGATGGCGACCCAGTACTTCACCGGCAAGGTGCCGTTCCGCGAGGTCTACATCAATGCCATCGTGCGCGACGCCGAAGGCCAGAAGATGTCGAAGTCAAAGGGCAACACGATTGATCCTCTGGATCTGATCGACGGCATTGGCTTGGAAGCACTGGTCGAGAAATCAACGGCGTCTTTGCTGATTCCGCAAGTCCGCGAAAAAGTCGAAAAGCGCATCCGCAAGGATTATCCCGACGGGATCAGCGCGGTCGGCACCGACGCCATGCGCTTCACCTTCGCCGCTCTGGCCACCTACGGGCGCACGATCAATTTCGACTTGAAGCGCGCCGAGGGCTACAAGAACTTCTGCAACAAGCTTTGGAACGCCGCGCGCTTCGTGCTGATGAACGTGCCTGATCGCGTCGCTGCGCCTGCGCGACGGGTGACGGATGCGGAGGACTGGATCCTCTCTCGCCTTGCCGAGACACTGCGTGAAGTCGACCAGCAGTTCGTGCTCTATCGATTCGATCTCGTTGCGCAGGCCTTGTACGAATTCGTCTGGAACGACTACTGCGACTGGTTCCTCGAACTCGCCAAGCCGGCATTGAATGGCGACGATGCGGCAGCGGCCGACTCAACGCGGCATACGCTGGTCGTCGTGCTCGAGGCAAGTCTGCGCGCACTGCATCCGATCACGCCATTCATCACCGAAGAAATCTGGCAACACGTCGCGCCGCACCTGGGGCTCGACGATGGCAGCGTTTTGCGCCGCGCGTACCCGACCGCCGAGGAGTTCTCGACCGCCGAAAATGCGGATGCCATTGCCGATATCCAGTGGTTGCAGGCCGTGTTGAGTGGTGTGCGCCGCATTCGCAGCGAAATGAATATTCCTCCCTCCAGGCAGATTCCGTTGCTTTATGCGAAAGGCACGCCGCGCGATCGCGTGAGGGCCGAGAAGTTCGCCGCACAGATCGGCTTTCTCGCTCGCGCAGAATCGCAGCATTGGATCGCCGCTGCTGAGACGGAGCCCGCCTCAGCAGCGAGCGTGATCGGTGAACTGCGCGTGCTGATTCCGTTGGCCGGACTGATCGATCTGTCCGCCGAAAAACAACGCCTCGAAAAAGAGATCAAACGCATCGCAGGCGAACTCACCAAGTGCCACGGAAAGCTGGGCAACGCGAACTTCGTCGCCAACGCGCCGACGGAAGTCGTCGAGCAGGAACAGCAACGCATCGCTGATTTCACAACCACATTGGAAGGTTTGCGCGAACAGGCCGCGCGACTCCACTAATGCAGTTGGCGCCATTTGGCGCGGAATGGCTTGCCGCGTCGCTCCCTTCTCCCGTCGGGAGAAGGGTTGGGGATGAGGTTCCGGCTCTTGTACAACGCCCGGTTGCGTTTAAACATTTAGCCGTCTAGACGTCCATGGTGTGGCTGTCGCCAGTCTGCTCAAGCGTTTCGCCGGGCTGCCGCCCGCCGAGCCACCTTTCTGCTCGCACAGAAACATGGCCCAAAGATGCGCCCTTGGCGGGCAGGTCGTGCGGAGAAGCCGCACGACTACGCAAGCTGGCTACTGGGTTCGCTGAAGGCGCATCCCTGCACCTGCAGCGAACTGACCGAATCCATTCGGCCACCCTTCGGGCGTTTCCTGCGCCATCTCGCCTCCCCGAATCGGGAGGTAGGTCAAAGGCACGCAGCGCTTTGCGCTG
>JBBSLA010000201.1:0-3078 GCA_038255665.1 Lysobacterales bacterium | reverse complement strand
TTCAAGAAATTCCGCAACATCTGATCCCCACACGCCCGGTAATGCTTGTGCCCCGGCAGGCGAAACACCGCCGTCAGCTCCGGCTTGTTGACTGGAAAGCCCGCGCTCTCGAACACCGCGTGCATATCAACATCCTTCAACTCGAACGCGACACGAAGCTTCTTCAACACGATGTTGTTCGTGATCCGGCTTTCGATCGGCCGACTCGGCTTGCTGTCGTCGCGCCCGCGAAAGTGGACAACCAGCCCATCCAGGAAATGTCCCAGGAACTGATCGCTGCACATCACGAAACCGGCGTCGTCTTCCTTCTTCATGAAAGCCAACAGTTCTTCCTTCTCCATCGACAGCGACGGATCGGATAACTGCGCAATCTCCAGCACCCGACCATCGCTGAGGTCGAGCATGTATCGAATGCTGCGCAGGATGTCGTTGTTGGTCACGGTGTATCCCTGTTGTGGAACCCAATGTGCAGTATGGCCATCCGTCTCGTGAAGATTCATACGGCGAAAGATGCCAAAGACTCGACGCGCAAACTGAACGCGGAAACGGGGTAGAACCCAACGGGTCCACAGCTGGCAGAAGGACTCCTCATCGAGGTGCTCACCTGCCATTTTTGACATTAAAACCAAAATTAACTTGCATTCCGGTCAGTGGAAATGTAATTTAATCATGATGTCGAAACGTACTCCCCCCACCCACCCGCAAGGCCGCCGTCAGGTTATCGCGCTCGGCAAGCGTCTGCGTACTGCTCGATTGCGCCGCAAGATGACCCAATCCATGCTCGCCGAACGGGTCGGTATCAGCGTGCCCACCTTGGGTAAGCTGGAGGCCGGCGACCCTTCCACGAGCCTGGCCACCATGCTGCGCCTGCTTACCGTGCTTGGCATGGCTGGAGACATCGACTTACTCGCTGCTGAGGACGCCCTCGGCCGCAGCCTGCAGGACAGCGAGTTGAAGCGTCCATCGACGCAAGCCCCCCGCGCGACGGTGCCGCGCAGCGGAAGCCCGGCATGAACGACGTCGAGGTCTGGCTAAACGACGACAGCCTGGGCCAGCCCGTACGGGTAGGCCAACTCACACGTAACCAAAGCCGGACCGGCGACGCCTTGCGTTTCGATTACGCGACAGAGTGGCTGCAGCAGGCCGCTCCCCCCAGCTTTGCGCTCGATCACGACCTGCCGCTCGTCGACGGAGCCTTGTACGCACAGACCGGCGCCGACCAACTCTCCGGCAGTTTCAAGGACTGCTCGCCGGATCGTTGGGGCAAGATGCTGATGGAGCGGCGCGAAGCGATCGAGGCACGCGAAGAGCAACGCCCGCTGCGTCTGCTGCGCAGTTGGGACTTCCTGCTGGGCGTCAACGATGAATCGCGCATGGGTGCGATGCGCGTGCGAGATCCGGCCAGTGGCGACTACGTCGATGCGCGCCATCTGACTGCGCCGCCAATCACCGAGCTGCGCGAGCTGGAGGCAGCGGCCGATCGCGTGGAGCGCGGTGATGACGTCGATCCATGGATAAGGCAACTCATCGCACCCGGCGCATCGCTGGGAGGCGCCCGTCCCAAGGCCAGCTTTCGCGATACCGATGGAAGTCTGTGGCTGGCCAAGTTTCCGGCGATGGACGATCGCCACGATGTCGGTCACTGGGAATACCTCACCTCGCAGCTCTCACGCGACGCGGGCATCGAAATGCCCCTGGCGCGCGCGCTCAAGCTGTCCGGCCGCGGCCATACCTTTGCCGTGCAGCGCTTCGATCGGACAGCCACTTCGCGCCGCCTCTATAGTTCGGCTATGACACGGCTGGCCCGCGAAGACAGCGATGGCGCTAGCTACCTGGACCTTGTCGAGACGATCGAGAGTGCAGGTTCGAGCACACAGATCGGCGACCAGCTCATCCAATTGTTCCGCCGGGTGCTGTTCAATATCCTCATCGGTAACCGCGACGACCACCTTCGCAATCATGGTTTCCTGCGTGATGGCAACGGCTGGGTGCTCTCGCCCGCGTTCGACGTCAACCCCAACCCGGACAAGGATGCGCACGTGCTGAGCATCGACGGCAGTGACGCGTCGCCCGATGCGAGCCTGCTGCTGGCCACTGCCGACTTCTATCGGCTGACGCCCAGGGCGGCCCAGGCGATCGAGCGCGAAGTGCGCGATGCGGTGCGCGGCTGGGAGTCACGAGCCAACGCACTGAGTCTGCGCAAGTCCGAGATCGAGCTGATGCGTCAGGTCATTGATGCGGAGCGTTGAGTTGGCACACCGATGGCCACCGTTGCCGCTAATTCAGACCTCAGGCGAGGGGCAACAACCCTTCGCATCCCCTTCGCCATCGTCCGCTTCACTGCAGTCTTCCATCATGGACTCGATGTCCTCAGCGATTGCGGGAATTTTTACTCCGCGTCTGTAGGTGCCTATCAAGCATTTCGGCCAGTGGCGCATGATCTCCCGAGCGATGTTGGATTCGTTTAGCGGGGCGTAAATCTGGCCTTTGATCGCCACGAGGGTGACGCCCGAGGAGTCGCCGGCATTCCGATCCATCTTCAGCTTCGCTTCCCGGGCAAGGTAGCGAGGACCCAAGCCGAAGCCGCCGATGAGGCTTCGCCGTATTCGCTCAGTCTTGTTTTTCATTGATCCACCAATTCCACGCAACTTGGCGGGCAATGGTCGAAGATGCACCTAGCTCGCTAGCTAACACGTGAACATGACTGCATTAGCGATACCTACTGAGGAAACGATCACCACCAAAGCTATCCAGTGAATCCGGCCCCCTACGGCGTCGCACGGTTAGAGATCGGCGCGACTACCGTTCGCATGGCTCCCCTTCATCCTCGCCCGGAACCATGCCCACATTCTTGAGCATGCAATCGATCCGGCCCTGGGCATAGTCGAGATCATCACCGCAGTGCTTGGCCCTGATCGCGTCGGCGTCGGCGTTGAGCGCTGGCCAGAAATCGGTCTCGAGTAGATCGCCGTCCAGCATCTTTTGCAATCGCGTTTCGAGCGTGTCCAGAGCGGCAACACGTTTTGGATCGTGGTCGGTCATCGCATCCTCGCGTTAGCATTGGGCCATGTGCGGCCG
>JBBSLA010000200.1:0-3136 GCA_038255665.1 Lysobacterales bacterium | reverse complement strand
CGGCGTCTGGTCAAGCTACTGGTATTACCGCGCGTTCCGGATCGACATCCTCGACTACTTCCAAGCCAGCGACTTCATCGTGGCCGGACTGCGTGACCCGATGAGTTTCGCCTTCCTCGGGATCGTGCTGTTGGCGGGGCTGGTCTTCTACGCGCCGGTTGCCTATGAACTCCAACACCGGCAAAAGGTAGATGGTTTCCGGAAACGATGGTGGGGCCGTGTCCTGTTCTGGAAGTTCACCAGTCCATTCCGTCGGCGCCGCTGGCACGACGTCTCCCCGGAAGTGGGCATCCTCGCGGGACTGGTGCTCGGAGGCGGGGCGCTGCTGGTGAGTCGTGCTGAGGATCGTGCCGCCGCCATCATCGCCAACGCAGGCCGACCGCTCCAGGTGACGTTGCAAGACAGATCACGTCCGCTGTTGGGCGAGGCGCGCCTGATCGGAACCAGCAGTGGCTATGTGTTCCTGTACTGGCCAGCAAACGGACGCGCCGAGGCGCTACCGCATTCGGCGATATCCCGGCTGGAAATGCTGCCAAGAATGGCGCCCGGTGCAAGCGTAAATGAGGTGTCGGAGGCGCCTGAGAACAGTAGCCCGGGGCAGCGGGCGCCAGCGCCGATTCCTCAAAGTACTCAACCCACTCCGCCGCCATCCCGCCCTTGAAGTGGCAAACGAAGTGACCGTGGTCAGGTTCGCTTCCTGCGCGACATGGCGCAGACATGCGACGCGTGGCGTGGCGGTCTTGGCGGCGGTCGCGTGTCAGAATCTGGGGGTGAAAATGATCCTGTTACGTTTGAAATTCCACATTGACCCGGTCTCAAAATTAAGTGGACGCAAGCATGATGTTTGACGGCCGCAGCCTTGAAATCATCCAGATCACTGGCGCCCTGATGCTGCTGGTCTGCTTTCTGCTTGTGCAGGCGAAGCGGATGAGTTCGGAAGGCTATCCCTACCTGCTGCTCAACCTGATCGGTTCGGCGGCGATGACGGTGACCGCGTTGATCGCCAACCAGTGGGGTTTCGTTTTTCTGGAAGGCGTGTGGGCGCTGTTCTCGGCGTGGGGGCTGCTGCAGCGTGTCCGCGGCGGCGCAACAACGATGGCCCACTGATGGATCTCGTGATCCAGTTTGTCGGAGCGCTGGCCATCCTGGTGCCGTTCGCTCTGCTGCAATTGCGGCGTACCACCACCCAGTCGTTACTTTATTTGTCGCTCAACCTGATCGGCGCGATCATTCTGGGCTGGTCGGCTTGGACTGGCGCGCAGTGGGGCTTCGTGATTCTGGAAGGCGTGTGGGGTCTGGCATCGCTGGTGGGCCTTTGCCGTCGCCCGGTCGGCGTGACATAAGCCAACAACGGTCCGCGTGGGCTTCTTCCCGCACTCTATTCGGTCAGTTTCGCGGTTCAAGCAATCTCAGGTCGCGTGATGCTGTCGGCCTACGCCACATGGACGTGACCATGCCCGGCCAGCCTCGCATCGACCTTCCGGGTATCGCGCAACACATCGTGCATCGCGGCAACGACGGGAAGTGAACCTGACCCCGTTCTTGACCTCGTTCTTGCTGACCCCGTTCTTGCTTGTGCGACCGCCAGCTACGCGGCAGACTGGCCCAAAGGGCACCTGAGTTTCCTGCACTCCCATGAAGGCCGCTTTGTCAGCAGCAGGTGATTGGGAAATGCATCGCGCAATAGAGGTGCCGACTTTTCGGATCGACGGGATGGTGGTGGCGGAGAAATGAAAATGGCGGGTATCTGGCGAAAACTTCTGCTGATATCGCTCCTGCTCGCCACGGCCATGGGTGTATTTGCGCCTGCCTTGGTCCCTGCCGTAAATGAAAACGCGGCGACAACGACCCCGCCCCAGCCGCAGATTGCCAACACCGCCGCAGCAGGTTCGGACGAACGAATCAACGCGCGCATCCGCGACATTTTCAGCCAGTTGCCGTCACTCGCAGGAGTAAGCGTTTCGGTCAACGAAGGTGTTGTGAGCCTGAGCGGGCAAGTGCCCAATGCTGCGGCGAAAGACCGGGCACAGGCCATCGCCACGCGGGTTGATGGCGTGGTTACCGTCGAAAATTCGCTCGAGCGCGATACTTCGGTGGATGGCAGCCTGGGCGCACTTGGCGCCTTGTCCGACCGCATGACCGGGATCGTCAAGATGTTGCCGCTGATTGGAGTGGCGCTGACGACGGCGTTCCTCATCGGCTTGATCGGCTATCTCATCGCCGGTTTCCATGCGCTTTGGCAGCGGATCGCCAGCAACAGTTTTCTGGCCGAATTGATCGCAAGTACCATCCGGTTCGTTTTCGTGATCGGCGGTCTGGTGGTCGCGCTGCAGATGATTGGTGCGGGCACGTTGCTCGGCGCGGTTTTGGGCGGGGCGGGCGTGATTGGCATTGCGTTGGGCTTTGCCATGCGCGATACCATCGAAAATTACGTTGCGTCGCTGATGCTGTCACTGCGCCAGCCATTTCGCGCCACAGAATGGGTGATGATCAACGAGTTCGAAGGCCGGGTAATCCGCCTGACCAGCCGCGCGACCATCCTGATGACCCTTGACGGCAATCATCTGCGAATCCCCAATTCCACCGTGTTCAAGGCGGTGATCCTCAATTACACCCGCAATCCGCAGCGCCGCTTCCACTTCGTTCTGGGCATCGATGCCGAGGACGATCCGACGGCCGCCCGTCATCTGGGCGTGAAGGCGATGCGCGCATTGCCCTTCATTCTTGATGAACCCGAACCGCAGGGCCGGGTGGTCGAAGTGGGGGATTCCAGCATCATCCTGCAATTTCTCGGTTGGATCGATCAGAACGAAACTGACTGGTACAAAGCCAAGAGCCGTGCGATTCCGGCAGTGAAAAATGCGTTGGAGGGGGCAGGCTTCCTATTGCCCGAGCCGATTTACCGGCTGCGTTTCGATCCCGGTACGCAATTGCCACTGGCAGAAGGCACTGCCGGAGCGCCTGCTAAAGAACGCGTACCCGCAACCAGCGAGGTGCCCGACGACGACGCCCGCGATATCGCGCCGGAAAATGAAGTCAAGCGCATGGTCGATGCGGAACGCGCGGCGGACCCCGAAAGCAGCAATGATTTGCTCGATTCGGGTAAGCCGGTCGAGTAGGTTCAGGCGTTCTCGTT
>JBBSLA010000199.1:0-3193 GCA_038255665.1 Lysobacterales bacterium | reverse complement strand
GCCGTGATCGTGCGTTCGACGATCGAACTGGGCCACAATATGGGACTGACCGTGGTCGCGGAAGGCGTCGAAGACGAAGAGGCTTTGAGCATGCTGAAGAATTTCCGATGCGATGTTGCACAGGGTTTCCTGATCAGCCGGCCGATTCCTGCGGACGAGCTGACCGCGTGGATGGTCGCGCGCAAGAGCGCCGCCAATGCCAATCCGGTTCGCCTGCTCAAGGCCGTGCCGGCAACGTGAAGTGGCTGGCGGCCCACGCGGCTTTCGCGCTCGTCGCAATGGCGGCGGCGTCAAGTCCCGCCAACGCCGCAGATGGTCGACTCATCGCGACCCCCGGTGCTACCCAGATAGAAGGCAGTGCCGGTGGCGGACTGGTTCCATGGGCGGTGCTATCGAGCTACGCAGTCGATGACGAGATTGGCGCAACCGCATTCGCGACGCGCGTCAACGTGAGCGACTACACGCTCGACAGCTACGGGATCGCCGCAACCTGGCACAACCGCATCGAACTCTCGCTGGCACGAAACCGCTTCGACCTCGGCACGCTAGGCGACGCACTCGGAATGCCGGGCGCCGCCATTCGCCAGGATGTGTTCGGCGCCAAGCTGCGACTCGCTGGCGACGTGGTCTACAGCGCCTGGCCGCAGGTTTCGCTTGGCGTCCAACGCAAGCACAACCTCGATTTCGCAGTGCCATCCGCCGTGGGCGCGCGGCGCGAACGTGGTACCGATATCTACATCGCTGCAACGAAGGTTTTCCTGGCCGGCGCGCTGGATTACAACCTGCTGCTCAACGCGACGCTGCGTTCAACCGATGCCAATCAGCTCGGCATCCTGGGTTTCGGTGGCGATCGTGACGGCCGCCGCATCGTCGGCGAAGTCTCGGCCGCGTTGCTGTTCAATCCCAACCTCGCGATCGGTGCGGAATATCGACAGAAGCCGGACAACCTCGGCTTCGCGCGCGAGGATGCGTTCCGCGATGTTTTCGCGGCGTGGTTCCCGAACAAGCACGTCGCGGCGGTTGCCGCCTGGGTCGACCTGGGCTCGATCGCCACCTTGAACAATCAGCGCGGCTGGTATCTTTCGCTGCAGGCCAGCCTGTGAGGAAAGCCATGCGGTCGCCAACCTGCAAGCACGTTTTTTTCGCCGTACTGTTCACGCTCTGCGCCGCCTGCGCACCCGTTCGCAAAACGACGCTGTACGACGATCTTGGCGGCAAGGCCGGCGTCGATGCGATCGTCGATGACTTGCTCAACATCTTTGCTGACGATCCGCGCGTTGCACCGTTCTTCGCAAATTCCAGCATCCCGCGCTTCCGTCGCCTGTTCGCGCAATACCTGTGTCGCACCAGCGACGGCGGTTGCGAGTACGAAGGCGACGACATGCAGGAATCGCACACCGGCCTCGGCATCACCGACAAGTCGTTCAATGCAGTGGTCGAAGACCTGCAACAAGCAATGGACAGGAACCGCATCCCGGTGCGGACGCAAAATCGGCTGCTGGCACGATTGGCCCCGCAGCACAAGGACATCGTCGGTCGCTGAGTCGTCCCGCAGACCGCAGCCAAGCGCACCCAAGCCTCGATTCATCCTTTCATCGCGAACAAGCGATATAATCGCCGGGATTCGCCCGCCGAGGGGCGCTGCAAACGTTCCGCCACGCGTGGACGATCAGGCTCGGCGCGGCTCCAACCGATGCAACTGCGCCCTCCAACCCGCGAGCAATCGCCGCGCCGAGCCTAGTGCCGACGCGTAGCTGGAGACTCACCATGAATGCAGTTGTCAAAAATCGCCCGCACGAAGACTACAAGATCGCCGACATGTCGCTGGCCGACTGGGGCCGCAAGGAACTGGACATCGCCGAGCACGAAATGCCCGGCCTGATGTCGATCCGCAAGAAGCACGCCGACGCCAAGCCGCTGGCTGGCGTGCGCGTCACCGGCTCGTTGCACATGACGATCCAGACCGGCGTGCTGATTGAAACCATGAAGGACATCGGCGCCGACGTGCGCTGGGCGTCGTGCAATATTTTCTCGACGCAGGACCACGCCGCTGCCGCAATTGCAGCGACCGGCACGCCGGTGTTTGCCTGGAAGGGCGAGACGCTGGAAGAGTATTGGGACTGCACGCTCGAAGCGCTCAGCTTCCCCGGCGGCAAGGGTCCGCAGCTGGTCATCGATGACGGCGGCGATGTCACCCTGCTGATCCACAAGGGCTACGAGTTGGAACAGGGTTCGACGTGGGTCGACGAGCCAGCCGCCTCGCATGAAGAAGGCGTCATCAAGAAATTGCTAAAGCGCGTCGCCAAGGAGCGCCCGGGCTACTGGACCAACGTGGTCAAGGAATGGCGTGGCGTTTCTGAAGAAACCACCACCGGCGTGCATCGGCTTTACCAGATTGCCGAAGCGGGCAAGTTGCTGATCCCGGCGATCAACGTCAACGATTCGGTCACCAAATCCAAGTTCGACAACCTCTACGGTTGCCGCGAGTCGCTGGCCGATGGCCTGAAGCGCGCGATGGACGTGATGCTGGCCGGCAAGGTCGCGGTGGTCTGTGGCTACGGTGACGTCGGCAAGGGAAGCGCGGCGTCGCTGCGCGCGTACGGTGCCCGCGTGGTGGTCACCGAGATCGACCCGATCTGCGCGCTGCAGGCGTCGATGGAAGGCTTCGAGGTCAACACCGTCGAGTCCACCCTGGGCCGCGGCGACATCTATGTCACCACCACCGGCAACAAGGATGTGCTGACGCTCGAGCAGATGTCGAAGATGAAAGACCAGGCCATCGTCTGCAACATCGGCCACTTCGACAACGAGATCCAGGTGGAGAAGCTCAACGAGTCAGATGCGGTGCGCCTGAACATCAAGCCGCAGGTCGACAAGTACACCTTCGCCAACGGCAACTGCATCTATTTGCTGGCTGAAGGCCGCCTGGTCAACCTGGGCTGCGCGACCGGCCACCCGAGCTTCGTGATGTCGAACTCGTTCGCCAACCAGACCCTGGCCCAGATCGAGCTGTGGACCAACAAGGACAGCTACGAGAACAAGGTCTACATCCTGCCCAAGAAGCTGGACGAGGAAGTGGCGCGCCTGCACCTCGAGAAGATCGGCGTGGTGCTCACGGAGATGAGCACCGAACAGGCCGAGTACCTGGGCGTTTCCAAGGACGGCCCGTACAAGCCAGAGCACTACCGCTACT
>JBBSLA010000198.1:0-3229 GCA_038255665.1 Lysobacterales bacterium | reverse complement strand
GGCGGTCGCCTGCCCGATGCCGCCGCGAATGGTCAACGCTACCTGCGTACGCCGCTGACGATTGCCGGTGACAACGAAGGCTTGTAGCGACGCGCGGACGCGCCACCACTACAAGCGCAAGCCGCCGTCGAGGTCGATGCAGCGGCCGGTGAAGAAGTCGTTCTCGAAAATGAAACGTGCGGCCATGGCGATTTCGTCGGCTTCGCCGAGGCGGCCGAGCGGTACCGCGCTGATCAGCTTGTCGAGCACTTCCGGGCGGATCGTCGAGACGACTTTGTTACTGACGAGTCCGGTTGCTATGGCGCGGCGAGTAGTGGCACCAGCTTGGCGGCACCTGATGCCTGTTTTTCAGGTGCATTGGACGCCGCTTATCATTGCTGCGCCACCAATCATGCGCGTCGACGCAGGCTGGTCCATTCTTCGCCGCCGTCCACCAAGCGCCTCAACGCGACGGGAGCCAAGATTTCGATCCGCCGTCCGGTGACAGCAATTACGCCGTCATCGCGAAGCCGGGTAAAGCCCCGGCTTACCGTTTCCAACGCCAAGCCGAGGAAACTAGCGATGTCCTCGCGGCCCATCGGTAGCGTGAAGCGGCTGTCGGATTGACCGATGTTGCGATAACGCTCGCCCAATCCGTGCAGGAATATCGCGATTCGCGCACCAGCATGGCGACGCACCAGCAAGCCCGCGTGGTCGTGGTCGCGCCCCACACTTTGTCCGATAACGCGAAGCAACTGCTTTTGCAGAGCGGGTACTTGTGCGGCAATGCTTGCCAACTCGTCGTAGGGAACGTCGCAAACGTTGGATTGGGTCAGAGCGACGCCCTCGCAACGATGCGCGCCACTTCCAAGCGCGTCGAGCCCGATCAACTCGCCCGGAAGGTGAAAGCCGATGACCTGCTCTGCGCCACCCTCGTCCAGGCTGACCGTTTTGAAGGCTCCCGTGCGGGCAACGTACAGGGACGTGAGGCGATCTTCGAGGCGGAACAAACGATCCCCGCGTCCAACCGTTCGTCTGCGGCGAACAATCCGGTCGAGTCGCCGCAGGTCTTCGGCACCAATCCCTGCAGGCAAACACAGTTCCTGCAAGGAGCATTGCGCGCATCCGCTTCGCAAGCCTTCGAGATCAATGATTGTGGTACCTGACATGCCAACATTCTGTCACGCGAAGGGTTGCAGTGTTTTCTATACGAGGAACGGTTTGCAAGACTTCGTTCGATCGGCGACGTAAAACGCTCGATGGGAATCTCGCTATCAAGGGGGTCGATGGAACGTGGCGCCCCATGGGGCATTTCTGGAGGCATGTTGGTAAACTTCGCTAAGGAATATTCTTTGCAATCAAGGCGATATCTACCCTTTTCAACAGCCCCGCCTCCACCAATTAAAGCGTTAGAACAGGTCAAGAAAAGACCGAAAACCCAACAGGGCTCCCGGTCCTTTTTTGGTGTCCCGCGTTGACCGACATTCCGGGTTGGCCAAAGCGACTCAGGTCGTGCCACGGGCGAAAGACGCCGTATCGCAGCTCTTGTTCGGCGTCAACGAAAACGGGCGTCTGAATTCAGACGCCCGTTCGTCCAAGTACTACTGACGTTCGTTACTTGCCGTCGCGGTCCGAGTCGCCCGGGACTGCGCGCTCGACCGAGTCGCTGACCCGATGCCAGGCATCGCGGGTGGCGTTCTTCGCGTTCTGCCATTCAAGAGTCGACTTGCCGCGCGCTTTGTCCCAATCGCGCTCAAGATCAGCCTCGGAGTCCTCGAAGCTGCGGCCGGGCTCACGCACGTAAGCGTCGGTGCCATACCGGTACGCCGGGCCATAGTCGTCATAGCGAGCACCGGAATCCACGTACGGACGGTCGGTGTAGTTCTCACGCCAGTAGGCGTCTTCGCGGGTTGGATCGATCGCTTCGGCAATGCCCTTGCCGGCGAGTCCGCCGACGACCGCGCCAACCGCAGCGCCAACCACGGTCCCGACCGGACCAGCGACTGTGCCTGTGGCAGCGCCCGCAGCCGCGCCACCGAGCACCGCGCCTACACCTACGCCGACCGGATGGGAGCCCGGCGCGTCGGTAATGGGGTCGCGGTTGGAATCGCGGTCGAATTTGTTGTCGTTGTTATTCATTTGGATCGTGTCCTTCAATGGCTGGGAAAGGGGAATGAATCAACACTTCGCGCCCCTGCGAAACAAGTTGACGACGGCCAGAAGAGCGATCGCGGGTGCTCGTCATCTCGATGCCGGCGACCCAACCGATCAGGCCGGATGATCAACCAGATGATGAGGTCGTGCTGCTGATCTCGTGACCGTAGACCCGGTTGAGAATTGCCGGCGGGCGGTGAATGCATGCGGAATTAAGGCAGTGCGCTTTGTGAACGCGCAGAGGCCATTCACGAACGCAGCAGTTGCCTGTCACCGCGCTGGCTGGCGGCCTGTTGGCTGCACCGTTCACGAGCCACAGGCATGCGGGGCCTTGTCCGTGGACCGGCAGACTATTGAGCTAGCCAAGTCGTGTCCCGCGCAGCTACCAAGCCAGGTCGTCGGGTACCTTGAACTGCGCGTAGTAGGCATCGTCATCCGAGGATTCGACTGATGGCTCGGCGCTATTGCCCGATCGGTGGTCGAGCACGATCATGCTGGCGTCACGTTCGCGTACCTTGTCGCCAACCGCACGCGGCAACACCTCGTAGCGGTCGCCGACGAAGGCGATCACCACTGCACCGGATGACAGCATCTTGCGCAGCTCTTCGTTGACCAACATTGTGCGGATGGCGCCGTTGGCGGTGAAGCGGTACTCGATCTCGCCCTCACGCGGCAGCTTCTTGTCTTCGATGATCTGTCGCGCCTGGGCACGCAGTTCAGTGATTCGCAACTTGGCTTTGTGATCTGCCGCAAGCGCACGATCGCGCTCGGCCTTTTCCGCCCGCACCCGCTCCGCTTCCACATGGATTTCGTCGAATTCAGACGGCCCCTTCGCATGCCGGGCCTTGTTCTGCTCGCGTGCCACCTCGGCCACCTTGGACTTCTTGACCAGGCCGGCCTTCAGCAACTGTTCCTGGAGCGGATTCGCCTTCGCCATGTCTAACGTTCCGCGTTGGGTATTTCCGGCCCATCATACCCGCCGTCCTCCACGCGCTGCCCTGCCCTTCTGCTGATGGAACCTTTCAGATACCTCGCCGGTTACCCGCCCCACGTGCTGGTGAAGGTGCGCGCGTTGATCGATGAAGGTCGGCTGGGC
>JBBSLA010000197.1:0-3369 GCA_038255665.1 Lysobacterales bacterium | reverse complement strand
GTCGCGATACTGCTTCTTGACCAGTTCAAGACTGCTGGCCGTGGCCTGTTCGGCTTCGGCCTGCGCGGCGAGACTTTCGGCGTCGAGTTCCAGCGCTCGCAAGCTGTCCGCGACGTTCTGGAACGCGGTCAACACGGTGCTCCGGTAGTTGGCGGATGCCTGGTCGAGGCCGGCTTCGGCGGCGCGCTTCTGCGCACGCAGAGTGCCGCCACGGAAGATCGGCTGCAGCAGGTTCAAGCCTAGGCTCCAGACGCTGGTGCCGGAACCAAACAGGTCGCTGCCGCCGTCGATAGCCTGTGTACCCCAGGAACCACTCAAAGAAATCTGCGGAAATAGATTCGCGGTGGCGACACCAACCTGCGCCGTCGCGCGATGCAATTGCGCTTCGGCGGCACGGATGTCCGGGCGCTGGCGAACCAGTTCGGACGGCAGGCTGACCGGGATATTGGTCGGCAGCGCGATCGCATCCAGCGACAGCGCAGTCAATTCCGCACTCGCTGGCGTCTGGCCGAGATAGACGGCCAACTGCGTCTGCGTCGCCGCCAGTTGCTGGCGCAACGCCGGCAACTGCGCCTGCGCGCTGGCGATCTGCGCGCGTGACTGCAACACATCGCCCATCGAGATCGCGCCGACGTCGAACTGGCGCTGGACCAGGTCGAGCTGCTCGCGCAGCAGGCTGATGATGTCTTCGTTGCTGCGAATCTGTTCGCGCAACGCGGCTTCACGAAAGCTGGTGGTCGCGACGTTGCTGGCGAGGGTGAGGTAGGTGGCGCCAAGCTGATAACGCTGCGCATCCGCCAGCGATTGCTGCGCCTCCACACCACGACGCACGCCGCCAAACAAGTCCGGCGCGTAGCTGACCGAGACGCCAGCGTTGTAAATGGTATACGCCGACGCGGTGCTGCGGGCGACGCCGGGCGTTGTCGTGCTGCCAGTGTTGCCTGTGTTGCTGAAACCCCCAAACGCACTCTTCGAGCGCGTAGCGCCGGCGTTCGCATTGACGGTAGGGAACAGGCCTCCGCGCGTTGCATCCACGTTCGCCTGCGCTTGCCGCAACGCAGCCTGCGCCGACGCAATGGTCGGGCTGTTGGCGAGAGCCAGATCGACGCGACGATCAAGCTCGGGGTTTTTGAAGGTGGTCCACCAGCGCGCCTCCAGCGGCGTTGCTTCGAGGAAACGTTGCGCATCGCCCTGCGCAACACCATCGACGCCGCGCGTTTGCGCCGGCAAGGCATCCTTGCGATAGCCCGCGTCAGTGGGTGCATCGGGCGTGGTGAATTTCGGCCCGACCGCGCAGCCGGCGAGCGCCGCCAGCAAGGCCATGGGCAGCGCCGCACGGCTGAAACAGCCGCGCGAAAGCAGGAAAAACCCGGAGACGGCGAACAGGCGTCGCATCATGAATATCTAAAATAAACTGGGGAGTACAATAATAGGGTCCGCTCTGTCCCTTCGCAAGCCCCGACAGTCTCCCCGAAGTTTTATCGCCATCACAATAGGCCGTTTGTAGGGCCTCTCCTGGAGTTATTTGCTGATTTCGACTAGCCCTGTTCCTCGCAAACGCTGCCTTGTCATCGGTGCCGGCGTGGTCGGCCACGCCTGCGCGTTGCGCCTGCAGGCGGCGGGTCATGACGTGCTTCTGACCGACCCCGACACGGATCGGATCGGGCCTTCGTGGGGTAACGCCGGGCATATCGCGACCGAGCAGACCCAGCCGCTTGCGTCGCCGGCTGTGCTCGCTTCATCGCTGCGACGACTGCATGCGTTTGGCGGACCGCTCGACGTTCGGCGACCGTGGGCATTGTTGCCATGGATTGCTCGCTACGTGCTCGCATGCACGCCGCGGCGCGCAACGGCCGGGCAAGTCGCCTTGAGCGCTCTGCTTCAGCCCGCGCTGCCGGCGTCGCGGCGTTTGCTCGACTCGCTCAATCAACCGGATTTGTTGCGCGAAGACGGTCATCGCGTTGTCTGGGAGTCTGCCGACACAACACGGCGTGGCCGAGAACACTGGCAGGCAGCGGCGACCGGAACGGCAAGTTGCGCCGACCTCAACGAAGGCGCGCGACGCGATCTGGAGAAGATGCTCCAGGTTTCAGTGACAGGGGGCATCGCGTTTTCGGGCACTGGCCAGATTGCCGATCTTCCGCGGCTTGCCGAAGAAATGGCGAATTCCTTCACCACTGCCGGTGGCGTGCGTCGTCATGACCGCGTTGTCGCTTTGCGTTGCGAAGCGGGTCACGCATGGGCCGTGCTTGAAACTGGCGGCGTGATCGACGCCGACCGCATCGTGGTTTGCGCAGGCGTTCATTCCGGCCCGCTCATGCGCGCCCTCGGCGAAACCGCGCCACTCGTCGCCGAGCGCGGCTATCACTTGCATTGGACTGATCACGACTGGCCTGCACAACCGCCGCTGGTATTCGAGGATCGCTCGATCATCGTGACCCGTTTCGAATCAGGCTTGCGTGTCGCTGGTTTTGTGGAATTCGCGCCGTTCGACATGCCGCCGGACGAAAGCAAGTGGCAACGCCTGCAACAGCACGCCCGCGAACTCGGCCTGCCAGTGCGCGGCGAGCCGACTCGCTGGTTCGGCGCGCGTCCGACCTTGCCCGATTACTTGCCTGCGATTGGTCGCTGTCGTGGCGTCGACAATGTGCTTTACGCGTTCGGCCATCAACATCTGGGTTTGACGCTAGCCGCCATCACCGGCAAGTTGATCGCGCAGCTTGCCGACGGCGAAGCATCCGACGTTGCGCTGGCGCCGTTCGACCTGTCGCGCTTCGGACGACTGCGTGCCAAGCGATAGCCGTCACGAACGCGCGATCGGAAGTCAGCGACCTCAATTAGTCGGGCAGCACGTAGTCGAAGGTGTAGTAGTGCTTTCCGTCAGTGATGTCGATCGTCATCGAGCCGGTCAGCCCGGTGAGTTCGTCCGTGCCCGAATCCGGCACCACGCTCACGCTCAAGCTCGGCGTCCCGCGATCCATCGTGCCGCTGTGCTGCAACACGAAACTGCCGCTGCGGCCATGCAGCGTGCCGGTCACGCGTTCGATGGCGACATACCCCGCAGACCCCTGGACGTTGCTGCGCGCGCTCAGCATTTCTCCCTTGCTGGTGGCTTCAAGAGCGCCATGGAATTGCTTGTCCAGCGACAAGCGTCCCATCGAAGAATCGGCATCGGTATCAGCCAGCGCTTGCGGTGCAAGGTTGACGTTGAACTCGCCTTCGGCAGTTTGCTTCAAGAGGTTCTTCCGAATTGGATTACGAGAGCACTCAACGGAACGCAACGCGGGTGCGTGATCACTTCACCGATCGCGCGATCGCATCGCGCGACCACTCGCCATCGACGCAGCGCTGGATGCCCAGCGGATTCGC
>JBBSLA010000196.1:0-3404 GCA_038255665.1 Lysobacterales bacterium | reverse complement strand
GCTGGAAACTGACCGGCACATTTCCTGACGTGCCCCGCTTGGTGTTGCTGGGCGCGCCGCATTCCTCGTGGTGGGATGGCATCTGGGGCATGCTGGTCGTGATTGCGATTGGCGTGGATATCACCATCCTCGGCAAGCGCGAATTGTTTTTCTGGCCGCTGTCCTCGCTGCTGCGCTGGATCGGCGTGGTTCCTGTTGACCGGACCGCAACGAACGGCATCGTTGGCGACATGACCCAGCGCTTTGCACAGCGCAGCCAGCTATGGGTGGGTATCGCACCGGAAGGCACACGCAAGCGCATGCCGAACTGGCGGACCGGTTTCTGGCACGTTGCGCGCGCTGCGGACGTGCCGATCCTGCCGATAGGTTTCCACTATCCAGACAAGATCGTCCACGTCGGCGCCGTGTTTGAAACCAGCGCCGATGTCGACGCGGACATCGCGCGATTGCGTGACTTCTACGCGCCATTCCAGGGCAAGCATCGCGGCATCAATTAAGCCGCATCAATCAAGCCCAATCATTCAAGCGCTATCAACTGATCGGAAACACCATGCGAATCTGTGTCTACTGCGCGTCGAGCAATGCCTGCGATGCGGTCTACCACGACGTGGCCTACCGCCTCGGCATCAAGATCGGCAAGGGCGGCCACACACTGGTCTACGGCGGCAGCAGCGTCGGCTCGATGGGCAAGGCGGCCGATGGCGCGCTGGCCGCCGGTGGGCAGGTAATCGGCATCCTGCCGCGCTTCATGGCCGACCTGGAATGGGGACATCCCGGACTAACTGAGCTGCAACTGGTCGAAGACATGCGCGAACGCAAGCATCGACTGCTTGCCGATTCCGACGCCGTGATCGCCATGCCCGGCGGCTGCGGAACGCTCGAAGAGCTGCTCGAAGCGATCACGTTGAAGCGACTCGGCCTTTACTTCAGCCCGATCCTGCTGCTCAACACCGAAGGCTTCTACACGCCATTCCAGACGTTCATGGAAAGCGTCGTCGATGCGCGTTTCATGAACCGCGAACACCTGGAAATGTGGGGCATGATCGACACGCCCGAAGAAGCCCTGGCCGCTATCGCCGCCACACCCCGCTGGCGCGAGGATGCACGCGAATTGTGCGCACCGCGATAAGTCCGTTCAGAAAAAACCCCGACCGCTGGCTGAGATAAATCCGACTGTCGCGACACTAGGATCATCGCGGACGGAAGGAAGCAAAGAAAGGAACGTCAGGAACACGATTCGCGCTCCCGGGGGAGCAGGCGAATCCACCGCAAGGAAAGGGCTTCGGGGAATCACAGGGATGGGCTCCCCCGAAGCATTTCTAGCGATTTCGAGACTGGCTCGCGCCGTTCGTCAGTTCGCGCGACAGCGCCATCCGATTCCAGTGACCTCCGTTGACGTGTCCTCGTAGTTGCCGTCGCGCGCTACAGGTGGCAACGTGACAGCCAAGGGAGTGGCGATGGCCGATATCACTGAACTACTGGGGCAAGCGCGCGGCGGCGATGCGCAGGCGTCCGAACGCCTGTTCGCGACGCTGTATGACGAATTGCGTCGCCTCGCAACGGGCCAGTTGCGCGGCGATGACGCGATGCGGGCGACTTCGCTGGTCCATGAGGCTTACCTGAAACTTGCCGGGCACGGCGCCATCCATCTCAATGATCGCGGTCATTTTTTTGCCGTCGCGGCCCGGGTAATGCGGCAGATCGTGATCGATCACATCCGTGCCCGCACGGCGCTGCGGCGTGGTGGCGACATCAACTTTGCCGCGATGGCGACGACGGCGATGCAAGCGGTTGCCGAGCACCGCGACGACGATGTCCTGGCGCTAGACGAAGCCTTGGCAAAACTATCCAGCTTGGATGCGCCGCTGGCGGCGCTGGTTGAAATGCGTTTCTACGCCGGGCTGGAGTTGGCTGACATCGCATCCGTGCAGGATCGTTCAGAGCGCTCGTTGAAGCGTGACTGGCGACGCGCTCGCGCCTTCCTGCAACGCGAACTGGCCGCAGCTTAGGCCATGAGCGACAAATCCCAACGCTGGAACGAATTGTCCGCGCGGTTCGACGAGCTGGTCGAACTGACCCCCGAAGAACGCGAGCAACAGCTCGACGAACTGGATAGCTTCGATCCGATGCTGGCGGACGAACTGCGCGAGCTGCTCGCCGCTGACGCGACGGCGAACACGATGCTCGACAGCGATGCAGCGTCGGTCGCCGCATTCACGACAACGCTCGATGCGATGCCCAGCGACGGCATGGCCGGGCCGTATCGATTGCTGCGCTCGATTGGTGTTGGCGGCATGGGCGAGGTGTGGCTGGCCGAGCGCACCGATGGCGCCTACGAGCAGCATGTCGCGGTGAAGTTGCTCAAGCGCGGCATGGATACCGACGCCATCCTGCGCCGCTTTTTGCAGGAACGGCAGATTCTGGCGCGACTGCATCACAACCACATCGTGCGCCTGGTCGACGGCGGCATGAGCAGCGACGGCCGTCCGTTCTATGTGATGGATTTCGTTGATGGCCAACCGATCACCGCGTACGCGCGCGAGCACACGCTCGACGTGCGCGCACGAGCGGCCCTGCTCGCGAAGGTCGCCGACGCAGTCGCCTACGCGCACAGCCAGTTGATCGTGCATCGCGACCTGAAACCGTCCAACGTACTCGTGGATACCGACGGTGAGCCGCGCGTACTCGATTTCGGCATCGCCAAACTGATCGAGGAAACCGGCGACGCCACGCTGACCGGCACCGGCATGCGCGTGCTGTCGCCTGCCTATGCGGCGCCCGAGCAGATCCTTGGCGAAGCGATCGGCACGCCGACCGACGTCTACGCACTCGGGCTGATCCTCTACGAACTGCTGGTAGGTCAACTGCCGCAACAACGCCAGCAGGTGTCGTTTTCGCAACTCGCTGCGGACGTCACCACGCAGATGACGGGTCGCGCCAGCGCCGCCGTGCGGACGACAACCAGCGACCAGATGGCTGCGCTGTATGGCACCGATATCGCGCCGCGTCAGATCGCCCAGCAGGTCAGCGGTGACCTCGACCTGATCATTGCTACCGCCTTGCAACGCGAGCCCACACGTCGCTATGCAACCGCAGCGGCATTCGCCGACGACCTGCGCCGATGGCTGGACGGCCGTCCGATTACGGCGCGCGCTGACTCAGCGGCGTATCGGTTAAATCGCTTCGTGCAACGTCATCGGTTTGGCGTGGCGGCGACTGCGCTGGTATTGCTCGCTCTTGTTGCCGGCCTTGGCGCAGCGTTATGGCAAGCCGACAAGGCGCGCCATCAGGCAGCGCTGGCCGAGCAGCAGGCGCAACGCGCCGACGTCGAAGCCGCGTCGGCGCGGCAGAGCGCGAAACGCTCGCAACGCGTAAAGGACTTCCTGATTTCAGTGTTCACGCAG
>JBBSLA010000195.1:0-3414 GCA_038255665.1 Lysobacterales bacterium | reverse complement strand
CCGATCTTTGACCTGTCGGCTGCCAACACCTCGGCGCGCAAGCCAGCGGCCAACGCGACCGACACGACTCCCGCACCCTACGTGCCGCCGCAGCTCGCCAACGGCGCGGTCGATTGGGAAAAGTCGCTGGAGCAGGTGCGCAATAACCCGGCCCAGTTCACCCAGCTTGCTGCGCCGGTCATCCAGGACGGCAAGTTGCTCGGCATGCGCGTGCGCGGCCTGGACCCGGCGACGATGACCAAGCTGGGGCTCGAAGCGGGCGATCTGGTCACGGCCGTCAACGGCATCACTATCGATTCGCCCCAGCGCGCGGCGGAAATCCTCGCCAGCGTGCAAAATGCGGCCAGCGTGCGGGTGACCGTGCAACGCAATGGCCAGCCGGTCGAAGTGACCGTCGGCAAACCTTGATTCCCTTGGCTGATTCCCACGGACTGTCCTGCATGAAACTGTCTGCACTGCTCGTTCTTCTTGTCGTGATGATCGCGCCCGCGTGGGCGCAACAGCCACCACCGCCCGATGCAACGACAGCAACGACCGGCGATGGCCGGCACACGCTGAACCTGAAAGACGCCGATATCCAGGCGTTGATCGCGACGGTTTCCGAAATCACCGGTCGTAACTTCATCGTCGCGCCGAACGTCACCGGCAAGGTCACGGTTATTTCCGGTCGGCCGATGAAGCCGGACGAAATCTACGATGTGTTCCTGTCGGTGCTGCGCGTGCACGGCTACGCGGCGGTGCCGTCGGGCAGCATGATCAAGATTGTTCCCGAGGCGCAGGCGCAGCAGGATGGCTCCAGCGGAATCGGCGCGGCCGGTCGCAGCAGCGACGAAGTCATCACCCAGATCGTACCGGTCAAGCACGTATCGGTTACCGAGCTGTTGCCAGTCTTGCGACCGCTGATGCCGCAAGGTGCGCAGTTGATCGCGAACGGCAGTTCCAATTCGCTGGTGATTTCCGACCGCGCCAGCAACGTATCGCGGATCATGGACATCATCCGCCGCATCGACACCGTGTCCGAAGCCGAAGTGGAAGTGATTCCGCTTTCGCATGCGAACGCGACGGAAGTGGCGCGCACGCTGACCTCGTTGGCTGGCAACGACGCCGCGCAACCGAATGGCTCGGCCAAGGTGTTTGCCGATACGCGCACCAATTCGATTTTGCTGTCAGGCTCCAAGACCGAACGGCTGCGCATGCGCGCCTTGCTCGCGCATCTGGACACACCACTGGATAACGGCGGTGCCACTCAAGTGGTGTACTTGAATTACGCCAGCGCGAAAGATCTGGTTCCGATCCTGCAAGGCGTTGCATCGACGTTGACCGGCGAAGCACCGCCGTCATCCGGTCCGTCCGTCGCCAGCGCACTCGGGGCTGCGGCAGGCATCACCTTGCCCTCCACGGGCGGCGCTTCCACCTCTGGCGCAACCGGCGGCATCGCGACCATCCAGGCCCACGAACATACCAACGCCTTGATCATCAGCGCGCCGCCGGCAATCTACCGCTCGCTGCAATCGGTGATCCGCCAGCTCGACGTGCGCCGCGCGCAGGTGTTGATCGAAGCCGTCATCGCCGAAGTGGCCGACAGCACCGCCAGCGAACTCGGCGTGCAGTGGTTCACCGCGCCGCAGCGCAATGACGGAACGCTGGGACAGGGTGTGATCGGCGGCACCAACTTCCCCGGCCCGAATGGCAATTCCAGCCTGCTCGGGCTGGCCGCCAATGCGGCGGGCCTAGGTGGCTTGGGCGGACTCTCGCTCGGCTACGTCGATGGCACGGTGAAGATTCCCGGCACCGATACCGAAATCCTCAACCTCGGTGCCCTCGTGCGCGCACTGCGCGGCGATGGCAAGACCAACATCCTGTCGACGCCGTCGATACTCACCCTCGATAACCAGGAAGCCGAGATCAAGGTCGCGCAAGAAGTGCCTTTCCTCACCGGCAGTTACAGTGCGACTGGCACCGGCGGCGGCAACAGCGGCGTCAGCAATCCGTTCCAGACCATCGAGCGCAAGGATGTCGGCCTTGTCTTGAAAGTGACACCGCAAATCAACGAAGGCGACGCCGTGCGTCTGGCGATCCACCAAGAAGTTTCCTCGCTCGCTCCGCAGGTTTCCGGCGCGGTTGATCTGGTGACCAACAAGCGCGAGTTGACCACCAACGTGATCGTTGCCGATCGCGCGCTGCTGGTGCTGGGCGGCCTCATCGACAACCAGACCAGCGACACCAATTCCAAGGTGCCAGGCCTGGGCAGCATTCCCATCGTCGGGAACCTGTTTCGCTATCGCTCGAACAAGAACGAGAAGCGCGACCTGATGATTTTCCTCCGTCCACAAATCCTGCGCGACAAGGCCAGTGAAAGCGCCGTGTCGAGCGAAAAATACAATTACATGCGAACCGAGCAGTTGCAGTTGCGCCAGCAGCAATGGCCGATCACGCCCGACCGCGAGCAACCGCTGCTGCCGAAGGTGCACGACTTCCTGATGAGTCCCAGCCTGGATGGCGAGCCGATCCAGAAAGGCGCCACGCGTCTCGACGGCAACCCAGGCAAGCGCCCGTGACTGAAGCGGTCGCCGAACGACCGTCGCGCCCAAGCTTCGGCTTCGCGCGTCGGCATGGCGCGACCTTGCTGGCCTGGCATGCGGACCACGCCGAAATTGCCTGTCGCCAGGGCGTGAAACCTTCCGTGCTCGCCGAAATGCGTCGGCACCTCGGCATTCCACTGAAGCTCGCCAGCTACGAACCGGCGGAGTTCGAACGGCTGTTGCGTGACCTGTACGAGCAAGGCGACGACGCCCGCGCGATGGTGTCCGACCTCGACGAAACGCTGGATCTCAAAACCCTCGCCGACGAGTTGCCAGAACCCGAAGATCTGCTCGAAAGCGAAGACGACGCACCGATCATTCGCCTGATCAACGCGCTGCTCACCGAGGCCGTAAAGGAAGGCGCGTCGGACATCCACGTCGAGCCTTACGAGAATCGCCTGATCGTGCGTTTCCGTATCGACGGCGTGTTGCGCGAAGTGCTGGCACCGCGCAAGGGCATCGCCAATGCCGTGGTCAGCCGCATCAAGGTGATGGCCAAGCTCGACATTGCCGAGAAGCGCCTGCCGCAGGATGGTCGCATTGGTCTGCGCATCGCCGGTCGGCCGGTCGACGTGCGCGTGTCGACCATCCCGGCCGGTCGCGGCGAACGCGTCGTGCTGCGTCTGCTCGACAAGCAGGCTGGCAAGCTCGACCTGATCCACCTCGGAATGGGCGATGAACTGCGCGGTCGTCTGGAAAATCTCATCTCGCGACCACACGGCATTTTGCTGGTCACCGGTCCGACCGGCTCGGGCAAGACGACTACGCTGTACGGATCGCTGCTCAAGCTCAACGACAGCTCGCGCAACATCATGACCGTCGAGGATCCGAT
>JBBSLA010000194.1:0-3480 GCA_038255665.1 Lysobacterales bacterium | reverse complement strand
CGGTCGTCATCGACGAGGCCGATCGCATGTTCGATCTGGGCTTCATCAAGGACATCCGCTTTCTTTTGCGGCGCATGCCGCCGCCGTCCGAGCGCCAGGGCATGTTGTATTCCGCCACGCTGAGCTATCGCGTGCTGGAACTCGCTTTCGAGCACATGAACAGCCCGGAGAAAGTCTCGGCGGAAACGGAAACGGTGACCGCGTCGCGAGTGCGCCAAGTGGTTTACTTCCCGGCCACCGAAGAAAAGATGCCGTTGCTGCTGAACCTGCTGGCCAAGCTCGACGAGCAGCGCAGCATCATCTTCATCAACACCAAGGCGATGGCCGAGCGCGTCACCCGCAGCCTGGAACGTCATGGCTACCGAGTCGCGACCCTGTCGGGCGACGTACCCCAGGCCAAGCGCGAGCGCCTGCTGGGAAAATTCCAAGACGGTGCCATCGAAATCCTGGTCGCCACCGATGTCGCCGCGCGCGGATTGCACATTCCGGCCGTGTCGCACGTGTTCAATTTCGACCTGCCGCAGGATGCGGAGGACTACGTCCATCGCATCGGCCGCACCGCGCGACTCGGCGCCGAAGGCGATGCGATCAGCTTTGCCTGCGACCTCTACGCGCAAGGCTTGCCGGATATCGAAACCTACATCGAACAGAAGATTCCAACCGCTCCGGTGACGCCGGAATTGCTGTTGCCGACGCCAGCGCGCCAGCGCGCCGATGGCTTTGTTGCCGATGTCGACGATGAAGCCGACAACGCCCGCAATACCGCCGGTGCGCCGCCGAAGGAAACGGGACGCAAGGGCATGTCGCGCAGTGGTCCGGCATCGCGTTCATCGGGTACACGCACTGGCAGCGCATCGCGTACCGAAAGCGGCGAACGCACGCGCTCGCCGCGACCCCCGCGCGCTCGCAAGCCTGCCGGCGATGAACCGGCAAGCGAAAGCGAAACG
The DNA here is from genome assembly GCA_038255665.1 of Lysobacterales bacterium. Classification (GTDB taxonomy): domain Bacteria; phylum Pseudomonadota; class Gammaproteobacteria; order Xanthomonadales; family Rhodanobacteraceae; genus Dokdonella. Next base: position 2,533 of record JBBSLA010000194.1, on the reverse strand, counting down.
CCGATCGCAGCGGTCGCCAACGATGCGGCTCCGGTCAATCCAGTCAGCACCGCCGATGGCGAACCCGCGAAGAAGCGTCGCCGTCGTGGTGGTCGTGGAGGAGCGGCCAAGAAGGCTGCGCAAGCCAATGGCAGCGGCACAGAAAACACGCCAACAACTGCCGCTGCAGACGGAACCGAACCGCGCCGCAGCGAACGCAAGCCACGCCGCGAACGCAGCCAAGGCGAACAAACCCGGCCCGCAAAACGGTCGGCTGCAAAAGATGTCGCCGCCGCACCACCACCAAAAAAGCCGGGCTTCTTCAATCGACTCGCCAAGATTTTTTCGAGGCACTGAGTTTCGCCGCATTCATCGGCGCGAAAGCCGATGAGCCGTGAAGCATTCTCGATTGACTGACGCCCTTCATCCGTTGAACCTGAAGCCAGCCGACAACTCGCGATCTGCCATCTGGCTCGCCGCACTGATCGCGGCATTGCTGGTGGCGTTGTGGGCGCCGCAAATCGTCACCTCGGCGACGGCGTTCTTCACGTCTCCCGACAGCGATCCGGCTCAACACCTGATCGGTTCGCGCTACTTCTTCGCCGATGCGTGGCGCTGGCCTTTGCTCGACTTGCCGAACCTCGGCACGCCGCAGGGCAGCAACCTGACCATGACCGACAGCATTCCTCTGGCGGCCTTGCTGACCAAGCTGCTCAAACCGTTCTTGACCAGCTGGCCGAATTACTTTGGTCCGTGGCTGTGGCTGTGCTTCACGTTGCAGGCGGCCGGGTTCGCTGCGATCGCGCGGGCGCTCGGCGTACGCGAGCGGTGGGCGATCATCGGGATTGGACTGCTTGGCCTGGCCACCCCCATTCTGTTGTTCCGCACTGCGCACATCGCCTTGTGTTCGCAGTTCCTGTTGCTGTTTCCGATCGCGTCGTACTGGCGCTACAGCCGACTACGTGCAACGCCACTGCCATTTCTGTCGATGGCTGCCTGGCTGGCAGCAGGGCTGTTGATCCACCCCTACCTGATGGCGATGCAGTTGGCGATCGCGCTGGCGATGCTCGGCACGGGTTTGTGGCAACAGCGCTTGGCGATACGCCATGCCGTGGTTGCGCTGACTGGTTGGATCGGTGTGCTTTTGCTGATCGGATGGATCTGCGGCAGTGCCGGTGTCGCATTGCCATGGGGTAGCTACGGCGTCGCGCCATTGAACCTGGCCGCGCCGTGGTGGCCGCAGTTGAGTGGCCTGTTCGCGCCGGATCGGCTGATCGATCCCACGGGTTACCACTACGACGCCTACAACTATTGGGGTGCGGGATTTCTGTTTGCCGCTCTGGCGGCAATGGTCGTCGGCGTTCGTCTGGCCATTGCGCGGCGAGAACTGCACGTCGATGTCACCGATGCAACGGGAGACCCATCGCGCGATGGACGGCACGCGCCGTTGCTACTCGTGCTTTGGCTGCTGACCATTTACGCGATCGGATATGACGTGTACTTGTTGGCGCAGCCCATCGCCGGAGTTCGAGCAGCCGAGGTGATGGCCAGCTTTGATCGCGACCAAGGCATGGCATCCATTATTGAAGTTCTGCGCGGCCACGCTGGCGGTCTCGCTCTGTTGGCAACTGTCCAGTTGCTGCCCGTGCTCGCCTTCCTGGCGTACGCATGGCGGCGCCGACGCTACCGCGTGTTGGGATTCGTCGCCTTGCTCGCGTTGTTTGCGGGTGCGTTGCTGCTGATCGCGCCGGAACGCAGCCTGCGCACGCTGAGCAACTTCGCCGCGAGCGGTCGATTTTTCTGGGTGATCACTTACACCTTGGTGCCGGCAGCCTTGGTGTTCTGCTATCGACACCTGCCACGACGAGGATTCGCGCTGTTGCTGGTCGGGGTGGTCGTCTTGCAGTTCGCGGACATGCGTCCGCTGTTCCAGCGCCAGCACACGCAATTCGCTGTCGCCAACCCGATGCTGGAACAAGTCTCGAACCTGGTGCCGGTAATCGCGAATGCACAACGCGTGGATATCCAGCCGCGCTTTGGTTGCGTCAAGAATCACTACACCGAACTCAAGAACAGCGTGTGGCCACGGTTGTCGAGCACGTACATGGCGATGCACTGGCTGATCGCGCAACGCGCGTTGCCGACCAACAGCGTCTATCAGGCGCGTGCCGATGATCGCACTGGTTGCGACGCGCTCTATGCGCAGGTTTTGCCGGCACCGACCGGTGGCGATGCCGTGACGATCTATCTCGACGTGCCGGGTTTTCCGGCGACCTCGACATCACCTGCCGCAAGCGATCCAGACTGTCGCACGATGCCGCGCGGCCTGTTATGCCGCCATCGTGTTTCGCCGTGACGGCGTGAACGCGTCTATGCTTCGGGTCTTCGCGCTCGCTGCATTCCTGCCTGATCCAAACCCGAGAAGCTCCATGACCGCACCGACGACACATCGCCGCCTGCAACGCGCCAGCTTGAGCGTGGCGTTGGCGCTCGCAATTGCCAGCGGTGGAGCGGCTGCAGAAGAACTCGCGTCACCGCATTGGCCATTGGTCGG
>JBBSLA010000193.1:0-3580 GCA_038255665.1 Lysobacterales bacterium | reverse complement strand
TCGGCGGCTGGGTCGTCGCCGAGGCGATCCTTGCGCTGGCTGTATTCGGTCTGGTCTGGAGCCAGTTCTGACGGCGTTTCAAGCCGGTAAGGAACGCAGCCACGTAGGCGACGCAGCAACAACTGACATAGGGGCCTGTGCCCATGGATTACCAGTGGATTTCTTTGTCGAGTGCTGTTTTGGCTTTGGCGATGACGCTCGCCATGCTGAAATTGCTGATTCCGCTTGCTGGTCGTCTTGAGCTTCTGGACTATCCGGTCGGTCGAAAGGACCACCCACATCCAACCCCGGTAATTGGCGGCATCGCGATGCTCGCGGGTGTGTGGTTTGCGGCGGCATTTACCCTTAATTCCTTGGACCCCGCGATTTTTATTTTCTTCTGCCGGGACTGGCTCTTTTCTTCTGCATGCTTGGATTGGGGCGCACGGCGTGGCGCAAGATGCTTGGCTTGCTTGTGATTTTGTGCCTTGGCAACCTTGCTCTCGCATTTGCCCAGGAGGCAGCAGGGCAGTCCAGCTATCTCAATCCGTACCCAGCGTTCTCGCCGTCCATGGGTGGCATATTTGCAAACCACAATCACCAGGCCGATCTGCTCGCCGTTGGGCTGATGCTGGTGGCCGTGTTTCTGCTGGACAACTGGAAACAGAAGGGCGACAGCCAGCGATCCTTCGGAAAGATTGGGGCGCTAGCCTTTGTCGGCTTGATCTTCGCGCTCGCTCTGCCCTTGGTTGGATCGCGAGCGGGGGTCATAGTCGCGATGGTCATGCTGATGGCCGCCTTGCTGACTTCCGGATTGCCTGCATGGCAGAGCTTTCGCCGCAAGCCCGTGCATCTGCTTGGCGCGCTGGCGACCCTGATCATCTTTGTCGCGGGCCTGCTGGCGGCGCAGGCCTGGATGCAAGTGGATATCGGTGTGGAAGGTTCGCGGCACACGCTGGCGAAGGAGACCCTCCGCATCGGTGGCGAACATGCTCCGCTGGGTTCAGGAGTCGGCACATTCGTGCCGGCATTCCAGCAGGGTGCCAGCGATGCGGTGCCGCTGGATAGCTATGTCAACAACGCCCACAACGAATACGCCCAGTGGTGGCTGGAGGCTGGCATTGCCGGAGCGTTGCTGGTTCTGTTTTCGCTCGCAGCGTTGATTGGCGCGTTGCTCGCCCTGCTTCGCCAGCGGCCCGGATCAACCACGCGGGTTGTCGGCATGGCAGCGATGATGGGGATTGGCGTGATCGTGCTGCATTCGACCGTCGACTATCCGCTGCGAACCCAAGCCATGTCCGCCATTTTCGGGATCCTGGCAGGTATTGCCATTGCCGCAGCCAGCACCGGATCAATCGTCAAAGAGCGTCCCCATTTCTCGAAAGCACGCGCACCTGGCTGATCATCAACCCGCGAATCATCGTGGATTTGTGACCGTGATGTTCTGGTTCCCAAGTCCACGCCGATGGTTATCGTGGTGATGCAGAGTGCGAGTTCTCAGGCGGCGTTCGTCACGGCACAACAAACTGACGCACACACAAAAAAGCCGAGCTGTTCGACCCCGGCTTTTTTTGAATTGGTGGAGCGGATGAGGATCGAACTCACGACCTCCGCATAGCGAACGCGGCGCTCTCCCACCTGAGCAGCGCTTGCCGGGCTACGGTTTCCAACTTCGCAGGAATGACGAAGTACTCTTGTCTGGTCGGCTGAGCGAGTCCCTCGAATCATTCCGGACGGCAGCGCGCCCCGCGAATGTTCCGTAATCAAGCGCCGAGCAACCTGCGTGCGAGCACTGACTGCATATCCCGCCGACCATCGACGATCAGGTAGATGACGACTTGGCATCCCCTGACGCGGTAGATGACGCGATAGGGTTTGAAGGCGGTTTGCCGATATTCCTTGATGCCCAGCGCAACCAATTCCTTCGGGTAGCTGCCACGCTCTGGGAAGCTCGACAAACGCCGCGCAACGTCCGTCAATTGGTCAAGCACATAGTCGGCGTTGGCAACGCAGTCGAACTCCGCGATGTAGTCATGGATCGCTTCCAGGTCCTGTTCCGCGCCGCTGGTAAGCACGACCTCGAATTTGACCGGCGCAACGGCCATCAGGCAGAAGCGTTCCTGGTCCGCAGACGGGATACAACGTCGCCGACGGGCTTGACCTTGCCGCCTGCAACGTCTTGATCGCCCAAGGCCAATATCTTCAGCAAAGCCAAGGTTTCCTGGGTTTCCTCAAACGAGGCCACATCCTGCAACACGGCCTTGGCTTCCCCGTTTTGCGTGATGATCAATGGCTCTCGCCGTTCCGCGAGGCGCGTCAACACTTCGGCGGCGTTGGCCTTGAGGTAGCTGATCGGTTTGACTTGAGATGAGTAGCGCATCGAATTGGCCCACGAAGATTGCCGGAGACCAAATATAGACTTTATATGGACCGGTCGCAACGCGATCATCAGCGTTCCGTTGATCGTGATTCGCACAAAAAAGCCGGGCTGTTCGAGCCCGGCTTTTTTTGAATTGGTGGAGCGGATGAGGATCGAACTCACGACCTCCGCATTGCGAACGCGGCGCTCTCCCAGCTGAGCTACCGCCCCACGTGAAGCGTTGCGCCCGTTCCGCAGATGGTTGAGCGGGCGACGCCTTGGAGGATAACGGGAAGTCGGCGCAGCGCCAAGCCGATGGCAGCGCTCAGTCGGGCAGCCGCGCCATCAGCGCATCGTGCAACACGCTGCGGCGCCAACCATCGAGAGCGGCCGGCCACGTTCGCATTGCCCAGAGAGTTTCCAGATGTCTGCGCGAGCAGAGCAATCCATCCGGGATATCGAGTTCCATTGCTTTCGCGACGACAATTTCCTTGAGCGCGCCAATTGCCTTGCGTTCCTGCGCGCTCGGCGCTGGAGGAATAGGGTCGAACTCGCGCTCGTCGTCGCGGATGGGCTCGCGCAGCAGTTCCAGAACTTCATTGCGCTGCGGGCCCCGGAACGCGCGCAAGCCCTTGCCGCGTTCGTAAAGGTCGTTGTCGTCGCGTGGTGGATGGGCGACGAAATCGAGGGCGCGCGCGTCGTCGAGTATCCACGGCTTGGGCTTGTTGAGCGTACGTGCACGGCTTTCGCGCCAAAGCAGAAGTCGACGCAGCAAGGCCTGCTGGTCGCCGTTCCAGTCCGATGCCGCACGCAGCGCCTTCTGTGGTTGCTGATCGATCTCGTCGCGGCGTGTCTTTTCGGCCAGACGCGCGCAGTCTTCGGCATGCCAGGCGGCATAGCCACGTGTGTCAAGGATCGCGGCCAGATGCTGGTGAACAGTCGGCAGGTAAATGACATCCTTCGCCGCGTATTCGATCTGCTCGGCGGTCAATGGCCGCCGCAGCCAATCCGAGCGCGTTTCAGCCTTGGGCAGGGTGATTCCGGTCACTTCGGCGACCAGCTTCTGGTAACTCAGGCCCGGCCCGAGTCCGGCGAATGCGGCGGCGATCTGGGTGTCGAACAGGCGAGCGACTCCGTTTGGCGCGATCGGTCGCAATGCTTCGAGGTCTTCGCTGGCGCTGTGCATTACGCACAGGCGCGCGGGATCGGAGAACAGGTTGCCAAGGCTCGCAGCATCGAGCG
>JBBSLA010000192.1:0-3599 GCA_038255665.1 Lysobacterales bacterium | reverse complement strand
GGCTTCGATGGGCCTGTCCGTCTCCGACGCCATTCGATTGCTGCTGGTGCGGGTCGCCGCTGACGGCGCATTTCCCTTTGCCGTGAAGGTGCCCAACGCGACCACTCGCAAGGCGATGTCCGAACTGGAGCGAGGCAAGGGAAAGCGCTTCGAGTCTGCCGACGCACTCTTCAAGGATCTGGGCATCTGACGTGTTGACGCCGGTCGAGTCCGCGCAGTTCCGGCGCGACGTGAAAAGGGTTACGAAGCGAGGCAAGGATACGTCCAAATTGCGCGAGGTCTTGATGCTGCTGTGCAACGGGGAGCCCTTGCCGGAGCAGTATCGCGACCATCCACTCAAGGGCGAGTGGAAGAGCTACCGCGACGCGCACATTGAACCGGACTGGTTGCTGCTCTACCGCATTGTCGGAAACGACTTGCAGCTGGTCCGCACCGGCACACATGCCGCCTTGTTTGACGAGTAGCGACGCAGACAAATCGACTGCTTCGGAACGGCTCGACAATTTGTCGAAACGATCCGTGCGGTCGCCGAGCGCCTCGCCACCCTGTTCCGCGACGCGCCCGGTGAATTCATGAAGGCGATGGGCCCATGGGTTGAAACGGGCAAGATCAAGTTTCGCGAAGACATCGTCGATGGGCTCGACCAGGCGCCACAGGCGTTGATCGGCATGCTCAATGGAAGCAACTTCGGCAAGTTGGTGGTGCGCGTCGCCAGCGAGTGAAGCGTGACTGACGGGATCTTCGATCCCCCAAGATCGTCGATCCCTCTGTCACGCTCAAATTAGGCGACTCATGCCGAAGTGATGGGGCAATCGGCAGATTCGAGTCACTCCAGGCCGCTTCAGTGAAGCGGCGCAGGTTTCTGCACTGGACCATCGATAGGAGTGCATGCACATTTCGGTGCGCCTCCGCGGGAATGACGAGGACGAGAGGGGTGACGCATGCATCATTCGCTCACGGCAACATGCGCACCTTTGGCTCGCGCGCCCACTGACGAGTTTTGGACGCAGCGACAAATGCATCCGTATCGGCGGCATCTACTATGCCTGCGTCTTTCTTCACGCCACCCGCCTTGAGCAACGCTTGCGCCCCAGAGTCCGCAGCGATCGCTTTCAGATGGCCATATGCGTCGCTGACAAAGTCCAGTGCGGCCGACTCCGAAGTCAACTGCTTGGACGCAGCATCCGTGAGGACGATGGCAACCGCATCAAAGAATACCGACGGTGTGCCAGCGAGCTGGCCGTCCGCGGGCATTTTTTTCCCGTCCGACAGCGTTGCGCCTCCAATCTTTGGAGCGACGATCTTGACTGCCGCGCCTGCCGCCTCGACTGCCTTGCGTACTGCCGTGATCGTCGCAGCATCCGAACCATCGTGAATCAGGATGCCAACCAGTCGGCCCTTCAGTGTGTCCTTCATCTTGCCGATCGTTTGCAGCGCGGGCGACAACGGCAAGTCGACCGGCGCGACCTTCGCTGGTGGAGCGGGAGGCATGGGAGACATCGCCAGACCGTCGGCCACACGAGCGGCAAGGTCCTCGTCGACATGGCGAAGATGGCCGACCATCGCCTCGCGCACGGCCACGGTTTCCACCTTGGATAGTTCGAAGACGAAAGCACCGGCGATGTGCGCCTGCTCGGGTTTGGTCTGAGATCGGTAGAAGCGGCGCGGCTGACTGTAGTGGTCGGCAAACGACTCGGCGCGGATGCGTCCCTTGTTACCCGCTTCCGAGGCTTCCGGTACGTGCGGGAATCCCTGTTGAGATTCGCGCGGGCCGTCTTTCGACAGTGAATTGGGTTCGTAGCTCACGCGACCGGTCGGCGTATGCATCTGCATCTTCGCATCGCGCTGCATGTTGGCAAACGGACACTTTGGCGCGTTGATCGGCAACTGATGGAAGTTGGGTGAGCCCAGGCGCGATAGCTGAGTGTCAAGATACGAAAACAGTCGGCCCTGCAGGAGCGGATCGTTTGAGAAGTCGATACCCGGTACCAGATGCGATGGGCAATACGCTACCTGTTCGGTCTCGGCGAAAAAATTGTCGGGCCAGCGATCCAGGACCATGCGCCCGACAACAGTGAGCGGTACCAACTCCTCAGGGACCAACTTGGTCGCATCGAGATGGTCGAACGGGAATTTTTCGGCTTCGTCCTGGCTGAAGAGCTGCACCGCAAGCTCCCACTCCGGAAACGCGCCGCGTTCGATCGACTCGAACAGATCGCGCCGGTGGTAGTCCGGGTCGGCGCCCGTGATTTTGACCGTCTCGTCCCAAACGGTGGACTGCAATCCGAGTTTTGGGCGCCAGTGGAATTTCACGAATGTGCTGGTGCCATCGGACGCGAGCAGTCGAAAGCTGTGGATCATGAAACCTTCGATCATTCGCAACGAGCGCGGTATGCCGCGATCCGACATCAGCCACGTGATCGCGTGCATGGCTTCCGGCGTCAGCGAAATGAAATCCCAGAATGTGTCGTGTGCACTCGCTGCCTGCGGATAGCCGCGATCCGGTTCCATCTTGAGCGCGTGGATCAGGTCCGGAAACTTCATCGCGTCCTGGATGAAGAATGGCGCGAAGTTGATGCCCACCAGGTCCCAGTTGCCCTCGCTGGTGTACATCTTCACTGCAATGCCGCGCGCATCGCGCGGCGTATCGATCGATCCGGCGCCGCCCGCAACGGTAGAGAAACGGGTGAACAACGGCGTCTTCTTGCCAACCTCGGTCAATATTTTCGCCGTGGTGTATTTGCCCAGCGACTTGGTCAGCTCAAAGTAGCCATGGGCGGCGGAGCCACGCGCGTGCACGATGCGCTCTGGAATACGCTCATGATCGAAATGCGTGATCTTCTCGCGCAGGATGAAATCTTCCAGCAGCGTCGGCCCCCGAGGTGAAGGCCGTAGCGAATTCTGATTGTCATTGATGGGCACACCCTGGTTGGTGGTCAGCGGTGGATGATTGCCGCCAGCAAGCTGGTGTAGCTCATCGGCATTGCCACGCGTTTCGGCCGCAGCAATCGCAGAGCTGCTCGATTGCGATGAAGGCTTTTTCGAAGTTGGTTTTTTCGTGGTGGGTTTTTTCGTGGTGGACATCGGAAATTCCGGAATGGGCAGTGCGGCACATTCTGCCCCGCCCGGTGAACTGCCGATGACGACGGGCCCTGCAAGAGCCGCTCGCCCTCAAAATTCGTGCTAACGGACGAAAGACGAGGGCTGAGGCTAAGCGCATCGGACCGTTGCATCGCCTACACCGCGAACATCGACATTAACGTCTGCGGTAGACGTTACTGCGCGGCGCTGCGCGACTGGTTCAACTCGAACAGGTAGCGGAGGATTTCGTCGTCGGTGAGTGGCCATGGCCAGCCGTAGGCGGCGGCGACGGCGGTGTCGAGTTGGTCGTGCAGGTTGGCGAGCCAGGTGGGTCGGGTGTTGTAGAGGTTGGTGAGGGTGCGTTTCTTGAGGTCGGCTTCGTGCCCGAATCGACACCGACACCAAAGATCGCGCAACTGAAGCATTGGCTTCGATGGGCCTGTCCGTCTCCGACGCCATTCGATTGCTGCTGGTGCGGGTCGCCGCTGACGGCGCATTTCCCTTTGCCGTGAAGGTGC
>JBBSLA010000191.1:0-3649 GCA_038255665.1 Lysobacterales bacterium | reverse complement strand
GGCGTCCATACCATTCGCAATCCGATCACGCTGGCACGAGCGGTGATGGAAAAATCCGACCACGTGATGCTGACCGGCGCTGGCGCTGAAGCGTTTGCGAAAACCGTTGGCATCGCCACCGAGTCGCCAGCGTATTTCCGTACGGATCGACGCTGGAACGAATTGCAGAAAGCGCTCGAACAGGAAAAGGCCGGCATCACCGATGCACATCCCGATTCGGTCAAGCATTTCGGCACGGTCGGCGCGGTCGCGCTCGACAGCAAGGGCAATATCGCGGCGGGCACATCGACCGGCGGTATGACCGACAAGCGTTATGGCCGCGTCGGCGATTCGCCATTGATTGGCGCCGGCACCTACGCGAACGCGCATTGCGGCGTGTCGGCCACCGGCTGGGGCGAATTCTATATCCGCACCGTCGCGGCGCATTCAATCTGCTCGCGGGTGGACTGGCTGAAGGAGCCGCTGGCGAAGGCGGCCGAGACGGTCATCAACAGCGACATCACGAAACTCGGTGGCAACGGCGGCGCGATTGCGCTCGACGCCCAAGGCAACATCGCGATGCCGTTCAACACCGACGGCATGTTCCGCGCCTGGGTCGGCACCGATGGCGTCACTCATGTTGCCATCTACGCGGACGAGAAGAAGTAGCATCGACGCGCGTCAGCGTACGGAGAGTTCAATGCCTTCGATGGCGACGTCGATCATCAGATCGATCTCGTCTTCCGTGATGCAATACGGCGGCATGAAGTAGACGATGTTGCCCAGCGGTCGCAGCACTACGCCGCGTTCAAGACCGTGTCGATACACGCGCAAGCCACGTCGCTCGGATGGGTCGAACGGGCGTCGGCTGGCTTTGTCAGCGACCAGTTCCACCGCGGCAATCATGCCGGTCTGGCGCACGTCGGCGACATGTGGATGCTCGCGCAGCGGTTCCAGCCGCAGCGCCATCCGTGCAGCCAACTTGTGATTGTTTTCGAGGATCGGTTCATCGCGAAAGATGCGCAGCGTTTCCAGCGCTGCGCGGCAGGCCAGTGGATTGCCGGTATAGCTGTGCGAATGCAGGAACGCCTTGCCGCTGGCGTACTCCGCGTAGAAGGCCTGGTAGATTTTTTCGGTTGCCAGCACCGCCGCCAACGGCAGGGTGCCTCCGGTCAGGCCTTTCGATAGGCACATCAGGTCGGGCGCGATGCCGGCCTGCTCGCAGGCGAACAACGTGCCGGTTCGACCGAAGCCGACCGCGATTTCATCGGCAATCAGATGCACGTCGAATTCGTCGCAAAGTGCACGCAACCCGACCAGATAGGACGGATGATGCATACGCATGCCAGCCGCGCATTGCACCAGCGGTTCGATGATGACGGCGCAGACGTTTGCGGCTTCGCGTTCCAGGATTTCGCGCAATCGCAGCAGGCAATCCTGCGAGTGCTGCTCGGGCGAAACACCCGACACCGCTTCATACGCGTCCGGCGACGGCGTCAGGATCGGCTCCATCAACAAGGGCGCGTAGGTCCTGCGATACAGCGCGACATCACTTACCGACAACGCGCCCAGTGTTTCGCCGTGGTAGCTGCCGGTCAGCGCGATGAAGCGGGTGCGCTCGCCGCGTCCGAGGTTCAGCCAGTAATGGAACGACAATTTGAGCGCGACTTCGACCGCGCTGGAGCCGTTGTCGGCATAGAAAACGCGTTGCAAACCTGCGGGCGTCACCCGCACCAGTTCTTCGGCGAGTTCGATGGCTGGCTCGTGGGTGAAGCCGGCCAGCATCACGTGATCGAGCCGGTCGAGTTGATCCTTCAGCCCTGCGACGATGCGCGGATGGCGATGGCCGAGCACATTGGTCCACCACGACGACACCGCATCAAGGTACCGGCGCCCGTCATGCCCATGCAGCCATGCACCGCTGGCGCTGGCGATCGGCAGCATCGGCAGGGTTTCGTGGTCGTGCATCTGCGTACACGGATGCCAGACCACGGCGAGATCGCGCGCGGTCAGCGTGGCGGCAGTGGAGTTTGGGTCAGACATGCTGCGCTATGATCGGCGCCCGTTCTGCCGCAGCACAAGCGCCATCATGTCCCAGCGTCCATTCCAAGCTTCGTTCCAGCGTGTTCCCCGCGGCTTCACCCTGCTCGAAATCATCGTGGTGGTGGTGATCATCGGGATCCTGGCCGCCGTGGTCGTGCCGCAATTCATGGAGCGGCCGGGCGAGGCGCGAATCACCCGCGCGAAACAAGACATCCAGGGCGTGGTGACGGCACTGAAGCTGTATCGGCTCGACAACTTCACTTATCCGAACAGCTCGCAGGGGCTCGATGCGCTGGTCAGCAAGCCGTCCGGCCAGCCGGAAGCGCCGAACTGGAAAGGACCGTATCTCGACCGCATCCCGCAGGATCCGTGGGGCCGCGCCTACATGTACCAGCAGCCGGGCCAGCATGGCGCGTTTGACGTTTCCAGCCTCGGCGCGGATGGCAAAGCTGGTGGCGAAGGCGAAGCGGCCGACGTTGGCAACTGGGAAAACTGAGCGGTACCGCGATGGTTAGTCGCCATTCGCCTGCGGCCATGCGCAACGCGTCGCGACGCGGCTTTACCCTGCTCGAAATCCTCGTTGTCGTGGTCATCATCGGCGTGCTTGCCGGCGCCGTGGTTCTGGCGGTCGACAGCGGCAGCTCGCGCCAGCTGGAACGAGAGGCGACCCGTTTCTCGGCATTGTTGCAACAGGCATGCGAACAAGCGGAACTCGGTGGACGCGACCTCGGCGTGTTGATGCAGGACGATGGCTATGGCTTTGCCAACCAGGTCGACGGCTACTGGAAACCGCAACCGGCCGATGGCGTGCTGCGCGAACGCCACTGGATTGATGGTTTGCGCAGCGAGATGACCCGCGACGGTCGTCGAATCGCATTCATCGATGCCGACAGCCGAGAGCTGGTGCCGCAAATGATCTGTTACTCGTCGGGCGAACTGACGCCGTTCGTGCTCAGCCTGAAACTCGGTGACGATGAAGTGCGTATCGAAGGCAAGGGCGATGGCGCGGTGGCACTGGCTATCGTTGAAGCGCGTCGATGATTCACGCGTTTCCGCGCTTCACGCGAAATGGCTTCACCTTGCTCGAGGTGATGATCGCGCTGGTTGTCGTCGCGCTGGCAATGCTGGCCTTGACCCGCCTTGCCGGCATCCAGATTCAGACCACCGACGGCCTGCGCGAGCGCACCCTTGCTGGCTGGATTGCGGCGAACGCGATCACCGAAACCAAGCTGTCCGGCACGTATCCGGCGACTGGCATACGCGATGCGCGTGGCCGCTTTGCCAACCGCGACTGGCGCTGGCGCATCGACGTACAGGCGACGCCGGACGAGCGCGTGCGCCGCATCGATGTCAGCGTGTTCCTCGGTGAGTCGAAGGAACCATCGGCATCGTTGAGCGGATTCGCCGGCGCGGATCTGGTCCAGTGAAGCGGCTGCGCCGACAAGGTTTCACCCTGGTTGAACTGCTGGTCGCGGTTGCGATCTTCGCTGCCATCGCGGCGATTGCCTATGGCGGCTTGTCCCAGATTGCGCAGACACGCGGCGCCCTGGCGCAGGAGCAGGATCGCTTCGCTGCGCTCAATCGCGCGATGAACAATATCGTCCGCGACTTGCGCCAGGCCATCGCG
>JBBSLA010000190.1:0-3650 GCA_038255665.1 Lysobacterales bacterium | reverse complement strand
GCCCATGATTGCCTTGCGAAGTTCCGCCTTCGGCAACCACAACGGGATCGTGTTGTTGTAGCTCTTCGACATCTTGCGGCCATCAAGACCCGGCAGCGTCGCGACGTTGTCGTCGACCTGCGCCTCGGGCAGCGTGAACGGTTCGCTGTCGTCGCCGAGCTTGCGCCAGGCATCGCCATAGAGATGATTGAAGCGTTGTGCGATGTCGCGCGCCATCTCGATGTGCTGCACCTGGTCGCGGCCGACCGGAACGCGATGCGCGTTGAAGACCAGAATGTCCGCGGCCATCAACACCGGGTACATGAAAAGTCCCGCGCTGATGCCGGCATCGGTGTCTTCGCCATCCTCGGCATTGCGATCGACCGCCGCCTTGTAGGCGTGGGCGCGATTGAGCAGGCCCTTGCCGGTGACGCAGGTCAGCAGCCAGGTCAGCTCGGGAATCTCGATGATGTCCGACTGCGCGTAGAAGAACGCACTATCGGTGTCCAGCCCGAGTGCCAGCCAGGTCGCGGCGATTTCCAGTCGCGAACGCGCAATGCGTTGCGGGTCTTCGCACTTGATCAACGCATGCAGGTCGGCAAGGAAGTAGAACGACTCGACATCCTCGCGCCGGCTCGCCGCAATCGCCGGCCGGATCGCGCCGACGTAGTTGCCCAGGTGTGGCGTGCCGCTGGTGGTGATGCCGGTAAGGACGCGCAGTTTCTGGCTCATTGATCGCAACGGTGGCGGAAGCAGGCCCCAGTTTAGGCGAAACCACCCCCTGCCTCGTCATTCCCGCGAAGGCGGGAATCCATTTTGATCTTCGGCAACTCGCTGAATCTACAGCAGAATCCAAATGGACCCCTGCCTACGCAGGTGTGACGAAGATCTATTGTTGGTCGGCGCAGCGAGTGGACCAACGTTCCGGACAGCAGTGCGCTGTCGCGAGGACGACGAAGTCGCGAGCATTAACCCCGCCGTGCGTTCCGCCGCGTTGAATGAGTTCCCCAACCGGAGACTCGCCATGCGTACCCTGATCGCTGCACTCGCTGTTTCGCTGTTCGCCGCCTTGCCGGTCCACGCTGGCAGTCTGCTCGACCTCGCCGTCGTCGATCGCGACACCGGCGAAACCCTGACGACTTACAACCGCTACGGAAAAACCTGGGTTGCCGGCAAGCCCGGCCATCGCTATTCGGTCCGGCTGAGTAATCGCACGGGCGGCCGCGTGATGGCCGTGCTGTCGGTCGATGGCGTCAACGCGGTCAGCGGAGAAACCGCTGGATCGGACCAGAACGGCTACGTGCTTGATGCCTGGCAGAGCACGGAAATCCTCGGCTGGCGCAAGTCGCTCGACGAGATTGCCCAGTTCAATTTCACCAGCCTGCCCAACAGCTATGCGGCGCGAACCGGACGGCCGACCAACGTCGGTGTGATCGGCGTTGCCGTATTCACCGAACGCGCGCCAGTGATTACCTACCGCGATCAACGTCGCCGCTACGACGCACCGGCATCAGCACCGTACGAGGCGGAAGACAGGCAATCCGCCGAACCGATGACTTCCGCAGTCGACGCAGCCGCTCCGGAATCCATCCGCGAAAACTCGGCGGAACTGGCCAAGGCCGAAGGTCGCGCATCGTCTGATCACAGTGTCGCGCAACCACAGCGCAAGGCAGGCGCCGAACGCCTCGGCACCGGCCATGGCGCACGCGAGGATTCCCGTGTCGTCTACACCCAGTTCACTCGCAGCAGCTCGCGACCAGCCGAGCAGCTGGGCATCTGGTACGACAGCTATCGCAAACTGGTCGCGCAAGGCGTGATCGTCCGCAAGCCCATCGCCTGGAACAATGCCAACCCGTTCCCGAACAGCTTCGTCGTCGATCCACCGCGTCGTTGAGGCAACCATCGCGGTTTGCTCGAATGCCCGCTGGTTGGGGGCATTCCGTTGGTCAGTGCCACGCCGTCCGCGCCGGGCGAGACCGCATGGCCGAACAAGAAAAATCGCCGTACCACTTTTTTCTGTAGAGGGAAAGTAGTAAAGTCGCCGCCTTGATTGATTGCGACGAATCAGACGCGCGACGGAAGTCGCGCGCCGGTCGCGATTCGGCTGGCGTAGGGGAAGGCGATCGTGATCGCCAAGGGGAGCGTGGATGGGCTGGACACGAATGGGCATGGCGGCCTTATTGGGCATCGCCGCGCTTGCAACGGCTGCGCCGGCGATGGCACAAGCCAACTACACATACTCCATCTATGTCGACAGCGATGCGCTGAACACGACCGGCTGTAGTGCGGCCGGCGTCATCGGTGCCGAAGCGCGCATCGACATCATGGTCGCTGGAGGCACCAATCCGCAATTGCTGTCGACGACCCGGTCGCGCTGCGTTGATGGCGCGTTCCAGCCCAACGGGGTTCCGTCCGACTTGGCAGCGATCGGGCTCAACGTCGGCGTTAACGGCTCGGACGTGCTCGAAGTCGCCGACACCCAAGCCGCGCTCGGCAGCGGGCCGTCGCCATCGTTCATTTTCTCCGTCGTCGCCCGCAGTGCCAACGGCACTGACACGCTCGCGACCACGAACGGTGCGCCCGGCGGTGGTGGCATCGGCTTGCTGTTGCCGTTTATCCCGATTCCGTCGTTGACCTGGCCAGCGCTGCTGCTGCTGGTTGGATTGCTCGCGGTGTTGGGAGCGCGCCAGGCGCGACGCAGCCGGATGTGGCGGTTGTTGTCGCTGGTTTTCCTTGGTAGCGGCATCGCGCTGGCCGCCAATTTCATCGTCGACGGTGCCGTCGGAGATTGGGCCGGCACGCCACCGCTCGCCACCGACCCGGCCGGCGACACCACCAGTGGCGAAACCGCGATCGACCTGCGCGCGTTTTACGCGGCGCTGGAAAACGGCAAGGTGTTCATGCGCCTGGATGTGGTCAACGTCCAGAACAATCCACCGACCGCAATTGCAGGAACGGCGACCACGCTGGAAGACCAGCCGGTCACGATCACCCTCACCGGCAGCGACACCGAGAACGATCCCCTCGCCTTCAGTATCGTCACGCCACCGACACTCGGCACGCTGGGACCGATCACACCAACCGGTCTGAACATGGCAACCGTGTTGTACACGCCGACCGCCAATCTCAATGGCAGCGACAGCTTCACTTTCAGCGTCAGCGACGGACAGGCGACATCCGCACCAGCGACCGAATCAATCACGGTAACGCCCGTCAACGACGCGCCGAGTTTCGTCAAGGGACCAAACCAGAGCCAGCTCGAAGACGCGCCTGCGCAATCCATCGCCGGTTGGGCTACCGCGATTTCGCCGGGGCCTCCCAATGAGGCCAGCCAGGTCGTCAGCTTCAATGTCAGCAACAACAATGCCGCGCTGTTCTCGGTCGCGCCGGCGGTCGGGGCTAGCGGTACGTTGACCTACACGCTGGCGGCGAACGCGAGCGGCGTCGCGACGGTGACGATCTTTGCAATGGACGATGGCGGCACCGCCAACGGTGGTGTCAATGTCAGCGCGCCGCAGACGTTTACGATCACGGTGGCCGCGGTCAACGACGCGCCAAGCTTCGTCAAGGGTGCAGACCAAACCGTCACCGAAGATGATCCGCCGCAAAGCGTCGTCGGCTGGGCCACGGCGATCTCGCCAGGGCCGCCCGATGAAGCCGGGCAGACGGTC
>JBBSLA010000189.1:0-3682 GCA_038255665.1 Lysobacterales bacterium | reverse complement strand
TTGCGCGTCTTCGGCTGCGAGGATGTGCCTTCAGCCGAACCCGGCCAGTGCTTGCGCAGTCGTGCGGCTTCACCGCACGACCGACAGGCCATCGGGCCGCATCTTTTGGCTACTTTTCTCTGCGCGAGAAAAGTGGCTCGCTCGCCGGCAGGCGAGAGAAACGCTTGACCAGACTGGCGACAGCTGGCCCACATGGAAATCAAAGCCAAAAGCCAGATCAAAATGGGTCCCCGCTTTCGCGGGAATGACGAAGTGGGAGGGTGGGACAAGCGCCGGACTCTCACCCTCGGCCCTTCTCCCGGCGGGAGAAGGGAGACAGGCGGGCGATAGCCGACAAAAAGCCTCGCGCCCGTATCATGGCGGTTTGTCCGCGCGTTCGCGGTCGCGATACCGTCGAACTGTGTTGAATGTCTGAACCATCCGATCTTTCCCAACGCATCGATGCCGTCGCGAGTCGTGATCGCGGGCGGCTGCTGGGTCGCTGGCGGCGCTTGCTGCGCGATGGGAGCGCCGTCGATCCGAACGCCCTGGCGAAGCTGCAAAAGGATATCGATGCGTCCATCGCCGCCGTCGCGGTGCGCGACGCCCGCGTGCCCGAGCTGCGGCTGGACGAATCGCTGCCGATCACGGCCAGAGCCGACGCTATCGTCAAGCTGATCGAAGAAAACCAGGTGGTGATCCTGTCCGGAGAAACCGGATCAGGCAAAACAACCCAGCTTCCGAAACTATGCCTTGCCGCAGGACGCGGGCGACGCGGCCTGATTGGCTGCACCCAGCCGCGTCGCATCGCGGCGCGCAGTGTTGCGCGGCGGGTTGCCGAGGAACTGGGAACTTCGGTCGGCCAACTGGTCGGTTTCCAGGTGCGCTTCACCGAACAGGTCGGCGATGCGACGCTGATCAAGTTCATGACCGACGGCATCCTGCTTGCCGAGACACAAGGCGATCCATGGCTGTCGGCCTACGACACGATCATCCTCGACGAGGCGCACGAGCGCAGTCTCAACATCGATTTCCTGCTCGGGTATCTCAAGCGACTGCTTGCGAAACGGCGCGACCTGAAGCTGATCGTCACTTCGGCAACCATCGACACCTCGCGTTTCGCGGAACATTTCAGCGATGCACCGGTCGTCGAAGTGGAAGGCCGCGCGTTTCCGGTCGATGTATGTTGGCGTCCGCCCGACGACAAGGTCGACAACAGCATCGCCGAACAGGTTGTGGCTGCCGTCGATGAATTAACCGCCAGCGATCCCCGCGGCGATACGCTGATCTTCCTGCCTGGCGAACGCGAAATTCGCGACGTGCACCTGGCGCTGTCACGGCGCAAGTACCGCGAGACCGAAGTCGTTGCGCTGTATGCGCGGCTGTCGGCGGCCGAACAGGATCGTGTGTTCAAGCCCGGCGTGGCGCGTCGAATCGTGCTGGCGACCAATGTCGCAGAAACCTCGCTGACCGTGCCGCGCATCCGCTACGTGGTCGATACCGGCACGGCGCGGGTGAAGCGCTACGGTGCGCGCAGCCAATTGGAGCGTCTGCACATCGAACCGGTTTCACAGGCCGCAGCCGATCAGCGCAAGGGCCGCTGCGGGCGCGTTGGGCCGGGCACCTGTTATCGGCTCTATTCCGAAGACGATTATCTCCAACGACCGCTCTACACCGATCCGGAAATCCTGCGTTCGTCGCTGGCCGGCGTGATCCTGCGCATGCTGAGCCTGAAGTTGGGCGACGTCGCCGACTTCCCGTTTGTCGAAGCGCCCGATGATCGGGCGATTGGCGATGGCTATCGGAGACTCGCGGAGATTGGTGCGATTGACGACGACAGGCGACTGACCCGCATCGGCCAGCAGATCGCAAGGATTCCGGTCGACGTGGCGCTCGCGCGCATGCTGGTGGAAGCGAAGTCGCGCGGTGTGTTGCGCGAGGCATTGATCGTGGTGTCGTTCCTGTCGATCCAGGATCCACGTGAGCGACCTGCTGATGCACGTGGGCAAGCCGACGCCGCGCATGCGCTGTTCGCCGATCCGAAGTCGGATTTCATCGGCGTGTTGCGCCTGTGGACCGACTACAGCCTGGCCCATGAAGATCTCACTCAATCGAAATTGCGCGACTGGTGCAAGGCGCATTTCCTTTCGTTCCTGCGCATGCGCGAATGGCGCGAGCTGCATCGGCAGTTGCTGGTGCTCGAGGGCGACGCGGATCGCGATGCAACGTCGCAGCCAGTGGCCGCTGATGCGTCTGCCGAATCGCAGCCGCCACGATCGCGTCGTCGCCGTGGACGCAACGCTACGGCCAAAACCGAAGCCTCCAATCCATCAGTCCGTGATCGTGGGATTCCCGACGACCAACCGGGCTCCAGCAACACGACGACGCTGCCACCTGATCGCTACGAGTCATTGCATCGCTGCCTGATCTCGGGATGGCCAACCCAGATCGGGTTCAAGGACGAGCGCAGCCAGTACCGCGGAACGCGCGAACGCAAGTTCCAGATCTTTCCCGGTTCTGCCCTCGCCAAGTCGCCGCCGCAATGGTTGCTGGCCGGACAGATCATCGACATCGGCAAGATCTACGCGATGAACTGCGCGCGTATCGAGCCGGCCTGGGTCGAGCAGCAGGCATCGCACCTGGTCCGCACGAGCTGGCGCGATCCGCACTGGTCGCGCAAGCGCGGGGCAGTGCTGGCGTTCGAGCAGGTCAACCTGTTTGGATTGAACCTGGTCGAGAAACGCCAGGTCCAGTTCGCCAAGCAGGACGCGATATTGGCGCATGAAATTTTCGTGCGCGATGCACTGGCGCGATGCGAGATCGACTGCCGCGCCGATTTCGTGCGCGCCAATGCACGAGTACTCGCGCAGGCTCAAGAACTTGAAGCGAAGCAGCGTCGCTCGGGCCTGCTTCGATCCGACAGCGAGCTTGAAGGGTTCTTTGCCGGGAAGATTCCGGCCGATGTCTCGACGACAGCCGCGCTGGACGCGTGGTATCGCACCGCAACTCCAGCCCAGCAGGCATCACTACGCTGGTCGCTCGGTGACGTGCTGGCCGGCGTGGCGGGCGCCAGCACGCGCGACTTCCCGGCCGCGCTGGTGATCAAGTCGCAATCGTTGCGCTACGACTATCGATTCGTGCCCGGCGATCCCGCCGATGGCGTCACCCTCAACCTGCCGCTGGCCTTCGTCAACGCGGTGACCGCGCAACAAGGCGAATGGTTGGTGCCAGGCCTGCTCGCGGAAAAAGTCGGCGAGCTGATTCGCGGCTTGCCGAAAGCGCTGCGTCGCAACTTCGTGCCGGCGCCGGATTTTGCGAACGCATTCATCGAAGCGGGGCCCGACCATGATCAGGCGTTGGCCAGCGAGCTGGCCGCCTATCTGTTTCGAGTCACTGGCGTCGAGATTAGTGCCCGGGACTTCGCGACGATCGAGCTGCCCGTGCATCTGCAACTACGCTATCGCATATTCGACGAAGACGGCCGCACGATTGCCGAGGGGCGCGACCTCGACGACATCCAGGCGCAGTGGTCCGGTGCTGCACGCGCTGCGTTCTCGCAACGCGCCGATACCGACCTGGTGCGCGAGGAAGTCGACCAATTCGACTTCGAGGACTTACCCGACACCGTGGTTTCCAGCGGCGGACTGAGCGCATTCCCGGCGCTGGTCGACCTCGGCGAAACGGTCGCGCTTCGCGTGTTCGA
>JBBSLA010000188.1:0-3734 GCA_038255665.1 Lysobacterales bacterium | reverse complement strand
GGTCAACCTCCGCAGGAGATTCCACCGATGGTCAACCTCCTCAACGAAGGTCCACCAAAAGCCGGCTGGCGAAAATCGTAGCAATTGCAGGTCGTGCGGTGGAATCAGCTACGCCGGTTCCACCCTACAAAGCAATCGATGCCACCGATGACCGAGGCGCAAACTCGTAGGGTGAGGCGTTTCGCAACAGCGGAACTGGTCAACCTCCGAAGGAGATTCCACCGATGGTGAACCCTCCCAACGAAGGTCCACCAGAAGCCGCCATCTGAACCTCCGCAGGAGATTCCACCGCACTCTCGCGTTGTCGAAACGATGCCGTGATTACTCGTTGTCGGTAGACGCATCGATGCCAATCAACTCATCGTTCTCGTCCACGCTCACGCGCAATTCGATAGGACGGCAACAGACCGCGCAATCCTCGATGGTGAGGTGCGAGCCTTGCGACAAGTCCACCGCACTTTCGTAGCTTTCACCGCAATACGGGCAATGGATGGCGACGGGTTCGATCATTTCTTTCTCGACTCAGGGCAGGAACAGGCCAACCAGATTGTTGAGCAAACGCCGACCTTCGTCGGTTGGGCGCAACACGCTGTCATCGGATTCCAGCCAGCCACGACGATGCGCTTCGGCTATCGGCGCTGCGACGCTTTTGAGTGATAGCCCGGTGCGCTGCGTCTTCCACGCGGTCGGCACGCCGGCATTCAAGCGCAACGCATTCATCATGAATTCGTAGGGCAGGTCGATGGCATCGACCGCATCGTCCCCACCGATCCGCGAAACTTGATCCGTGGCGGCAAGATAGGCGCGCGGCAAACGCTGCTTCCATCGTCGCCGGACGGTACCGTCACGCGAATCGCTGACCTTGCCATGGGCACCCGCGCCAATGCCGAGGTAATCGCCGAACTGCCAATAGTTGAGGTTGTGCCGGCACTGGCGGCCGTCTCGCGCGTAGGCCGACACTTCGTATTGGGCGAAACCCGCGTCAGCGAGCGCCTGCTGGCAACTTTCCTGCATCGTCCATGCGCTGTCTTCATCGGGCAACGGCGGCGGCGATGCGGCGAAGGGCGTGTTCGGTTCCAGCGTCAACTGGTAATGCGATATGTGCATCGGTTGCAGGGCAACGGCGCGCTCGATGTCGTGCAACGCCTGCGCTTCATCCTGCTCCGGCAGTGCGTACATGAGATCGAGATTGATGTTGCCGATGCCGGCATCCTGCGCCTCGCGCACCGCGCGTTCCGCCTCGACCGCTGAATGAATGCGTCCCAGTCGCTGCAGCTTGGCGTCGTCAAAACTCTGGATTCCAAAGCTGATCCGATTGATGCCGGCGCTGCGATAGCCATCAAAGCGGCCATGCTCGACCGTGCCGGGATTGGTTTCCAGCGTCACCTCGGCATCGGTTGGCAGCGTGATTCGCGCAGCAACGCCATCGATGATTCGCGCAATCGCATCGGGTGCAAACAGGCTAGGCGTTCCGCCGCCGAAGAAGATGCTGTGCAGCGGTCGTCCCTCCAACGCCTCGCCGAATGCGTCGATATCACCATCCAGGTCCGCCATCAAAGCCGCCACGTACTCATCCACCGGCAGGCCCCCGCGCTGCGCATGCGAGTTGAAATCGCAATACGGACATTTCTTCACGCACCACGGAATGTGGATGTAAAGCGACAGTGGTGGGGCGAGCATCATCGATCGATTCCATCTCGGAACTTCATGGCGTCAGGCACGTGCCAACGCAACGCGCAACGCGGCCAGCGCCTTGCCGCGATGGCTGATCCGGTTCTTGTCGCCCGCGGTCATTTCCGCTGCGCCCAATCCACGCTGCGGATCAAAAAACAAAGGATCGTAGCCATGGCCGCCTTTGCCGCGCGGTATGTGCAGGATGCTTCCGTGCCAGCGGCCTTCGGCGATCAGCGGTGATGGATCGTCGGCGGACTGGAGCAAGGCGAGGCTGCAGTGGAAACGCGCGTCGCGCTTGCCATCGGAGAAGTCGCGCATCGTATGCAGCAGCTTTCGATTATTCGCCGCCGCATCGCCGTGCGTTCCTGCGTAACGCGCCGAATACAGTCCGGGCGCGCCGCCGAGTGCATCGACGCAGAGACCGGAGTCGTCGGCCAGTGCCGGCAAGCCGGACAGGCGCGATGCATGGCGCGCTTTCAGGATTGCGTTCTCGACGAAGCTGAGGCCGGTTTCATCGGCATCGTCGATGCCGAGTTCGGTTTGCGCGATCAGGTCAATGCCGCTGTCTGCAAGCAACTCGCGCAGCTCGATCAGCTTGCCGGCATTGCTGCTGGCGAGGACGACGCGCTGCATCAGCGACCGAGCGCCGCCTGTTGCATTGCGCACAACTCGGCGATGCCTTTCTCGGCAAGGGCCAACATCGCATCAAGCTCATCGCGTCGGAACGCGTGGCCTTCGGCCGTGCCCTGCATTTCAATAAAGCCGCCGCCATCGTTCATCACCACGTTCATGTCGGTGTCGCAGTTCGAGTCTTCCGCGTAGTCGAGATCGAGCACGGGCACGCCCTGATAGATCCCAACCGAAACGGCCGCGATGGCGCCATGCACCGGATCGCGTTTGATAGCGCCACGTTTTTGTACCGTGGCAATCGCATCGACTAGCGCAACGTAAGCGCCAGTGATCGCAGCGGTGCGGGTGCCGCCATCGGCTTGCAGTACGTCGCAATCGAGCGTGATGGTGCGTTCGCCGAGCGCTGCGCGATCCACGCAGGCACGCAGGCTGCGTCCGATTAGCCGCTGGATTTCCATCGTGCGCCCGCCCTGCGCGCCGCGAGCAGCTTCGCGCTGCGAGCGAGTGTGCGTCGCGCGCGGCAACATGCCGTATTCGGCTGTGATCCAGCCTTCGCCCTTGCCGCGCAGGAAGCCCGGCACCTTGTCCTCGACGCTGGCCGTGCACAGCACCTTGGTATCGCCAAAGCTGACCAGCACCGAACCTTCGGCATGACGCGTGTAGTTGCGTTCGATGCTGACGGTGCGCAGTTGATCGGGTTGGCGGCCTGATGGTCGGCTGATGCTCATGATTGGGATTGCCTTGCGAAAGTCTGCCAGTTTACATGGCACCGATTCGGCGACTGTCTACAAGGGCAAGGACACTTCGGCGATGCAGCCACTGCGATCTTCGCGATCAAGCAGGGCGAGAGTGCCGCCGTGGCCTTCGACGATCTGCCGCGCCAGAACCAGGCCGATACCCGAACCACCCGGCTTGGTGGTGAAGAACGGCACGAAGAGATTTTCGCTGGACGGCCGACCGATGCCATCGTCGATCACCTGCACGCGCAACCAATCGCCTTGGCGACTCCAGCCCAGGCAAACGCCGCCGCCAGTTTGTAGCGATGCTTCGGCCGCGTTGCGAACGAGGTTGATCAAGGCCTGTTCGATCTGGTCTGCGTCGATATCCAGTCGCAATGCAGGCCCGTTATCGATCGTCATTGGAACGCGATCCTCAAGCAGGGCGACACGTTGAATGACATCCTCGAACGCGACTTCGCGTACTTGCGGAGCCGGCAAGCGGGCCAGCGAGGTGTATCGCGCCATGAAGCGCGCCAATGCTTCCGAGCGATCGCCAATCACCTGCAATCCACCACCGACATCGTCGCGCCAGTCGACTGGCAAAGGATCGTGATCGAGCAGGCTGCGCAGCGTTGCCGACATCGAGCGGATCGGGGTCAACGAGTTGTTGAGCTCGTGGCCAAGCACGCGCAGCAATCGCTGCCAGGCCAG
>JBBSLA010000187.1:0-3745 GCA_038255665.1 Lysobacterales bacterium | reverse complement strand
TCGCGCCTACTCGCGACCGCAGTCTGTTGTCGTCGCTCAGCCAACGCAGGTTTGAAGCATGGATGGGCTTTGAGCACCAGAACCTGTCACTGGTGGATGCTTCGGCCCGGTTCTGGAATGGCCTTTACAAGCACCCGTCGCTGTCACGTAACCGGCGCTACGACATGGATTACCACCGTCCGCTCGATCTGCTGCGCGAGCGCCTGCTGACTGCGGCTGACATCCTTCCCCTAAACGCCACGCGGCACTGACCCACATGACGCACCAACCACAGCTACGCATCCCTGCCACCTACATGCGTGGTGGTACGTCGAAAGGCGTGTTTTTTCGGCGTGATAATTTACCTACCGATGCGCAGGTGCCGGGCGAGGCGCGTGATCATTTGTTGATGCGGGTGATCGGGTCGCCCGATCCGTACGGCAAGCACACCGACGGCATGGGCGGGGCGACATCGAGCACCAGCAAGTGCGTGATCGTTGCGAAATCCGACGTTGCCGACCACGACGTGGACTATTTGTATGGCCAGGTGGCCATCGACACCGCTTTCGTCGACTGGAGTGGAAATTGCGGAAACCTGAGTTCGGCGGTCGGGCCGTTCGCGATTGCGAATGGGCTGATCGACCCTGCTTGCGTGCCACGCGATGGCGTCTGCACGGTGCGCATCTGGCAGGCCAATATCGGCAAGACGATTGTTGCGCATGTACCGATGGCCAATGGCGAGGTGCAGGAAACCGGTGACTTCGAACTCGATGGCGTGGCCTTCCCGGCGGCGGAGATCGTGCTGGAATTTATTGATCCTGCTGAAGAAGGCGACGGCGACTCGGGTGGCGCGCTGTTCCCGACCGGCAACCTGGTCGACGAGCTTGATGTTCCCGGTGTCGGCGTGTTGAAAGCCACGATGATCAACGCCGGCATCGCGACGATTTTCGTCAACGCCTCCGACATCGGCTGCACCGGCAGAGAACTGCAGGGCGATATCAACGACAACCCGCAGCGACTCGCGATGTTCGAGACGATTCGTGCGCACGGCGCCGTGCGCATGGGACTGATCGGGGATGTGTCGCAAGCAGCAACCCGGCAGCACACACCCAAGGTCGCTTTCATCGCGCCGCCTGCCGACTATGTTTCGTCAGCCGGGAAGTCCATGGGCGCCAGCGACATCGACCTCAACGTGCGCGCCATGTCGATGGGCAAACTGCATCACGCGATGATGGGAACGGCATCGGTTGCCATTGCCACGGCCGCGGCGATCCCGGGCACGCTGGTCAATCTGGCGGCGGGCGGTGGTTCGCGCGATGCGGTGTGTTTCGGACATCCATCCGGCTCGATGCGCGTCGGCGCTGCCGCGTCGCAGGTTGACGGCCAATGGCAGGTCACCAAGGCGGTAATGAGCCGCAGCGCGCGTGTGCTGATGGAAGGCACGATTCGCGTGCCGGCGGAGGACATTTGATGAGCAGCCACGTTGCCAACGCCACCGCACGTCCGGATTGGGACGACGTTCTGGTCGACATCGTCGACTATGTTCGCGACTTTGAGATCACGTCCGATTTGGCGTGGGAAACCGCGCGGCATTGCCTGATCGATACGCTTGGTTGCGGGCTCGAAGCGCTCGAATACCCGGCCTGCACCAAGTTGCTCGGCCCGCTGGTCGAGGGCATGTCGATTGCGCACGGCGCAAAGGTACCGGGCACGTCGTTCCAGCTCGATCCAGTGCAAGCCGCGTTCAACATCGGCGCAATGGTGCGTTGGCTGGATTTCAACGACACCTGGCTGGCGGCGGAATGGGGCCATCCTTCCGACAACCTTGGCGGCATCCTCGCCGTTGCCGACTGGATCAGTCGCAACAATGTCGTCGCGGGTCGTCCACCGCTGTCGATGAAGGACGTGCTGGCCGGGTTGATCAAGGCGCACGAAATCCAGGGCTGCATCGCGCTGGAGAATTCCTTCAACAAGGTGGGCCTGGATCACGTCATCCTGGTCAAGGTCGCATCAACCGCGGTCGTCGCACAGTTGCTTGGCCTGACGCGCGAACAGATGCTGGCGGCGCTGTCGCTGGCCTGGGTGGATGGGCAGGCTCTGCGCACCTATCGGCACGCGCCGAATACCGGCTCGCGCAAGAGCTGGGCGGCCGGCGACGCGACCAGTCGCGCGGTGCGCTTGGCCCTGATCGCGCAGACCGGCGAGATGGGTTATCCGTCCGCGCTGACTGCGAAAACCTGGGGTTTCTACGATGTGTCGTTTGGCGGCAAGCCGTTCGTGTTCCAGCGCGGCTACGCCAGCTACGTGATGGAGAACATCCTGTTCAAGATCAGCTTTCCGGCCGAGTTCCACGCGCAGACCGCGGTCGAAGCAGCGATGACGATCCACGCGATGCTGGCCGAACGTGGCCTGGATAGCGACGCGATCCGCAGTGTGCGTATCCGCAGCCACGAAGCCTGCCTGCGCATCATCGACAAGCAGGGCCCATTGGCAAACGCAGCTGATCGCGACCATTGCATCCAGTACATGGTCGCCGTGCCCTTGATCTTCGGTCATCTGACCGCCGCGGACTACGAGGACAGCGTGGCCGCCGATCCGCGCATCGACGCACTGCGCGAACGCATCAGCTGTTTCGAGGACAAGGCGTTTACCGCCGACTACCACGATCCTGAAAAGCGCTCGATCGCCAATGCGCTAACCGTCGAACTGAGCGACGGCAGCACGCTCCCGGAGGTGGTCGTCGAATATCCGATCGGCCATCGCCGCCGTCGTGAAGAAGGCATTCCATTGCTGGTCGAGAAGTTCAGGACCAACCTTGCACGCAGACTGCCGACCGAACGACAGCAGGCGATCCTCGACTGCTCGCTCGCCCAGACCAAGCTGGAAGCGATGGCGGTCAACGCTTACGTGGATCTCTACGCGGTCTGATCGACCGCGCCGGAACCAGGTTACGCGAGTCCTGGCGTAAGTCGCGGACTACCTGGTATCTGGCTCGCAGCGAATACGCTGCATTGGAAAGGCGATCACCTTGGCGGTGTCGCCACTGCCGCCCTCGATGCGGGCGCGAAGATGGGCCGCATCGACGCGTTGATAGGCAATTCGTTGTGGGAAATCGTGCGTGGGGTTCTCAAACACCACTTCGTCTTCGCTTATCCGCAGCAAAGGAAATGTCGCAGTCGCCTGTCCGGACGGCATCGCGGTAAAGGTGATGGCGCCGGTATCGTCGCTGCGGATCTGCATGAATTCGGTCGCGACGGTCTTGCCGTTCTTCACCGTACGGCTCATGCCGAGCATGCTGCCGCCGCCGAGCGGCATCCATTGCTCGCCGGAACCTTTCTCGCCGCCGTCGCTGGCCCAACAGCCGCCCAGCCAGGCCAGTTTCTCGATTGGTGCGCCGGCGGCATTGGCCGCGCTCGCGAAAAAAAGCATCGCCATCAGATACCAATGCACGCGCTTACCCCTCAATCGTTGTGCGAACCGGCGATCACCGTCGAGATAGGCCGCGTCGTCAGCTCGTGTCGTTGACATCCTACGCGTGTGCCCATGCCGATTGGAGCGATTGCCGTAGCAGCTGAAACGCCTATGATCGACCGCGCACTCACGGGATCGGCATGCTCAATCAACTTTGGTTCGGTTTCTTCGCGGTTGCGGGTGTGGCCGCCTGCGCCAGTTGGTGGCAAGGCAACCCGGCCGTGTTCGCGGCGATGGTCGCCAGCCTGTTCGACATGGCGCGGTTGTCTGTCGAGGTGATGGTGCTGCTGTTCGG
>JBBSLA010000186.1:0-3783 GCA_038255665.1 Lysobacterales bacterium | reverse complement strand
ACGCTGCTGAATGAAGTTCGCGACGGTGCGTGGAACGACGCGGAGTTGCTGCAGCGCCTCGGTGACGTGTTGGCACGCGACCGCGAATTGTGGGACTACGAACTGGTCCAGAGCCGCGGCGGCGATGAGCGCATCGTGTTCGTCAACGCGCGTCGGATCGCCTTGCCGGAAAGCGCCGAACCGGCGGTGCTGGTCACGGTCAACGACGTCACCGCGATCAAGCTGGCCGAGGACCAGGTCAACGATCTCAATCGCGAGCTGCAGTCGCGCATAGACCAGGTTTCCGAGGTCAACAAGGAGCTGGAGTCGTTCAGTTATTCGGTTTCGCATGACTTGCGCGCGCCATTGCGCCACATCGCCGGTTACAGCGATAAACTCGGGGGTCACTTGGGCGAAGCTGCTGACGAAACCAGCCGTCGCTATCTCGACGTCATCAGCAGCTCAGCAAAGCGCATGTCGGAGCTGATCGAAGACTTGCTGCTGTATTCGCGCTTGGGCCGCAGCGCGATGCGCCTGCAACCGACCGACATGCAGGCGCTGGCCGATGAGGCGCGTGACGTGGTCGCCGCGCAGGCGGAAAGCCGCGATATCCAGTGGCACATAGGCAGCTTGCCCGTCGTGCTGGCCGATACCAGCATGATGCGACAGGTCTGGCAGAATCTGCTCGGCAATGCCGTAAAGTACACCGCTCAACGCGATCGGGCCGAAATTTCGGTGACCTTTGAGCGCGACGAGGCCGGCAGCGCGGTATTCCATGTTCGCGACAACGGCGTCGGCTTCGACATGGCTTACGCCGGCAAGCTGTTCGGGGTGTTCCAGCGCCTGCACAAGCCATCCGATTTCCCGGGCACGGGGATTGGCCTGGCGAACGTGCAGCGCATCTTGGCTCGCCATAACGGACGCATCTGGTTCGATGCCGAACCTGATCGCGGCGCCACTTTCCACTTTTTATTGCCACCAATGGCGCAATCAACAGACGTTTGAAGACGAACACCATGAATCGAGAAATCCGCGCCATCCTGCTTGCCGAAGACAGTCCTGCAGACGCCGAAATGACCCTGGATGCGCTGCGTGAAGCGAATCTGGCCAATCCGATCGTCCACGTCGAGGATGGCGTCGAAGCGCTTGATTATCTTTACTGCCGTGGCGCGCATGCGAACCGCACGGATCTGGCCCCAGCCGTGGTACTGCTCGACATCAAGATGCCACGCCTGGATGGCCTGGAAGTACTCAAGCAGATGCGCACCGATGAACGCTTCAAGCAGGTGCCGGTGGTGATCCTGTCGTCCTCTCGCGAGGAAAGCGACCTCATTCGCAGCTGGAATCTCGGCGTCAATGCGTACGTGGTCAAGCCGGTCGACGTCAATCAGTTCTTCGTCGCGATCCGTACGCTGGGCCAGTTCTGGGCCGTGTTGAACGAAACGCCCTGATCGCTCATGCCCAGTTACGTCACCAGCCTGCCGCAGTTTCGTGTCCTGATTGTCGAAGACGATCCGCTCGATGCCGAGCTGGTCGTCGACGAACTGCGCGGCTCAGGGCTGCTTTTCGTGCCGCAGTTGGTCGATGATGAAGCGGGTTTCCGTCGTGCCATGGACGAGTTCCAGCCGGACATCGTGGTATCCGATCTCAGCCTGCCCGGCTTTTCCGGCGAACGCGCGCTCGACCTCTTGACCGAGACCAGACCAGCCACGCCCTTCATCTATTTTTCCGGAACCATCGGTGAGGAAACCGCGATCGCGGCGATGAGTCGCGGCGCGTCGGATTACGTGCTCAAGAACAACCCGGTGCGGCTTGCGCCTTCGGTGCATCGCGCGCTGCGCGATGCCGCCGATCGCCGTGCACGCGAACTCGCCGAAACGGGTTTGGTGCGCGCGCAGCGTTTCGAAAGCCTGGGCCTGCTTGCCGGCGGCTTGAGCCATGACCTGCGCAATATCCTGCAACCCTTGTTGATCACCGCCGAATCGATCAGCGACCACGACGATCCGCAGGTACGAAAATTCGGCGCGCTCGTCGGCGATTGCGCATTGCGCGGGCTGGACATGGTCGCCTCGATGCTCAGCTTCGCGCGTGGCACGCGCAACCAGAGCGAACGCATCAAGGTCGGCCAGTTGTTCGGCGCAATCAAGTTGCTGCTGCATCCGACGGTACCCAGCCGCATTGACCTGGTCATCAACAAGCCGGAGCCCGATGTCAGCATCGCCGGCAACCAGACCGAACTGCAGCAAACCCTGCTCAATCTCTGCCTCAACGCGATCCAGGCGATTCCAGGTTCCGGTCGGGTGACCCTCTGTGCGACCGAGATATCGCTCGATGAAGAATTTTTCTCGGCGACCGAGAGCGCGCGCATCGGCAATTACCTGCGCATCGACGTCACGGATAGCGGTATCGGCATGTCGGAGGACGTGCAGGAGAACCTGTTCAAGCCGTTCTTCACGACCAAGGACGATGGAACCGGCCTGGGCATGGTTTCCTGCAAGCGCATCGTCGACAACCATCAGGGCTACCTGCGTGTCGACAGCGAAGTCGGTCGCGGCACAACGGTCTCGATCCATCTGCCGACCGAAGGGGTCGCGCACGCGCACACCGAGGCGATCGCCGACATTCCGTATGGCAACGGCGAGCACGTCCTGCTGGTCATCGAACGTGCCGGCCAGTTGTCGCTGGTCTGCGATGCGCTGTCCACGCATGGCTATTTTCCGATTGGCGCATCCGATGGCGCACAGGCCATCCACAAGCTCGATGAATACGGGTTGCCGGCGATGCTGGTGATGGATGCGGAACTGAATCTGATGAGCGGCGTGCGCACCTTGTCGGCCTTGCTTGAACGCGACTACAAAGGTC
Source organism: Lysobacterales bacterium (assembly GCA_038255665.1). Lineage (GTDB taxonomy): Bacteria > Pseudomonadota > Gammaproteobacteria > Xanthomonadales > Rhodanobacteraceae > Dokdonella. The sequence goes on along the minus strand of JBBSLA010000186.1, from coordinate 942 downwards.
CCGTGCTGCTCAAGGCTCGACCCGAAACACAGGTCGACTTCGACGACTATCCGCCGGACTTGCCGCTGCGTGTGATCCATCTGCCGGTGGTCGTCAGTGAATTGCTGCGTGGCGTGCACGACATGCTGCGTGACGCGAACGAGTCAGGATCAAAATGACACATCGGATTCCGGATCACGCTGTCTTTCGACGCCTGGCTGGTTCGCTGGTGCTCGGCATCGCTGTCGTCATCGCGGCCGCGACATCGAACGCCGCCGAACCCCTGCCTGCCGACAAGGGCGCACAAGCCTGCGTCTCGATCAGCAATGCCGAACAACGCCTGGCCTGCTACGACCGCGCGATGAACGCGGTTCCCGCGATTGCCAAACCTGCACCAGCGGCGCTGCCGACTGGCCAGACGCTGATGCGATCGGATCGTATCGAAACCGCGAGCAGCGCCGAACAACGCTGCACGCGGCGCGGTGTGGAGTCCGAGCACGGCGATTCGTTGCTCGACCGTCGTTGGGAACTGGATACCAAGTGCGGCCAGTGGTCGCTGCGACCGTACAAGCCGGTGTATGTGCTGCCGGCGTTTTACGCCGGCGACGTCAATCGCCTGCCATCGTCGCCATCGAACGACAACCAGTTGAGCACGCCGCTCAACATCCAGGATATCGAACTCAAGTATCAGCTCAGCTTCAAGGCCAAGCCCTGGGAAAACATCCTTGGCAGCAGTGCCGACCTGTGGCTGGCGATGACCCAGGTTTCGCATTGGCAGGTCTACGACGGAGACGAATCGCGACCGTTCCGAGAAACGAACTACGAACCCGAGGCGATGGTGGTGCTGCCGTTGCACCAAAACCTGATCGGCGGCTGGCGCCTGCGCATGGCCGGGGTTGGCGTGAACCACCAGTCCAATGGTCGCAGTGATCCCTTGTCGCGCAGTTGGAACCGCGTGATTTT
>JBBSLA010000185.1:0-3802 GCA_038255665.1 Lysobacterales bacterium | reverse complement strand
TCGTGCGGCTTCACCGCACGACCGACCCGCCACGGGCGCATCTTTGGGCCATGTTTCTGTGCGAGCAGAAAGGTGGCTCGCTCGCCGGCAGGCGAGAGAAACGCTTGACCAATCTGGCGACAGCCAACAAGAGAGAAGCGGCGGGCGGCAGCCCGGCCAAACGCTTTACACATCTGGCGACGGCCAATAACAAAGTGCATCGCGGCAGGCGCGAGAAACGCTTGACCAGTCTGGCGATAGCCAACAAGAGAGAAGCGGCGGGCGGCAGCCCGGCGAAACGCTTGACCAGACTGGCGAAAGCCGGTCCATGGCCGTCTAGACGGCCAAACGAAGCACAGATTAAGTCTTCGCCACGATGAAGGGTGGCACAAGAACCGGACCCTCATCCCCGACCCTTCTCCCGATGGGAGAAGGGAGCAACGGCGCGGATGCTCAGTCCGAGTCTCTCTCTCGAATGGAGAGAGAAGCAGAAGACCGTCGCAGGCGTTCGACGAGCAACGGCGTCAGGGCGAGCAGCGCTAAAGCGAGGCTGGGCAACAAGATGCCCGGTGCTAGCAAGGCACGTGGCGACCAGCCGCCGTCGCGGGCGAACAACTCGACCAGGTTCGCTCCGATCGTTGATTGCAGCGACAGCATGGCAAGGCTGCCGATCAGGGTGGTCACCAGGAACAGTCGCATCGGGCAGCGTAGCCAAGCCAGTGCAAGCGTCACCGCGCCGAATGGCAGCACCGGCACCAGCCGAAGGAACATGGTGTAGCTCCACGGGTGCGCGTGATAGCGCTGGCGAATGCGCTCGACCAGTGCAGGCGCCGGTCGCGAGCCGCTTTCGAATGCGCGACGGCTGGCGAAGAACAGCACGATCGCACCGAGGCATACACCAACCAGCGATTGCAGTGTCCCGGCGACGACGCCAAACAGCAGTCCGCCAGCCAGTACCAGCAACAGCGCGCCCGGCATCGCCGTTGCCACCATCACGGCCAACGCAAGCACATGAACCAGGCCGGCTTGCAACCGATGGCTATCCACCTGTTGCTGCAACTGTGCGTGCGTGGCAACCAGCGCGTCCGGCCGCAGATGGTCGAGCCAGCCGCTGGCCAACACGACTATTCCGGCCGCAACCAGCAGCAGCAACGGCAAGATTCGTTTGAGTCGAGCAAGCATTGATCGTGTTCCGAGTTCCGGGCTTCCAAAAAAAATGGGCCCCGGTGAGGGGGCCCAAGTATGACGTTGGATGCCCCGGCTTGCGCCGGGACAGTACTGCTACACCGGTTGCTTCTAGAAACGCTGCGTGTAGCGAGCGTAGTAGAAACGTCCGATATCGAAACCGCCGTAGTACGAGGTGTTCGCACTCGGCTGTGAGTAAAGCACCGGCCCGACCTTGTTGAACGCATTGTTGGCGCCGACCGAGACGGTTGCGTTCCACGGAGCCTTCCAGCGGAACTGGATGTCGTTGAACGTAAGCGCACCGGAACGGTTGCGACGCGACAGGCCACTGGCCGGGCTGCCGTCGGCCAGGAACGCGCCGGTGGGAGCGAACGTGATCGCGTTGCACTCCAGGTGCGGCTCGCTCACCAGCGGAGCGCCATTCACGTTTGGCGTGAAGTAGACGCAGCTTTCCTTGATCGACGAGAAGTAACGCGATGTCCAGCTCACGCCGAAGTCGCCGATCTCCCAGCCCGCAGTCAGGTTGGAGCGGATTCGGAAGTCGGTGCCGAGGCCGACTGACGAGCGTGGAAAGCGCGGGTCATTGGTGGAGATGAAGACATCGCTGGATGTGTAGGTCGTGGTGGACCCAACATTGAACGCACCCCAGTTGTCGGTGGCAAAGCGGTAGCTGAGGTCGAGGTCGTAGCCTTCAACCTCTTGATAACCGGCGTTGCGGCTGCCGAACGTCACGATCGGGATGTTGCCCTGGCTCGGGTCACGGATAAACAGCGCGGACGAACAGCGGCTGGCGATGCCCTGAATGTAGCAGTCGTTGAGGATCGTGGTGGGGCTGTCACCGACGACGGTGTTTTCGATGCGGATCTGCCACCAGTCCAGTCCCAGGGTCAGGCCCGACACGAAGTCGGGGCTGTAGACCAGGCCAAGTGTCTTGGACACGGCAGTTTCCGGAGTCAGCGTCGGGTTGGAGCCGCTGGTGAACGGTACTGGCGTCTGATCAATGGCGCTGGTGGTCGGGACAAAGCCCTGGCGAAGCTGGCGGTAGGTGCTGGCCGCTGCGCCCAACGCGCCTTGGCCGCCCACGCCGTTGGTGCAGTTGGCGCGGGTGGTGGCGTTGTTGGCCGAGCTGCCGAACACGACATCGCAGGGGTCGGTGAAGAACGAGAACGTCTGCGAGCCGCCACCGAACAAGTTAGCGATGGTCGGCGCACGGAACCCTTCCGCATAGGTACCACGGAACAGCAACGACTCGATCGGACGCCACTTGAAGCCGCCCTTGCTGTTGGTGGTTTCGCCAAAGGTGTCGTAGTCCGAATAGCGGCTGGCCAGGTTGATCGACAGCTCTTGAGCAAACGGAATATCGGCGAGAATCGGGACCTGCAGCTCCAGATAAACCTCGTCGACGTTGTAACCGCCGCTGGTGGGGCCGGCGGACAGAGTGGTCGAGCCGCCGGTCACTGCCAGCGCGTCGGGCGTGAACGCACCCGCTTCCTTGCGGGTTTCGACACCGGTTGCGAAGCTGAGATCACCGGCCGGCAGGGTGAAGATGGAGCCGGTGATGTTGGCGGCCATCACCGTGGTTTCGGTCTCGCCGGTGGCATGCAGTTCCTGGAAGAAGAATTTTTGCAGTGCCGGGTTGTTGGTCAGGCCGCCCTGGCCCACGGTGCCGAATGGCAGGAACGGGTTGAACGGTACGCATACGTCGAAACCGATCGGGGCGGCGGCGGTGCCGCACTGGACCCGGCCCTGGGCGTTGAGGAACGACGGACCGACAGCACTGCGGACATTCGCCACGTTGAAGTCGCCGAAGCCGGTCTGGAGCAGCTTGTTGTCGTTCTTGAGGTAGGAGACGTCCCAGTCGAAGGCCCGCTCGCCAATCTCGAAGCTGCCCTCGAAGGTGCCGCTGAAACGGTAGGTGGTCAGCTCGCTGCCGGCGACGCGCGGAACCTCGAAGCCACGACGAAACCAGTTGCTGATCGGCGCGCCGGTCGGATTGAAGTAGCTGTTGGCCGCCATCGTAGCCGGGCCGCCTCTGGAGGGCGACGTCGCCTGCAGCGGAAAGCCGGCGACCTGGCGGTCGGTAAAGCGCTCGCTGTACAGCAGGTTGGTGCGGAAGCGAATGTCGTCGGTGATCTTGAAGATGCCGTCCACGTACAGGGCCTTGCGTTCCTGAGCGGTACGCAGGTCGGTCTGACTGTTGGTGTTGGTCTTGCCTTCAATGCTGCCCGGCAGGCAGTCCTGCGGACCAGGATTGAGAACCGTGGCAGCAGGACAGGAACCGGTGAACGTGTTCTGGCGGATGTAGTCGGTGATGACGCGCGGATTGCCACCCGGACGCAGGATCACGCGGGTACCGCTGGGCAAGCCGGGCACCATGGTGGCGGCGGTGGTGGTGAAGCCACCAAACTGGCCAACCGAGGTAAAACCGTCGGTCGGGTGCCGGTCGGAGCGCGGGAAGGCGCTGTATGGTCGGTTCGACGACGGGACTGCATCTTCGTTGGCCCACTCGGCGGCCATGGTCAGCGAGCCGCGATCACCAGTGAAGCCCATGACCAGATCACCCTTGGTGATGGCGCCGTCGTCTTCGTCGTACTGGCCGTAGTAGCCGCTGACCATCGCACCGCTGTAGTTGCTGCGG
>JBBSLA010000184.1:0-3847 GCA_038255665.1 Lysobacterales bacterium | reverse complement strand
CCTTGGCAGGTTTTGATCGCATTGGTGATCGTGCTGGCGCTGTGGATGTACGCCACACGCAGTGGTCGCCAGGCGGCATCGGTGACCTGGGTTGGTGTCTCAACACTCGGTCAGCGGCTTGGGGCCTCATCGGTGATCATCATCGGCATTGCTGGCGTGGTCGGCGTACTGGTCGCCTTGCTGGCGATGGGCGAAGGCCTTTCGACCACGTTGAAGGCAACCGGCGACAACGACACTGCCATCGTCATGCGCGGCGGTGCCACGTCGGAACTGTCTTCCGGCGTGTCGCGCGACGACTACACACTGATCGCACAGGCACCGGGCGTGCTGAAGGGTGCCGACGGCAAACCGATTGCTTCGCCGGAAATGGTCGTGGTCGCCAACCTGCCAAAGAAATCCACCGGCACTGATGCGAATGTGGAAGTGCGTGGCGTCGGTGCACAGGCATTCGCGTTGCGGCCGAACCAGAAGATCATCGCCGGCCGCATGTTCAAGGCCGGACTTCGCGAGCTGATCGTCGGCAAGGGCGCGCAGGCACAGTTCAGTGGTTTGGACCTCAATGCCAGCCTCAACCTCAACAACCAGCAATGGACCGTCGTCGGCGTGTTCGAATCCGGCGATGCGCACGAATCCGAACTGGTCGGCGATGTCGACACGGTGTCGTCAGCCTACCGGCGTGGCGGTTATCAATCGGTCACAGTCCGACTGACGTCGCCATCCGCGCTGGACGAGTTCAAGGCGGCGCTGGCCAGCGATCCGCGCATGAAGGTGGAAGCCAGGACAACGCTCGACTACTACACCTCGCAATCGGCATCGTTGACCAAGACGATCCGCATCGTCGGCATCACCATCGCAGTGATCATGGCCATCGGGGCGATCTTCGGCGCGCTCAACACCATGTATGCGGCAGTGGCGACGCGGGCGCGCGAGATCGCCACGCTGCGTGCGATCGGCTTTCGCGGCGTGCCCGTGGTGGTATCGGTATTGCTGGAAACGATGTTGCTGGCTCTGATCGGTGGCGCGCTGGGTGCGGGCCTGGCCTGGTTGTTGTTCAACAATTACACCGTGTCGACTCTGGGCGCGAACTTCAGCCAGGTGGTGTTTCAGTTCAACGTATCGCCGCAACTGCTATGGACAGGCATCAAGTGGGCGCTGGCGATCGGTTTCGTTGGTGGGCTGTTCCCTGCGATGCGGGCTGCAACACTGCCGGTGACAACGGCGTTGCGGGAGTCGTAGCCGATCACGGATCGACGGCCGGCGCTACCGAACTGCGACCGGCCGCACCTGTTCGCGCGGTCCTTTCGGCTACACTCGCCCTCGAATTGGGGAATCGGAAGACAGCCAAGATGCGCAGAATCCTTGCGGTACTGACCGGCCTTGCCATCACGCTGACCGTGTTCGCGGCCGGCGTGGTCCTGGTCGATGGCCATCCAGACCGATACACGGTGCAGCGCGGCGACACGTTGTGGTCGATCTCCGCGAAATTCCTCAAGAAACCTTGGTTGTGGCCGGAAATCTGGCAGGTCAACCCGCAGGTGCGCAATCCGCATCGCATTTATCCCGGTGACCAGCTTTATCTGGGCGTTGGATCGAACGGACCGTATCTCGGCACTGATCGCCTGCAACCGCGTGTGCGTGGCGACGCCGATGGAGATGCAATCGCGCCGCTGCCGTTGTCGGCACTGGCTCCGTACTTGAAGAACACGCGCATCCTCGGCAAGGACGAGGTCGACCGCGCGCCGCATGTGGTTGGCATCGAAGACAACCGCCTGCGAGGCACGCCGGGACAATTGGTTTATGTGCGTGGGCTGGATGCGCAACCGGGCCAGCGCTTTGCGGTACTGCGGCCGCTTGGCCGTTACTACGACCTGCCGCCGCGCAGCGAAGCCGACAGCCGTACCGTCCGTCGCCATGAATACGATATGCGCGACGGCCGACCCAGCCTGATCTGGCATCACGGCCCGATCGAGAACACCTTGCGTGGCCGGGTGCGATTCCTGGGCTACGAGTTGCTGGAATACGGGACGCTGGAAGTCACTCGCGCTGGCAACCCGGCGTCGGGCTTGGTCACCGCGTCCGATTTCGAAGTGAAGGCGGGCGACATCGTGTTGCCGGTTGAAGAACGCCCCTACGACGACAGCTACCTGCCACATCCACCGGCGCGCGTGCCGGACAACATGCGCATCATCGCTTTCAACGATGCGTTCAACGCGGTCGGCCCGATGCAGGTGGTCGCGTTGTCGCGCGGTGCCGAGAACGGCGTCGAGAACGGCCAGGTCTATTCGATCTACCACGACGGCGAATTCGTGCGTGACGAGACCGACTACCCAACCGGTAGTTTCAAATCGACCTTCAACCCAAGCGCACGCGACATCCAGTTGCCGCCGGAATTCGTCGGCCACGTGATGATCTTCCGCACGTTCGGCGCGGTCAGTTACGGCTTGGTGATGGACGCGCTGAAGCCGGTGACCATGGGCGACTTCCTGTACGACCCGGACCGCACGCCGTAGCGCTTATTGCGCGTCGCTGCGCACTCTTTGCAGCGCAGCGACCAAGGCGTCGGTCTCGTCGCGCGGGCTTGAATCGTGCTCGAGTATGCCGAGGCATGGCATTGGGAGCCGCTGCTTCAGCATCGCGATGTTCGCGTCTACCGCTTCCATTGAAGGGTCGATGCGATTGCCGATCCATCCGAGCAATTCGCAGCCATCCTCGATAATCGCGCGCGCCGTCAGCAGCGCGTGATTGATGCAGCCCAGCCGCAAGCCAACAACCAAGATCACCGGCAGCTTCAGCGCCTGCGGGATTGCTGCCTGCATCAGTGTTTCCGATAACGGCACGGCCCAACCACCAACCCCTTCGACAATGACGATGTCCGCATCCGCGCGAAGTTTTCGATACGCGGTTTCGATTCGGTCGAGCGTGATGGTTGCTCCCGCTTGCATCGCCGCTGCATGTGGCGCAATCGGTTCCGGCAACGCCCACGGATTGATGTCGGCGTAGGCCACCAGCTGGTAGCCGGCTGCAAGCAACGCCAGCGCATCGTCGTTGCGCAAGCCAGCAGCGGATCCTACGCAACCGCTCGCCACCGGTTTCATGCCGAGCGCTGCAACGCCATTGCCGACAAGCGCACGCAACAATGCGGCGCTCACCCGCGTCTTGCCGATACCGGTGTCGGTGCCAGTGATGAAGGCGCTGCGGAAGTTCGAAGTGGAGGTTGTCATCACAATGTCGTCGTCATCTTCGGTCACATCCAGCGCAGTGCTATTGTTGCCGACTTGCCACCACGACCGCGTGCCCATCGTCCATGTTCGAAGCCCAGAGTCTAACCGGCAGCAAACCTGAGCAATATGCTGCCTTGCTCGACCAGGTGCGTGGTCTGCTGCACGGTGAAAAAAATCTGGTCGCGAACGCCGCAAATTTTTCGGCGCTGGTCTGGCACGCATTGCCCGACATCAACTGGTGCGGTTTTTATCTGTACGACGGCAACGAGCTGGTGGTTGGGCCGTTCCAGGGCAAGCCGGCCTGCGTGCGCATCGCGTTGGGGCGTGGCGTTTGCGGCACTGCTGCGCAGACGCGCGCAATACAGATGGTTGATGACGTGCAAGAATTCGAAGGACATATTGCCTGCGATGCGGCCTCGCGCTCGGAAATCGTGGTGCCGCTGATCGGCCGCAACGGTGCCTTGCTTGGTGTCTGGGATGTCGACAGCCCGACGCCATCGCGCTTCGACGATGAAGACCGCGTCGGCATGAAGGCGCTGTGTGAAGCATTCCTGCAAGCCTGCGAAGGCGACGCGTGACGATAGGGAAGGGGGAACCGACATGGCAGAAAAAATCCGCAACGTGGG
>JBBSLA010000183.1:0-4093 GCA_038255665.1 Lysobacterales bacterium | reverse complement strand
CGGCCGCCAAAGTTGTCGCGCTGTTAGTCCTTCTCCCGCCGGGAGAGGGATTGGGGTGAGGGTCCGGCACTTTTGCCAAGTTTCGGTGGCGAAATCTTCGCTATCGCGCGGTTCCGCTTCTGCCAATCTGGTCAAGCGTTTGGCCAGATTGGCAGTAGCAACCAAGTGGCAAAATCAACGGCAAACGCCAGATCAAAATGGGTCCCCGCTTTCGCGGGGATGACGACGTGAGGGGATTGCAAAAGGGCCGGGCCCTCTGGGCACGTTCTCCCGGCGAGAGAAGGCAAGAAGAACGCGCCGGTAGGCGCGAAAAAAGCGTGCCGGGTCAGGCGAGCAACTTGCGCAACTTGTTGATGGCAACAACGAGTGCGTCGATCTCCGCCTCGGTGTTGGTGAACGCCAGCGACGCGCGCAGCGTGGCGGGAACGCCGAAGAATTGCATGAGCGGATGCGCGCAGTGGTGACCCGAGCGGACCGCGATGCCTTCGTGATCGAGCATGGTGGCGAGGTCGTGGGCGTGCGCACCTTCGATCGTGAAGCTGATCACGGCGGCCTTGTGGTCGGCTTCACCGTAGATGCGCAAGCCGGGAATTTCCTTGAGACGTTCGGTAGCGTAGCGCAGCAGGTGTTGTTCGCGCTCGGCGATGCGCTCGATGCCGACTTCGGCGATGAAGTCAATCGCCGCGCCAACGCCGGCGAAGCCGCCGATGTTTGGCGTGCCGGCTTCGAACCGGTGCGGTGGCTCGGCGAACGTGCTGCCATCGAAGCTGACGGTGCGGATCATCTCGCCACCACCGTGGAAGGGCGGCATGTCGGCGAGGATTTCGCGGCGCGCCCAGAGCATTCCGGTGCCGGTTGGGGCAAACATCTTGTGGCCGGTCAGCGCGTAGAAATCGCAACCCAGCGTCTGTACATCGATAGCGAGGTGCGGTGCGGCCTGCGAGCCATCGACCAACAATGGAATGCCGCGGCGGCGCGTTTCACGAGAAATCTGCGCGATCGGGTTGATCGTGCCAAGCACGTTCGATACATGTGTTACGCAGGCCATTTTCACGTTGTCGTCGAGCAATTTAACGTACTCGTCGACCAGCAATTCGCCATTGCTATTGATTGGTGCAGCGACCACGCGTGCGCCGCTGCGCGCGGCCATCAACTGCCAGGGCACGATGTTGGCGTGGTGTTCCATCATCGTGGTGAGGATCACGTCGCCGGGTTGCAGCTTCGGCAAGACGTAGCTGTAGGCAACGAGGTTGATCGCCTGCGTGGTGCCCGACGTCAGGATCACTTCATCGCGATGGCGCGCGTTGACGAATGCCGCCAGCTTGTCGCGTGCGCCTTCATAGGCACGCGTGGACTCTTCGCCCAAGCTGTGCACGGCGCGGGCGACATTGGCGTTGTGCAGGCGGTAGTGTTGATCGACCGCAACAATGACGCTATCCGGTTTCTGGCTGGTGTTGGCATTGTCCAGATAGATCAGCGGCTTGCCGTGGACGGTGCGCGACAGCACGGGAAAGCGTGCCCGCAGGGCCTCTACGTCGAGAGGTGCAAGGTCGCTCTTTTCGGATCGCTGTTGCTTCATGGCTGGGCAATCGGCAGTCGCTCGATCAGCATCTTTGTCAGCGCGTCGAGCAAGGCGGGGTTATCGATCGAATCCAGCGCAGCACGGCAGAACGCCATCGTCAGCAGCGCGCGTGCATCGGACTCTGCGATGCCGCGCGAACGCAGGTAGAACAGCGCCTGGTCGTCGAGCTGGCCGACCGTCGCACCATGCGCCGCCTTCACTTCGTCGGCATGGATCACCAGCACCGGCTGGGTGTCGATTTCGGCTTGTGCAGACAGCAGCAGATTCTTGTTCGACAGCATCGCGTCGCTGCCATCGGCGCCTTGCTCGATCGTGATGGCGCCGTGGAAGATGCCGCGTGCGCGCTCGTCGACGACGCCGCGCCAGAGCACGTCACACGTGGTATCGCGGGCCCGATGACGGATGTCGAGATGACTGTCCACGTGCTGGCGACCACCCAACACGAACACGCCGCGTGAGGTGAGGCGCGCCGCGTTGCCGTCGAGATTTATGGCGAGATCGTGGCGCACCAGTTGGCCGCCGAGTTCCAGCGTATGCAGGTTCAGCACGGCATTGCTGGCCACGCTGGCTTCAGTGCGACGAACGAGACTGCTCGACTCGGCGCCGTTCTGAACCTGGATCAGATCAAGTTGCGCGCCGTCGCCAATCGCGAACTGGCTGACGACATTGCCGAGATGGGAATGAACCGTTCCGACGTGGTGTTCGACCAGTTGCAACTTCGCGGCCGCTTCGAGTTGGACGATTACTCGCGCAGACCAGGCCAGGTCGTGCTCAGCCGCAGCGCCGACGAAGACCAGGTGCAGCGGCTCCATGATCTTGGCTTTGGCCGCGACACGAATGACGATTCCACTTTTCATCAACGCTGTGTTGAGTTGCGCGAATGCCGATTCGCGCCGGTTGTAATCGCACGACACGAACGGCTGCACGCTGCCGGCGTCATCGGCCAGCACGGATGCGAGCGGCAACACGCTGAGCGCGCCGGCTTGCGGAAAACACGACAGATCACGACGCAGTTCGCCGTTGACGAACACGATGCGCGAATGCTCGACGCCGGGCAGTGCCAGCAATGCGGCATCCACTTCGCGCGACATCGCATCGGCGTCGCCGCGTTGCAGTGCGCGCTGTCCGAGGTGGCGCAGGTTGGTGTATTTCCACGCCTCGACACGTGTATCGGGCAAACCGCCTTCGCGCAGGCTTGCGCGCGCGTCACGTTGCGTCTGCGCGAGCCAGCTTGGCTCCGTCGCCATTGGCGCATCGTCAAGCAGGTTGTCGAGCAACGCGCTCATTACGCCGCCCCGGCCAGCTTGCGCTCGGCGATCCATGCGTAGCCGTGTTCTTCCAGCTTGTGAGCGAGTGACTTGTCACCGCTTTCGACGATGCGGCCGTCGGCCAGCACGTGGACGAAGTCCGGCACGATGTAGTCGAGCAGTCGCTGGTAGTGGGTGATCACGATGAAGGCTCGGGATGGATCGCGCATTGCGTTGACGCCGTCGGCGACCAGCTTCATCGCGTCGATGTCCAGCCCGGAATCGGTTTCATCGAGCACGGCCAGCCTGGGTTCCAGCAAGGTCATCTGAAAGATCTCGTTGCGCTTCTTCTCGCCGCCGGAAAAACCCTCGTTGACGGCGCGATGCAGCAGTTCGTCCTTCAGGTGCAGTACGGCGAGTTTCTCGCGGACGCGCTTGAGGAACTGCACGGAATCCAGTTCTTCCTCACCGCGACGCTTGCGCTGTGCATTGAGCGCCGTGCGCAGGAAGTAGGTGTTGTTGACGCCGGGAATTTCGACCGGGTACTGGAACGCCAGGAACAAGCCGGCAGCTGCGCGTTCCTCGGGATCGAGATCGAGCAGGTTGTTGCCGTCGTAGCTGACCGTGCCGGCGGTGATCTCGTAGCCTTCGCGCCCGGCCAGTACGTTGCCCAGCGTCGACTTGCCGGCGCCGTTTGGCCCCATCACGGCGTGCACTTCGCCCGCGTTGACGGTGAGGCTTAGCCCCTTGAGGATTTCCTTTCCGGCGACGCTGGCGTGGAGGTTTTCGATCTTCAGCATGGTGTTTTCATCGGGACTCGTGGCCCCACCCTTGGGTAATGTGTGTCGACGTTGCGTGACATGTAATGGCGTTGCGCAACGCTGGTTCAATATGTGCCTAGAGTCGCGCGCTGGCCGCCAGTCGCTTCAGCGAATCGCCGTCTACGCGACAGGCCAGCCACTCGCGGTCGACAGACGCGCCGAGGCTTTCGTAAAAATTGATCGCGTCCGAATTCCAGTCCAGCACCGACCATTGCAGGCGGCCGAGATTCTCATCGCTGCAACGTTGCGCAAGCTGCGACAGCAGCGCCTTGCCGACGCCATGGCCGCGCTGTTCCGGGCGCACGAACAGGTCTTCCAGATAGATGCAGTGACGACCGACGAAGGTCGAATAATTGTAGAACCACAACGCGAATCCCGCGACGACGCCATCGACTTCGGCGATCTCGCAGAACACGCGTGGTGCTTCCCCGAATAGCGAACGG
>JBBSLA010000182.1:0-4135 GCA_038255665.1 Lysobacterales bacterium | reverse complement strand
TCGAAGCCGGCGCCGCGGGTGTGCATTTCGAAGACCAACTCGCATCGGTGAAGAAGTGCGGCCACATGGGCGGCAAGGTGTTGGTGCCAACCCGTGAAGCGATCGAGAAGCTCAACGCGGCGCGCCTTGCTGCCGATGTCATGGGCGTGCCGACCTTGCTGGTCGCGCGCACCGATGCCGAAGCCGCCGATCTGTTGACCAGCGACATCGACGCCAACGACACCGAATTCGTGACTGGCGAGCGCACCGTCGAAGGTTTCTACAAGACCCGCAACGGTCTCGACCAGGCCATCTCGCGCGGCCTCGCCTATGCGCCTTACGCCGACCTGGTCTGGTGCGAAACCGGCAAGCCGGATCTGGAATTCGCGCGCAAATTTGCCGAAGCGATCCACGCGAAGTTCCCCGGCAAGATGCTCGCGTACAACTGCTCGCCCAGCTTCAACTGGAAGAAGAACCTCGACGACGCCACCATCGCGACATTCCAGACCCAAATCGCCAAGTACGGGTACAAGTTCCAGTTCATCACCCTGGCCGGCTTCCACGCGCTGAACTACTCCATGTTCAATCTCGCCCACGGCTACGCCCGCAATCAGATGAAGGCGTTCGTGGAATTGCAGGAAGCCGAGTTCGCCGCCGCCGACCGCGGCTTCACCGCCGTGAAACACCAACGCGAAGTCGGCACCGGCTACTTCGACGCCGTCACCCAGGCAATCCAGCAAGGCAAGTCATCAACTACGGCACTGACCGGATCGACTGAAGAAGAGCAATTTGAAACCGAGAAAGCAGTGGCTTGATCGGCTCGCCAGCGCGTTATGCGGCGGAGTCGTTGATGCGCTTTGCCTTCGAGGTCTTGGCCGTGCCGGCGACAAAATTCTAGGAATGGGCAAAAACCACCGCTAACCACGCCGCTGCCCGACATTCGCCCGCGCCCACGTCTGCTCGCGCCGTTCGACAGGCGTTGAACGAGAGCGATGCGTGTGTATTCAGCGCAAATCAAAGCGCCGAAACTGGATCGCTTCTGCGAGGTGGGTGGCGTCGATGGATGCGCTGCCAGCCAAGTCTGCAATCGTGCGGGCGACGCGCAACACTCGGTGGTAGGCGCGTGCTGAAAGGCCAAGGCGTTCCACCGCGCGATCAAACAGGTTTTGCTCGCTGCTGCCAAGTTTGCAGCTCGCTTCGATTTCGTGGTTTCCGAGGAACGCGTTCGGCTTGCCGGCCCGTTGCTGTTGGGTTTCGCGCGCCAACATGACGCGGTCGCGAACGAGGGCGCTGGTTTCGCCAGTTGCCGCAGTCCGCAATTCCGATAGCGGCACGCGTGGCACTTCCAGTTTCAGGTCGATGCGATCAAGCAACGGACCGGACAAGCGCGAGCGGTAGCGTGCAATCGCATCGGGCGTGCAATTGCAGCGGCCGGACGGATCGCCGACGTAGCCACACGGACAAGGATTCATCGCGGCGACCAACTGGAAGCGTGCCGGGAATTCGGCCTGTCGTGCCGCGCGCGAGATCAGCACGCGGCCGGATTCGAGCGGCTCGCGCAAAACTTCCAGCACGTGGCGATTGAACTCCGGCAGCTCGTCGAGGAAGAGTACGCCGTGGTGCGACAGCGAGACCTCGCCCGGTCGCGGAATCGAGCCGCCGCCAATCAGCGCGACTGCCGATGCGGTGTGATGGGGATTTCGAAATGGGCGCCTTTTCCAGTCGGTCGATTCGTTGCCCATGCCGGCAACCGAGCGCACGGCGGCGACTTCCAGCGCTTCGGCTTCCGTCATGGCGGGCAGGATGCCGGGCAGGCGACTGGCCAGCATCGTCTTGCCGGTGCCGGGTGGCCCGACCAAAAGTAGATTGTGCGAGCCAGCCGCAGCAATTTCGAGCGCGCGGCGTGCCTGCGGCTGGCCGCGCACTTCGGAAAGGTCGGGCTCGTAACCAGTGACAAGACCTTTCGGTTCGGCTTGTGCGCGCAACAGGTCACCGCGACCGGCCAGGTGCGCGCAGACCTGCAACAGCGAATCGGCGACGCGAACATCGGCATTCGCAACCAGCGCCGCCTCGGCCGCATTTTGCCGTGGCACCACAATGCAACGGCCAGCACGCGCCGCTTGCAATACCGCCGGCAACACGCCGATGACCGGGCGCAATGCACCGGTCAACGCGAGTTCGCCGATGAATTCGTGGCCAGCGAGCGAATCACGCGGCAAGCCGCCGTTGGCCGCGATGATGCCGAGTGCGATCGGAAGGTCGAAACGTCCGCCGAACTTGGGCAGGTCGGCCGGTGCCAGATTGACGGTAACGCGACGTGCCGGGTAATCGAGTTGTGCAGTCAGGATCGCGGCGCGAACGCGGTCACGAGATTCCTTCACCGCGGTTTCGGGCAGGCCAACGATGGAAGTCCCCGGCAAGCCGCCAGACAAATGTACTTCGCAGGTGACCAGCGGCGCGGCGATGCCGTCCTGGGCGCGACTGAAGGCGACGGCGATGCTCATCGACCATTCCCTGTCGGTGTTGGCGATTCCGGCAAGCGCCGGATCGCTCAGCCCTTGTCGGCGGGTTGGCCGGAAAGTTGACTTTCCAGTGCAGCGACCTGGCCCTCGAGTTGTTCGATCTTCTCGCGGGTGCGCAACAGCACCAGACGCTGCACGTCGAACTCGTCGCGGGTGACCACATCCAGCTTGCGCAGGCCAGCCTGCAATGCGGATTTGAAATTGCTGCCCAAATCTTCGCGAGCGTCCTTCAGGCCCGGCGGCACCAGTTCGGCCAGTCGCTGGGCGAGTTCGTCAATGGCTTGGATGGTGCTCATGGTGTGACTCCGGGATCGAGGGGGAAAAGCTGCGCCGCGGTACTGCCTTGTGATGCGACGCAACGATGCTGCCATTGTGCCTCCCTGCGCATTCAACGACCTTCCCCGGACTGTGAATGCGAATCCGTGTCCCGGCGCCGTCGTCCCTGTCCGTTGGCGCTTCGCTTCCCTGTGACGAAACAATAGGCCGGTCAGGGGATTAGGGAACTGGGCAGGTTCCTACCATCGTGTAGGAAAAAGACTACAGCGCGCGTAAGCCTCAGCGCAGCACGATCCAGATTGCCAGCAGCAGGAACAGTACCGCGGCAGTGATTCGAGCCGCCCGCAATGGCAATCGATGGGCGAACCGCGAGCCCAGCAATACCACCGGCACGTTGGCTAGCAGCATACCCAGCGTGGAGCCGGTGATCACTTGCCACAACGGCGAATACTGGGCCGCCAGCAGCACCGTGGCGACCTGGGTCTTGTCGCCCATTTCGGCGAGAAAGAACGCGATCACGGTCGCGATCAGCACGCTTCGGCCGGTGCCGGTTGCGCCGTCGGCGTCATCGAGCTTGTCCGGGATCAAGGTCCAGATGGCGACCGCGACAAACGACAGCGCGAGGATCCACTTGAGCTGTTCCGGCGACAACCACGCGGCAACGGCGGCGCCGACCGCACCGGCGAGCGCGTGGTTGAGCACGGTCGCAATCAGGATGCCGGCGATGATCGGCCACGGTCGCCGATAGCGTGCCGCAAGCAGCAGCGACAGCAACTGGGTCTTGTCGCCAATCTCCGCAACCGCGACAGCAGCGGTCGAGACCAGCAGTGCATCGATAGCCACGATAGCGGCTCAGATCAGAGGCTGGTTTCCTTCGGAATCAGCAGCCACATGATCAGATACACCAGGATGCCGGGGAATGCCGCCGACAGGATCGACACGATCACGAAAATGATGCGCAGCCCATTCGGGCTGAACTGGTAATACTCGGCGAGGCCGCCGATGACGCCGCCGATCATCTTGTTGCTGCGCGAGCGGCGCAGCGGCTTTTTGTCGTTGCTCATGGGTTCTGGTCTCCTGCGGATTCGATTTCGGCGTGTGGCACGCGCTTGGGACTGCCCCGATTACTTGACGCCGTGCATCAGCTTTTTCAACGGCAACACGAACAGGAATGCGATCACGCCGCAACCCAGACCAATCCACATCAGCAGCCAGAACAGGTGTTCGTACTTGGCGGCGGCCTCGACCAGGTTCAATGCTTCGCCCTCGACCATTTCGATAGCAGCGAGCTTGCCGAACAACGCCGCCAGCACTTCCGAGAACGCCGTTGTCAGGAACCACGTGCCCATCATCAGGCT
>JBBSLA010000181.1:0-4246 GCA_038255665.1 Lysobacterales bacterium | reverse complement strand
CTGGCCTATCGCGACGAGAGCCGGATTTCGCAAGCGCTGGCCGGCGTCGGCACGCGGCTGAAACGGGCGAATCCGTTGGCGGAAAGCATGGCGGAGATCGAGCGGCTCAAGCCGGAACTGCAGGTCGCGTTCGAAGCGTTTTTCCCGGAGCTGGTGGCGTTTGGAGAGACGCGTCGCGGCGGGCTATGACGTTGCAACACCGTCGTCATTCCCGCGAAAGCGCACTGCTGTCCGGAATGTCTAGACGGACTTGCCTAGCCGACCAAAAAACAGCTCTTCGTCATTCCTGCGAAGGCAGGAATGACAAGCCTTGTGGGTTTTCGCGACATCACCGGCGTGTCGACATCCGCGGAAGCAAGCCTGAAGCGTTTACTTCACTTCCTGCAACCGACTCAGCATCACTTCGCAGCGGTTGTCGCCCTCTTCGTGGCTGGGTGCGATCAGCGGGATCAGTGCGGCGGCGGGGGCCGCGACCGCCCCGAGTACCACGGCTGCTGCACCCTTGGCGATCAACGCTCCGGCCTCGACGCCGACATCCGGGTCGGCGAGCGTGCCCTTCACGTACAGCGGTGATCGCAGCGAGAAGATGCGCAGGCCCTTGGTCTGCGGCTTGACCTGCAGGTCTATCTGCTCGTTCTTGAAATTGATCGAGCCGCAGATGTCGATGGTGGCGTTGTCGGTGTCGAACACGGCCAGGCGCGTGGACATAAGGCCATCCTCGACGCCGAAATTGGCTGCCGCGCATTGGATATTCACCAGTTTGTCGCCAAACAATTTGCTGATAACGAAATTGGCGACGTTCAACCCGGCCAGTTCCATCAGTTCCTTGCTGATCGCGCCGTCATTCATCAACAACATGACATCGCCGTCGGACGCGGCCATCAACGCGGCGACCGATTGGCCCGTCGCGTTCAGGATGATGTCGCCGTTGATCTCGCCGAAGCTGGCCTGCATCGCTTCGACCTTCGGGAACAACTGCTTCAGGCCCAGGCCGCGCGCCTTCAGATCGACCGTGCCAATCATCGGCTGCTTGCGTGCATCGAGCACCACCTTGCCGCTGACCTTGCCGTTGGCGAGACCGACGCCGAGTGGGTCGAGGGTCAGCTTGGCGTTGTTCATCACCACCCGCGTGGACAGCCCGGCAATTGGCAGGCCGGCGTCCTGCACCACGTTCTTGCCTTCAAACGTGACGTCGGCGTCCATCGCATTCCAGCGATCGGTACGGAACTCATCGGACGGCAGCAACTTGTCGCGCGGCGTCGCCTTGACCGTTGCACTCTTCTTGTCGCTGGTGTCGGCACCGATCAACGGGCCCAGGTCGGCCAGGCGCAGCTGTTCCGACCGCAGCTTGCCTTCCAGCTTGGGTCGGTCGCCACCCGTCGTGTAGGTCAGCGTGCCGGCGAGATCGCTGTCGCCGACGCTGCCGACGAAATCTTCATAGTGGTAACGGCTGTCGTCCGCCTGGATGCGCGCGGTCAGGTGGCCCGACGTGGAGAACGGCGGCGTATCGGGAAGCGCAACACCGGTGTAGGGAAACAGTTGCGCCATCGAGCCGCCGGAAAGACGCAGGCGAAGGTCGAGACCGGATGGATCGGTCGGATCGGTCAGCGTGCCGGTCGCGCGCACGCGCATGCCACCGAGTCGCGCATCCACCTGCAACGGGAACGGGCGCTTGCCTTGGCGCAGGGTCAGCACGCTGCCGACCTTGCCGCTGCCTTTGATCGGGGCGCCACGATACTTGCCCTTCGCCGACCAGGCGTAAGCGAACGCCTGCGTATCGGGCTTCACGGACTTGTCGCCGTCATCGCCGACCAGTTCGGAGAACGGAATTTCCTTTTCCAGCGGCTCGATGGTGATCGCGAAATCGGCTTGGCTGATCTTGTCGTTGACGTCGATCTTCGCCTTGGCGACGCGCAACTGGCCAAGCTCGATGGTCCAACTGGCGGGTTCGCCGTCGGAACCGAAGTTCCAGTTGGCGTGTTCGGCATCGCGACGCAGCAGGTTCGCGGTAGGGCCGATCAGGCGCACATACGGCAGTGACAGGTTTTTGCCGAGCAGCGGCAGCAGGCGCAGCGCCACTTCAGCTTGGTCGACCGTCGCGAAACCATCGTTCGACTTGTCGCCGACCCAACCCGGATTGCCGACCGTGATGTCGTTGGCTTGGATTACCGGTGTTGGAATCCAGCCACGCCAGCCGGCCAGGTCATCGGCGCGGCCCCATTGAACGGACAGATCGCCATTGATCGCGAACGGTCGCTCAAGCGCGGAACTGGCGCGTTTGTTGATGGTGGGCTTGAGGTGGTTCCAGTCGAACAGCGCGATGACCGCGACCAGCAACAGGATCAGCACCACGATGCTGCCAACCACCCAAGCGAGCACACGCTGCCAGCGCGGGCGTCGCCGCTTGCGATTTGGTGCTGACCGGACCGGGCCGGGTCGACTCATGGAGTTGCTGCTCATTCAATCACCGGCTGTTTTTGTTGGGGGTTTCGGTCGCAACGTGGCCGCGCGCGGATGTTTAACTGCGTGCGAAATTTAGCGACTTATTCATGCAGTCAACGTGAATTGGTGCGGATCATCGTCGCCGGCGCTGAACGGCTGTATCGAAGTTGCTGTAGCGCAGCGACGCTGCGTGCTTTTGATCTACCTCCCGATTCGGGGAGGCGAGCTGGCGGAGAAAAGGCCCGCAGGGTGGCCCGAATGGATTCGGGCCAGTTCGCTGTCAGCACAGGGATGTGCTGTCAGCGAACCCCGTAGCCAACTCGCGCAGTCGAGCGGCTTCACCGCACGACCGACCCGTCACGGGCGCATCTTTGGGCCATGTTTCTGTGCGAGCAGAAAGAGCCGGCCCGGACTTGATCCGGGGTGGCTCGGCGGGCGGCAGCCCGGCGATACGCTTGACCAGATTGGCGAACGCCATCGTTCGCCGAACGGCGATGCGAGCGCCTGACCCTCATCCCCGGCCTTTCTCCCGCCGGGAGAAGGAAGAAAGCAGGCGGCGCCTCTCCCGGGAGGAAGTAAAGAAAAGAGTGAGGGCGCGCGGTAGAGTGCTGCTCCGTCGCAGAGCAGTCGCGTATCCATGGACAAACCCGATGTCATCGTGATTGGCGCCGGCCACAACGGCCTGGTTTGCGCCAACTACCTGGCCAGGGCGGGCCTGACGGTGACCGTGCTGGAGCGGCGTGGCGTAGTGGGCGGCGCGGCGGTGACCGGGGAATTTCATCCGGGATTCCGCAATTCGGTCGCCGCGTACACGGTGTCGCTGCTGCAGCCCAAGGTGATTGTCGACCTGGCATTGGAAAGCCACGGCTTGCGCATCGTGTCGCGACGATTGAACAACTTCCTGCCACTGCCGAATGGCGACTGCCTGCGTGTCGGCGCGGGAATCACGACCGATGAAGTGGCGCGTTTTTCGCGCCGCGATGCCGAGCGCCTGCCCGAGTACGAGCGCCGATTGGAGTTGTACGCCGACGTGCTGCGAGCCCTGGCGTTACAGGCGCCGCCGAATGTCGTGGACGGCGGTTGGCTGAAGGCGTTGCCGGAGCTGATGCGTGCCGCGAAACTGGGTCAGCGGTTGAGCGCGCTCGACATCGATCTGCGCCAGGACTTGCTCGACCTGTTCACGATTTCCGCTGCGGAATATCTTGACCGCTGGTTCGAAAGCGAGCCGATCAAGGCGGTGCTGGGTTTCGATGGCGTGGTCGGCAATTTTGCCAGTCCGTGGACGCCGGGTTCCGCCTATGTGCTGCTGCATCACGTGTTCGGCGAGGTCAACGGCGTCAAGGGCGCGTGGGGCCATGCGATTGGCGGCATGGGTGCGATCACGCAGGCGATGGCGCAGTCCGCGCAGGCGCAAGGTGTGGAGATCGTCACCGATTGTGGCGTGCGCGAAATCATCGTCGAGGGCGGCACGGCGGTTGGCGTGATCGATGCCCATGGCGTCGAGCGTCGCGCTCGCGCGATCGTCGCCAATGTCAATCCGAAACTGCTTTACCAGCAGTTGCTGAAATCGGAACACGTCCCTGCGCCGACACGCGAACGGATGGAAAACTGGCGCTGTGGTTCGGGCACGTTCCGGATGAATGTTGCGCTGTCGGGACTGCCGCGCTTCACCGCGCTACCCGAACCCGGTGATCACCTGACTGCCGGCATCATCATGGCGCCAAGCCTCGCCTACATGGATCGCGCGCATCGCGATGCGGTCGAGTTCGGCTGGTCGCGCGAGCCGATCATCGAGATGCTGATT
>JBBSLA010000180.1:0-4247 GCA_038255665.1 Lysobacterales bacterium | reverse complement strand
GATACGGAACTTCTCATTTGAATCTTGCTTCGCGCCTGCGCCAGGACTGGCTGGGCAACATTCGTGGCGATGTGCTCGCTGGTCTGGTCGTCGCGCTGGCGCTGATTCCGGAAGCGATCGCGTTTTCGATCATCGCTGGCGTTGATCCGAAGGTTGGCTTGTACGCGTCATTCTGTATCGCGGTGGTGATCTCGTTTACGGGCGGGCGTCCCGGCATGATTTCGGCTGCGACCGGCGCGATGGCCCTGTTGATGGTCGGGCTGGTCAAGGACCATGGCTTGCAATACCTGCTCGCCGCGACTCTGCTGACCGGCTTGCTGCAGATCATCGCTGGCGCGTTCAAGCTCGGTGTGTTGATGCGCTTCGTTTCGCGCTCTGTGATCACCGGGTTCGTCAACGCGTTGGCCATCCTGATCTTCATGGCGCAGTTGCCGGAACTGACCAACGTGCCGTGGACGGTGTACGCGATGACGGCGGCCGGGCTGGCGATCATCTATCTGTTCCCGCGCCTCACTCGCGCGGTGCCGTCGCCGCTGGTCGCGATCGTGTTCCTGACCATCGTTGCGATCACGTTGAAGCTCGACATCCGCACCGTCGGCGACATGGGCGCGCTGCCGGATAGCCTGCCGATCTTCCTGTTTCCCGATGTTCCACTGACGCTGGAAACGCTGTGGATCATCCTGCCGGTGTCGGCGACGCTGGCCGTCGTCGGCTTGTTGGAGTCGCTGCTGACCGCACAGATCGTTGATGACCTGACCGACACGCCCAGCGACAAGAATCGCGAGTGCATGGGGCAGGGCGTTGCGAATATCGCTGCTGGCATGATCGGTGGCATGGCTGGTTGCGCGATGATCGGACAGTCCGTAATCAACGTGAAATCGGGTGGCCGTGGTCGTTTGTCGACCTTCATCGCGGGCGGCGTGCTGCTGTTGCTGGTGGTGTTTGCCGGGCCGTGGGTGGCGATGATTCCGATGGCGGCACTGGTCGCGGTGATGATCATGGTGTCGATCGGCACTTTCAGCTGGACATCAATCAAGCAACTGCGCACGCATCCGACCACCTCGAGCATCGTGATGCTCGGTACCGTGGTGGTCACCGTGTTTACCCACGATCTGGCCAAGGGCGTGCTGACCGGCGTGTTGTTGTCGGCGCTGTTCTTTGCCCGCAAGGTTGGCCGCGTGTTGCACATTGGCTCAACGGAAAGCGACGACGGCGCTGCACGCGAATACGTCGTCACCGGGCAGGTGTTCTTCGCGTCCGCCGATACGTTTGTATCCGCGTTCGACTTCCGCGAGGTGTTGCAGCGTGTTCGCATCGATGTCAGCGCCGCGCATTTCTGGGACTTGAGCGCGGTCGGCGCGCTGGACAAGGTTGTGCTGAAATTCCGCCGCGAAGGCACCGAAGTCGAAGTGCTGGGCTTGAACGCCGCCAGCGCGACCTTGATTGATCGCCTCGGTGTACACGACAAACCCGACGCCGCGCGCATGATGGACGGCCACTGAGGAACTGCGATGACGAATACCGGCTCCCTGATACACGTTGATGGTCGCGTGCTTGCTGCGCTCGATCCCTCGGTCTACGCCGACAGCGTTGCGCAATATGCCGGCTGGGCCGCCGCGCGATTGGGTGCGCCGTTGGAACTGTTGCACGCAATCGACCAACTACACGGCAAACCCGCTGCGACCGACCTCAGCGGCAACCTTTCGCTAGGTGCGCATGAAATTTTGCTCGATCAATTGGCGAGCATTGACGAGCAACGCGGGCGGCTCGCGCAGGCGCAAGGTCGTGAGCTACTCGACGCGGCACATGCGCAGGTTTCCGCCGCGCATGGCATCGAAGCCGAAACACGCCAACGCCATGGCGCGCTGGTCGACACCTTGCTGGAACTGGAACCGGGCGTGCGCCTGTTCGTGCTCGGCAAGCGCGGCCAGCATGCCGACTTCGCCAGCGGCCATCTCGGCAGCAATCTGGAACGCGTCGTTCGCGCCGTGCATCGCCCGGTGCTGGTCGCGTCACGCGCGTATCGCGAAGTCGCGCGTTTCCTGATCGCATTCGACGGCAGTGCGACAACGCGCAAGTGCATCGAAATGGTCTGCGCCAGCCCGCTGTTGAAAGGACTCGAAGCGCATCTGCTCACCGTTGGCGAACGCGATGGAAAGTCAGACGAACAGGTCGAGTGGGCGCGCAGTCAACTACAAGCCGCTGGTTTCACGCCCATCATCGAGCGCCAGACCGGCTCGCCGGACACGGTGATCGCGCAACAGGTAGCTGATCGGAACATCGACCTGCTGGTCATGGGCGCCTACGGCCACTCACGCATCCGCAGCCTGATCGTCGGCAGCACCACCACGCAGTTGCTGCGCAGTTGCCACATCCCGGTGTTGTTGCTGCGCTAATTGTTTCGCCACCGTCATTTCCGTAGACGCGTTGCTATCCAGAATCTCTTGGGCGTCGCTCCCGGCAGCCCTTGTCGCACCGCGCTTACGGTGATCTTCCGGCGCGGGCGACTCAGTTTGGCGGACGCGCGAACAACCCGAGTCCTCGTCATTCCTGCGAAGGCAGGAATCCATTTTGATCTTCGTCAAGGCACTGAAAGCACCGCAAAATCCGAATGGATTGACCAGCCTCCGGCTGTTGAAGATCGTCTCTGCCTGCGCAGGAATGACGAAGCACTATTTTCGGTCGGCTGTGCGAGTTCGGGAGAACATCAAGCACAGCAGCGACTGTCCCCGACCACGTTTACGACCGCCTGAAGTTGGCGGCGGACACGCACGGGCGCAGCATCAGCGATGAGGCGATCGCTTGCCTGGAAACCGGCCTCGTGCCTGTGCGCATCAATGCGATCGAACGTCTCGCGCGTGTGCGGGCAATACGCGAAACATTACAGGGCCGTTTTTCGGCAGACGACATCGACGACTTCAAGCGTGAAGGTCGCAACTGATCGTAATCGACGCGTATTCGCGCTCGACAATGTGAACTTCTTGGGTCGCGAAGCAGCGTCGGTTCAATCCCGCTGCGATCTCCACGCACCTCAGCTTGACCAAACCTCCAAAGTTGCCGAGCATCGGCTTGCCGCGACGTGCGGCGAAGCGCCTTTTAGGCGCATCCATCACAAGGAAGGCTAGTCGTGAAGACTCTCGTCGCAACGTCCCTCGTGTTTCTCGCAGGCCTTACGGCTTGCGCAACCGGCGCACGGATCGCGCCCGTCATCGATGTTCCGGTGCAGGAGACCTGCCGTGAGCACATCGTGGCGGAACCGAAAGTGACGTTGGCGGATTGGCCGATGCGCGCTCGCGGCAAGGAAACTCGCGCCTATGTGGTGATCACCTATGATCTGGATGGTTCGGGTAAGTCTTCGAACGCGAAAGTAACCGACTCGATGCCGAGCGGTCTCTTCGACAAGACGGCACTTGGCCTTCTGAAGCGAACGACCTTCAAGCCCGGCGAACAAGCTACCGGATGCGTCAACGTCCGCACGTTCGGAGCGGTAAAGCGATTCGAGGGTTAGCAGCCTCGCTTCAAGTTCGGTAAAGCCCACGCGGTTCGATTCTGCAAGCGCAAATCACCTGCGTCTTTCGCAACGCCCCAGCGTATGGGACACGGTCGTGATGGAAGAAGTGCTGCTGGCTTGACCAAGCTCGGAATATTGCCGAGCATCGGTGGGAACCGCGCGCCTTCGATCCGCGCGCTACGAACCACAAAAGAAGGTACCCAATGCGCTACCTCATATCGGCGATGCTTGCGATCGTCGCCATCATCCATCTGCTGCCGCTGGTTGGCGTGCTCGGAAGTGAGCGGCTTGCTTCGCTCTATGGCTTGGATTTCCGCGAGCCCAACCTTGCCATCTTGATGCGCCACCGCGCCGTGCTGTTTGGCTTGCTTGGTGGCTTCTTTCTGTTCGCCGCGTTCCAACCTGCGTGGCAGCGCGTAGCGTTCGTTGCGGGCTTTGTCAGCGTGGCCTCATTCCTCACGCTGGCCTGGTCGACGGGCGGCTACAACGCAAGCGTCGCCCGGGTCGTGACGGCGGATGTCGTTGCGCTGGTGTGCCTTGTTATTGGATTGACTGCCCAGGTATGCATTCAACGCGCAAAGCAGCCGTCATCGCGTAGGCTGGGTTAGCACGATCAACCCAGCATCACGCGTATGCACCGAAAGACGCTGGGTTGGTGACTAACCCAGCCTACGGCCCTTGTTCAGACCTTCCTTAGCTACATCAACCCAGCATCACGCGTATGCATCGAAAGACG
>JBBSLA010000179.1:0-4253 GCA_038255665.1 Lysobacterales bacterium | reverse complement strand
TGCTCAGCAGCAACAAACCTTCGCTGGCGCGATCCAGCCGCCCGACCGGCCCAAGCCACGGCAATCCGGCATCGCGCAGCAAGTCGTAAATGGTGGCCCGGCCCTGTTCGTCGCTGGCGCTGGTCACGATGCCGCGCGGCTTGTTGAGCATTACGTAGACGGGGGCTGCCGCGCCAATAGCAACACCATCCAGTTCGATCCGATCCACGCCGACGATGACCGGCGCTTCCGGATCACGCTCGACGCGACCCCTCAGTGCGACGCGACCTTCGCGTATCCATTCCGCCGCTTGCGTGCGCGAACATACGCCAAGCTTCGATCGCGCGCGTGCCAGACCGTGGCGTGGTGTTGCCGTCGATTCTTTACGCGATGCCACGGCTACGATTCCAACAGTCCGACGCAGGCATCAGTGCAAATGCGATCTGCAAAATGCAGCGAGCCCCGAACATCACGTGGACATTCGAGGCTCGCATCATCCATCACCAATGCCTTGTTTACGGACGGCGCGCCAACTCCGGGTTGTCGCGCGTCATCGGCATCAGGTCCTTCTTCGACACACCCAGCAGCAGCAGGATCGGGTTGGCGAAGAAGATCGACGACAGGATGCCGATGAAGATACCCATCAGCATGATCAGGCCGAAGTTCTCCAGCGTCGGGCCGCCAAAGAAGAACAGGGTGCCAACCGCAAGCGCGGTGGTGACGCCGGTCATGATGGTGCGCGACATGGTCGAGTTGATCGATCGGTTGAGCACTTCTTCCGGATCGGCCTTGCGCGATGAGCGGAACAGTTCGCGGACGCGATCGAATACCACGATTTTGTCGTTGATCGAATAACCGATCACGGACAGCACCGCGGCGAGTGCCGTGAGGTCGAACTCGCGCCCGGTCAGCGCGAACAATCCAACCGTGATCAAAGCATCGTGGGCTTCGGAAGCTACCGCCGCGACAGCGAAGCGCCATTCGAATCGTATCCAAAGGTAGACAGCGATGCCGATGATGACGAACACCACCGCGATCAGGCCATCAGTGCGCAGCTCGTCACCCACCTGCGGGCCGACGAAAACACTGGGTTTCAGGACCACGTCGGGACGGTCCTTGCTGAGTGCGGCCCTGATGTCGGCTGATACCTTGTCGTGGCTGACCTTGTCCGATGCCGCGTCGACGCCTTCAGTCGCTTCATCTTTTTCCGGAGTGATGCGAATGGCGTATTCCTGCGTGCTGCCCAAACTCTGCACAAGTGCCTTGGGCATGCCGCCAGCGGTCAGAGCGCCGCGTACCTCGGCTACGTCGATCGGTGTTTGGTAGGTAACCTCGACCAGCACGCCGCCGGTGAAGTCGAGACCGTAATCGAGGCCGCGCACGAAGATCGTCGCCGCGGCGAGCACCATCAGCACACAGGAGACCGTAAGGCTGACCTTGCGCCAGCCCATGAAGTTGATGTTGGATTTGGGATTGAAAAGTTCCATCGATATGTCCTGTGCGGTCGACTCAGACCGAAACGTTCTTGAGGCGGCGACCGCTGTAGACCAGCGAAATCAGCGCACGGGTAATCGTCACCGAGGTGAACATCGAGGTCAGGATGCCGATGGTCAGGGTCACTGCGAAGCCGCGCAGCGGACCGGAACCAAAGGTCATCAGGCCCAGGGCCGCGATCAGATGGGTCAGGTTGGCGTCGAAGATGGTTGCCCAGGCCTTTTCGTAGCCGCCGCGGATTGCCGCCAATGGCGTCGAACCATTGCGTAATTCCTCGCGGATGCGTTCGCAGATCAGCACGTTGGCGTCGATCGCCATGCCCAGCGTCAACACGATGCCGGCAATGCCAGGCAAGGTCAGCGTGGCCTGGAACATGCTCAGGATCGCGATCAGCAAAACCAGGTTCAGGATCAGCGCAAGATCGGCAATCAGCCCGAATACCTTGTAGTAAAACGCGACGAACACGATCACGAGTACCAGCGCGAGGATGGTCGCGAACACGCCCTTCTGAATGTTGTCCTGGCCCTGGCTGGGGCCGATCACGCGCTCGGAAACGATGTCGACGGGCGCGGCCAACGAACCAGAACGCAGGAACAGGGCGAGGTCGGACGCTTCTTTCGCGCTGCCGATGCCGGTGGTCTGGAAGCGCTTGCCGAACACGCCGTTGATCGTTGCCGCGTTGATGACTTCTTCCGTTACCTTGGTCGAACGTACTTCCTTGCCGTCGACGATCTTCACTTCCGGCGTACGCTCGATGTAGACCACGCCCATGCGCTTGCCGACGTTCTGCGTGGTGAAGTCGAGCATCTTGCGACCGCCCGATTCATTCAACACCACGGATACCGCTGGCGTGCCAGTCTGCGGATCAGGTGCACTTGATGCATCGACCAGTTCGTCACCCGTCGCGATCACCTTCTTCTTCAACACGATCGGGCCACCGTCGCGCATCTTGTAGAGGCGGCTGTCCGGCGCGACCTGGCCGGTACGCTCGGCTTCGATTGGGTTGGCGCTTTCATCGACGGCGCGGTATTCCAGCGTCGCCGTTGCGCCCAGCTTGGTCTTCGCGTCGGCCGTGTCCTGCACGCCAGCCAGCTCGACGACGATGCGGTTCAAACCCTGCTGCACGATGATTGGCTCGGATACGCCGAGCGCATTGATGCGGTTACGCAGCGTCGACACGTTCTGCTTGATCGTGTTCTGCGAAATCCTGGTGACTTCTTCAGGCTTGAGGTTGGCGACCAGCGTGTAGGTATCGCCAACTACGGCACCGTTCTCGACGTTGAGTTCCGGCGCGGAAACCGTGATGACGCCAGCGGCCGCGTCGCGATCCTCACGGCTGCGCAATTGCACGACGATGCCCTGCGGACCGCGCCCGACCGACTGGTAACGGATGTCCTTGGTGCGAAGGACGCCGCGGATGTCCTCAATGTATCGCTGATCCTGCTTTTCGAACACTTCCTTGTCGTCGACCTGCATCAGGAAGTGAACGCCGCCCTGCAAGTCGAGGCCAAGCGGCATCGAATCGGCACCGATCGCGCGCAGCCATCCAGGAACGGTGGAGGCCAGATTCAAGGCGATGACGTAACCGTCGCCACGATCATCGTTGGCCAGACCGGTCTTGATGATGTTGGCCGCGTTGTTCATCACGTTGCCCTGGTCGTCGCTCTTGGGCAGGCGCACCAGCAGGCGGTCGTTGACCACCTCGATGCGGTCCGGAACGATCTTGGCGGCGTCGAGATAGCCGGCGACCGTCGTCTTCAAGGCTTCGTCGACCACCGACCCACGGTTGGCCGAAATCTGCACGGCCGGCTGTGGACGGAATACGTTGGGCAGGCCGTAAATCAGGCCGGCAGTAACGGCAAATACGACCAGTGCGTATTTCCAGCGGGGAAAATCATTCATGCGTAGGTCCGCAGCGCGACGCCGGGCAAACCGGCGCGCGGAGGTTGACGATCGGGACGATCAGGATGCCTTGAGCGTGCCTTTCGGCAACACGGCGGTGATGTGCTGTTTGCTGACCTTGACGCGAACGCCGTCGGCGATTTCCAGCGTGACAAACTGGTCGGCCATCTCATCAATACGGCCGAGCAAGCCGCCTGTCGTGACCACTTCATCGCCACGGGACAGCGCACCGATCATCGTGCGCTGCTCCTTGGCACGCTTCATCTGCGGCCGGATCAGCATGAAATAGAAGATGCCGAACAGGATGATCAGGGGCAGGAACGACATCAGTGGGTTGGCCGGTGCACCGGGCGCGGCCTGAGCCCAAGCGGAACTAATCAAGAAATCCATCATGTCTCCAGAAGATTCAAGGGAAGCGGGAGATACCCGTCCCGGAAAAGGTCGCGGATTATGCCACGAGGGCGCGATGCGTGAAATGTCGCGCATCCAGTTGCGCTGCGATTGGGGCGTAGCGCCGCCCACGCGCCTGCCTTGCGCACTGCGAAGATTCCATCTTCGCTCTGTTTGGCTGTCGCCAGACTGGTCAAGCGCTTGGTTCGCCCGCCGCTCCGCGTTTTATTGTTGGCTGACGCCAGGTTTGTAAAGCGTTTCGCCGGGCTGCCGCCTGCCGCTTCTCTCTTGTTGGCTGAAGCCAGGATGTTCAAGCGTTCAGACCGCATGCCGTGCACTTAGCTCGTTGGCTGACGCCAGGTTTGTAAAGCGTTTCGCCGGGCTGCCGCCCGCCGCGCGCTGATTGGGTGGCTGTCGCCAATTTGGTAAAGCGTTTCGCCGGGCTGCCGCCCGCCGAGCCACCTTTCTGCTCGCACAGAAACATGGCC
>JBBSLA010000178.1:0-4262 GCA_038255665.1 Lysobacterales bacterium | reverse complement strand
GGAAACGTTCGCATCACCAACGTCGAATAGCTCAATCATCTGCTCGACGGAAAACAGTTCCTGATCGCCGTGTGACCAGCCCAGCCGAACCAGGTAGTTGAGCAAGGCATGCGGCAGGAATCCGTCGTCGCGGTACTGCATGACGCTGACCGCACCGTGTCGCTTGGATAGTTTCTGGCCGTCCGACCCAAGGATCATCGGCAGGTGCGCAAACTGTGGCACCGGCTCGCCGAGAGCGTGGTAAATGTTGATTTGGCGCGGCGTGTTGTTGACGTGGTCGTCACCGCGAATCACATCGGTAATGCGCATGTCGATGTCATCGACGACTACGGCGAAATTATAGGTAGGGAAACCGTCGGACCGGAAGATCACCAAGTCGTCGAGCTCGGCATTTGCCCACTCGATGCGGCCCTTGATCCGGTCATCGAAGACTACGCTTCCCTCGGTCGGGTTGCGGAAGCGGATCACCCGGTTCGGGTCGTCGCGCAGCGGTTCGCTGCTATCGCGGTAGTGGCCGTTGTAGCGCGGCTTTTCGCCAGCATCAATTGCCGCCGCGCGCATCGCCTCTATTTCTTCTTTCGATTCGTAGGCGTAGTAGGCCTTGCCGGCCTTGACCAGGTCTTCGGCGGCCTGACGATAGCGATCCATCCGCAAGGTCTGGTAGTACGGGCCTTCGTCGTGCCCCAAACCGAGCCAGCTCATTCCGTCGAGGATGGCTTGGACAGCGGCATCAGTCGACCTCTCGCGATCCGTGTCCTCGATGCGCAGGATGAAGTCGCCACCGCGATGCTTGGTTTCGAGCCAGCAATAAAGGGCCGTGCGCGCGCCGCCGATATGCAGGTAGCCGGTCGGGCTGGGGGCGAAACGGGTGCGGATGCTCATGGCACGGTCATGCAACATTGTGGGGCGCGAGAGGGTAGCAGATCATCCCTTGCGCGCTGTGGCGGACGTGCTTGCGAGCGATGGGTTCACGCAAGCCGGTTAGGTCGACAACAACAGGTTGGTGAACGGTCGCGTGTTTTTCCAGCGATAACCCTGGAAGTCGCGCAAGTCGGTCGACAGGATGCGGCCGTCTTCGCGATCTTCCGCGAGGATGACCAACGACGCGTCAGCGAGATCCATGGGCAAGTCGCGGTAGCGACTCATCAACGCATGGGTGCGAAGCAAGGCATCGACCGGTGGATCGGGAATCTCGCATGCGCCTTGAGCGACGCTGTCCACGAAGGCGATGGCAGATGTCGAATTGACACACGACGACAGTAGATGCGTCACCTCGGTCAGCACCGGCCAGGTGCTGACAAACCCTTCGCGACCAAAGCGCGACAAGGCTTCGCGAGCGGCAGCATGGTGACGGTCGCGCTGGCTGGCCAGTGCGATCCAGAAACCGCTGTCGGCAAGGATCACCGCGTCTCGCCATCCTGCACGCGCGTTGCCAGTTTGTTGTCCAGCGCTTCGCCGAGGAAGTCCTTGTATCGCGAGGACAAATCGACCGGCGCGTCGCCAGCGCCAATGAAGCCGGTCGCAGCCAGCAACGCCGCCGGGTTCGCGCGAGGGCGCACACGCGCGGCGTGATACTCGCGCAAGGCGTTACGCAACAGCTCCGACGCGGAGAGACCTTCGCGCTGCTGCAATTCGCGGAAGCGTCGCGCGTCGTCATCGGTGAGGCGCGCATTGATTCGGAGGTCGGAGGTAGCCATGGCGATCTTGAATAACGGGTGTCATAACCGTATGACAAATCAGTCCGGAACGCAATCATTGATTGCAAATCAGCTTCCGGCCCCGCAGGAATGGCCAACGCCCTGAGAAGTACAGTTCGTCAACGCGACCGCTCGCTCAGCGACTCGCGTCGCCAGCGTATCGCTTCACCACTTCGTGCAGAAAGCGCCTGCCATCGAGCAAAGACTTCACACGGATGCGTTCGTTCAAGCCATGTGCGCGGCTACCCTCGACGTCGTGGAACATGCCCGACATGCCGTAGGTGGGAACGCCTGACGCATTGAGGAAGCGCCCGTCGGTGGCCCCGGTCGACATGGTCGGCACGATGGCCACACCCGGCCAGATTTCCTCAGCGACAGCCTTCACCGGATCGAGAATTTGCGGCGTCAGCGTCGGAGGGATCGACTTCGCGCTCGGCTCGGCGGACAGGGTCACGGCGACCTTGTCGTCGCCGACGACGGTTTTCAGCGTGTCCAGCGTCTCTTCAACGCTCGAGCCCGGCAGGATGCGGCAATTGATGTTGGCGCGGGCGCGTTGCGGCAACGCATTTGGCGCGTGCCCGGCATTGATCATCGTGGCAACGCAGGTGGTGCGCAGCATGCTGTTCCAGCCTGGATTCACATCCCAAAGACGATCGGCTGCGGCTTGGTCGGCCGGACTGCCGAGCACGGCGCGCATGTCATTCGCCACGCTCGCCGGCGACAGCTCGGCCTGAGTACTGAAGTAGCTGCGCGTGACTGGATTTAGCGCAATCGGGAACTGGTAAGCACCAATCTTCGAGATGCCGGCGGCCAGGTGATATATCGCGTTGTCCTTGATCGGCCGCGAACTGTGGCCACCGCTGTTGGTCGATTCGAGAGTGAAGTCCTGATAGATCTTTTCGCCGGCCTGCACCTGCAGTGCGATCGGCTTGTCGTCTTTGTCGAGTTCACCACCCGCGCCCTCGTTGATCGCGAACGCAGCCTTCAGCGCCTCGGGATGGTTCTTGATCAGCCAGTCGACGCCATTGAACGTATCCGGGGTTTCCTCGCCACAGGTCAAAGCCAGCTTCAGGTCGCGCTGCGGAACGAAGCCTTCGGCCTTGTAGCGCGCCAGGCTATCGACGAAAACCGCCGCCATTGCCTTGTCGTCGCTGCTGCCACGCGCGTAGAAAAAACCTCCTTCTTCGACCAGAGTGAATGGATCGCGCTCCCAGTCCTCGCGCTTGGCTTCGACCACGTCCAGATGTGCCAACAGCAGGATCGGCAGCGCACTGCGATCCTTGCCGGGCAAGGTAGCGATCAGGTTGCCGTCGTTCGGTCGATTCGGCGGCGTGAGGATTTTCACGTCGCTGGCCGCGAAGCCGGCATCGCGCAAGTACTTGGCCATTGCCTCTGCGGCCTTGGCGCAACTGCCCGATGACAGGGTTGTATTGATCTCGACCAGCTGTTTGTAGAGCGCGCGGAACGCTGCTTCGCCGTTGTCTGGTCCAGGAGCTTGCGCCGCCGCGTTGACGCTGGCAAACACGATCACTCCGACAAGAACTCTGGTTGAAAGGCGAGGAAAGGTCATGGCGCGCTCCGCTGGAATAACTGGCAGGCTGCACCCGCTTTCGCGCGTGCGCAAGACGCCATTGGTCATGCATCGCAGTATCGAATGTCATTCAAGCGGGGCAGAATGCTTGTCCCCCGTACCCGCGTGCCCGATGCCATGAATCCGGTTTCCACAAGCTTCAGGCTTTGCCTGATCGCGATCGCCTTCGGAAGCGCCAGTTGCGCTACAAACCCGCACTCGCCGGTGATCGATGGCACGCGCACGACGCTGGCCTTGCTCGAATCCACCGACGTGCACAGCAATGTCCTGAGCTATGACTACTTCCAACTCGCCGAAGACACCTCGTTGGGTTTCGAACGCCTCGCGACTCTGGTCGGCGAGGCCCGTCGGCAGTACCCCAATACCATGCTATTCGACGCCGGTGACACCATACAGGGCACCGCACTGGCCGACTTGCAGGCGCGTGCACAACCGTTGCCGTGCTCGCAGCAACTGGCCATGTACAAGGCGATGGACGTGCTCGGTTACGACGCCGGCACCATCGGCAATCACGAATTCAACTATGGCATGGCGTTCCTGTCTCAGGTGACTGGAACACCGCTGGCAGCGGCTGGCACAACCGGCAAACCGTGCAACGGGCCGGGCTTTCCTATCGTGCTGTCGAATGTGTTCGACGCGAAGTCCGGCGAGCCGCTGTTTTCACCGTATCTTGTGCTGGAACGCAACCTCGATGTCATCCGCGCCGATGGCTCGCATGCGAGCGTCCCGATCCGCGTCGGCGTGCTCGGCTTCACGCCACCGTCGATCCTTGAATGGGACAAGACATCGCTGGCCGGCAAGGTGACGACCATGGGCTTGGTCGAAGCCGCCGATCGCTACCTGCCCGAATTGCAGGCCAAGCAGGTCGACCTGGTGATCGCGATCTCCCACGGCGGTATCGACACCTCGCCCTACAGCTCGGGCATGGAGAACGCCAACTGGTACCTCGCCCAGGTCCCGGGTATCGATGCATT
>JBBSLA010000177.1:0-4266 GCA_038255665.1 Lysobacterales bacterium | reverse complement strand
TTGGCCCACTCGGCGGCCATGGTCAGCGAGCCGCGATCACCAGTGAAGCCCATGACCAGATCACCCTTGGTGATGGCGCCGTCGTCTTCGTCGTACTGGCCGTAGTAGCCGCTGACCATCGCACCGCTGTAGTTGCTGCGGGTGATGATGTTGATAACGCCGGCGATGGCGTCGGAACCGTAAATTGACGAGGCGCCATCCTTGAGCACTTCGATGCGCTCGACCGCAGCGGTCGGGATGGTAGAGATGTCGGAAAAACCACTGGTGGAAATGCCAAGGCGCTTGCCATTGAGCAGCACGAGGGTGCGCTGGGCACCCAGGTTGCGCAGGCTGATATAGGTGCCGCCGGCAAGTTCACCGGCCGACAGTGGGGACGCACGGCTGAGCGGCGGCGTACCGACGGCACTGATGTTCTGCAGGATGTCGGAAACGGACTGGAAGCCCTGTTTTTCGATATCGGCACGGGTGATGGTGAGGACCGGCCTTTCAGTCTCGAGCTGGACCTGGCGGATGCGCGAACCGGTCACGACGACCGTTTCGAGCTGGCTGGCGCCCTGTTCCTGCGCAACAGCGGGGACAGCGACGAAAGCAGCGGATGCAGCGCCGGTATAGAGCGCGAAACGCACCGCAGCGAGCAGTTTGTTGTGTGTCATTGAATCACTCCCAAGAATTTTATTGATCCGGCTGCCTGCTGCACGCGTGTTTAGCGACGTGCCGCGAGAACTGCCCCACTGATGCGTCGACATTCGCCTGCGCGATGACTTAACGAGCCGTCAGCTTGCGTTAAGAAAGCGGAAAGTAGCAGTAAATTTCCTGGAAGGGAATAGGTCGGTGAAAAGTAGGCAGGAATCGTCTTGAGCGTACGCAGGCGCATGGTTTCTGGCGCGGGCACCCATCATACGAAGATGCTCGTACGACATCATGCCTCAGAAGGAAATTTCGGGTAGCCGAAAGCAGCGACGCTGTCGGCGCTCAGGCGACGGAGGGTGCGATCGGACCTGCGGCATCACCCGAACGCGCAGCGATCCACGCCGCGATCATCGCCGACAGATAGGGAATCGTCTGCGCCGACAGGATGGCGATCCACAACTTGCCTTCCATGTACTGCACGCCGATCGCATTGCTCATGCCGATGATGCCCAGCACCAGCGCGACCAGCATCAGCGATTCCTCACGCACCGAACGGAACGGATGGGGCTTGCGACCAACGCGGCGGCTCTTGGCGGTGCGCACGAACTCACCCTTCTTCTTCCAAAGGCCAGTGAAAATGCCGCGCGCGATTGCATGGCTGAGCGCCATGCTGGCGATCGACGCCATGATGGTGTCCTTCCAGTTGCACGGCACGCGGACGCGGTAGAGCACGATGCCGAAGATCGCCTTGCTCAGGAAGAAGCCGATGATCGGCACCAGGAACAGGCGCAACGGCAAGGTGAAATACTGCGGCCAGCCGATCATGCCGATGGTCCAGCCGATCGACATCAGGGTAAACACCAGGTGCAGCGCATCGGCAAACCACGAGAACCAGCCGGTAAGGAAATGGAACTTCTGGCCGATGGTCAGCCCGCCGACGGCTCGGCGCCCATCTCGCGGGTCGGCATTCGCGCTGCGTGTGCTGCTTCGCGCTTGCACAGGTGCAGGCGCGTCGCCTGCGATCAGCCCGGCTTCGTCCATCGCCGCGATGCTGGTGCGGGTGTCACCGCGGGCGCGCTCGAAGGTCATCCAGTTCAGTCGCGCCTTCATGATCTGCATCGCGCCAAATGCCCAGCGGAAGCGTTGCGATTTGTAGGCGGTGAAATCGGCCGGGGTCAGGCCCTTGCCCATCAGTTCGTCGACGTAGATCAACTCGTGGCCGGCATGCATCAGCCGCAAGCCGAGTTCTGCGTCTTCGCAGATCGTCCATTCCGACCATCGGCCGGTGGATTCGAGCACGTCGCGACGAACCATGGTCATCGTGCCGTGCTGGATGATGGCGTTGCGTTCGTTGCGGTGGTGCATGCCGATCCGGAAGAAGCCGTCGTACTCCCAGTTGGTCATGCGCCGGAACGCGTTGTGCTGCCAGTCGCGATGTGCCTGCGGGCACTGCACGACGGCAACCTTCGGGTTGGCGAAATAGCCGGTCAGTGCGCGCAACCAGTCGCGGCGCACTTCGTAGTCGGCATCGACGACGGCGACGATTTCGGCACGT
Organism: Lysobacterales bacterium; assembly: GCA_038255665.1. Lineage (GTDB taxonomy): Bacteria > Pseudomonadota > Gammaproteobacteria > Xanthomonadales > Rhodanobacteraceae > Dokdonella. The sequence goes on along the minus strand of JBBSLA010000177.1, from coordinate 2,081 downwards.
GGGTCGGTTTGTTCCAGTCCGTAGTTGAGCGCACCTGCCTTGAAGCCCGGCCATGGCGCCAGATGGAAGAAACGAAAGCGAGGGCCGAGTTGTTCGCAATAGCCCTGCACCGGTTTCCAGATCGCTTCGTCCTTGGTGTTGTTGTCGATCACGATGACTTCGACGTTTTCGTAGTCAAGCGCGGCCAGCGAATCCAGGGTCAATTTCACCATCTCCGGCGGCTCGTTGTAACAAGCCAGATGGATTGACACGAACGGCTGCGGGTCGCCGGGTTCGGGTGTCAACAAACCCGCGTGACGCAACCAGCGCCGGTTCCAGATCACTTCGGTGAACTCGAAACCGTTGATCAGCAGCACCAGGATGATCGCGACCTGCGCCGGCAACAGCAGGGTCAGCATCAACCAGTCGAACGGCTTCAGGTAAAAGTCGTACGGCAAGGTCGCCGACCAGATCAGCACCGATGAACACAGCTGCATCATGACCAGGAAGAACAGCAAGCCGGTGATGCGAAAACGGATGAAATGGCGCGCGAACCAGAACATCGGCAGCAGGGCGAGCAGGATCGCGGCGGCGGCCTTGATCGGCCACGACGGGTCGGAAACGACGCCTCCCGTCAACGCGAACTTGGCCTTACGGTCGGCATTGAACATGCCCCAGTAGGCACCAGCGCGGCCTTCGTGGGCTTCCTTCCAGGGCTGGTCGATCGCCTCCATGACGTAGTAGTCGATGTCGTTGCCGGCGGCCACGTTGAACCACTCGCGCAGGAATTGCGCTTGGTCGGCAACCGTCGGGAACGCGTAGTCCTTGCGGTCGCCATTGGATGGCCAGCCGACTTCGCCGATGACGATGGGCTTGTCCGGATACAGTCGCTTCATCTCGTTGTACTGGCCAACGACGAAGTCGATCGAATCCTTGCGCGGAATCTTTTCCCAGTACGGCAACAAGTGGATGGTGATGAAATCGACGTGCTGCGCCAGCACCGGATAGCGCAGCCAGACAAACATGGGTTCGGCAGTGGACACCGGGATTTTCAAGTGGGCGCGGGCACGATCGATGTAGCCAATCAACTGCTCCACGCTCATGTCGTTGCGCAGTAGCACTTCGTTGCCAACGATGGCGCGGGTGATGTTGTCGTACTTGCCGGCGAGCGCCTCGAGTGCATCGAGCTCACGCTCATTGCGATCAAAACGGCGATCCAGATACACGCCCTGCATCACATCCATGCCATGCAAGCGCGCCAGCCGCGGCACCACCGGATTTTCGAGTGCGGAATAGGTCCGCAGACGTTTCGACACCGTCGACATCAGGCGCACGTCTTCGGCGAGATCGTTCTCGGTGGGGAAAATGCCTTTGGTCGGATCGCCGTAACGCTGGAACGCAGTGAAGGCAAGACCGCCGATCGGCCCGGACCAGTCCGCAATCGGCGTCGGCCGGTTCAACCAGCCCCACAGCACGAAGTTGAGCGTCGCCACCAACGCCGTCAACGCCAGCGCCCGCCAGAAGGATTTGCGCAGCTCCGAAGGATGCGCCGTGGTGATCGTTGTCAAACGTGCAGTTCCGCCAAACGGCGCAGGATGCGCAGCGCCGATCAGAATAGCCGAATGAACGCTGTGGACGAATCCATCGTGGCGACGATTTCGCTTTTTTTATCTGGCTGTCGCCAGACTCGCCTGGCGTTTCGCCGGGCTCCGGCCCGCTGCTTCTCTCTTGTTGGCTGCCGCCGGACTGGTCAAGCGTTTCACGCGCCTGCCGGCGCGCGAATCACTTTTCTCGCGCAGAGAAAAGTAACCCAAAGATGCGGCCCGATGGCCTGTAGCCCGCACGGTGAAGCCGTGCGGGTGCGCAAGCACTGGCCGGGTTCGGCTGAAGGCACATCCTGTGCCGCAGCCGAAGCCACGCGATCCCTCGCGTGGCCCGCAAGCGGCTGATCCGTCCAGCACTTGCCGACAGGAACGGGCGGGGGGATCAAAAGCACAGCGCAGCTGCGCTGTGCTGCTTCTTCTTTTGACCTGTCTCCCGATTCGGGGAGGCGAGATGGCGGAGGAAAGTCCGAAGGATGGCCCGATGAATCGGGCCAGTTC
>JBBSLA010000176.1:0-4278 GCA_038255665.1 Lysobacterales bacterium | reverse complement strand
GCGGCGCTTCATGGCGTTGAACATAGCGGCGCGGCGGGATTTGGCAAGCTCCAACTTGCGCGACGCGCGTTCACGCCTGCGTGCAAACACGTTCCAAGCGTGCCCTGCGAACCAGCCGCGAACGTGAATCCGTTATCATGCGCGTTGAATTTTTGCCGGCCCTGCCGGTGCAAACGGGGTGGCAATGCGCGTATTGGTCAGCAACGACGATGGAGTCGAGGCACCGGGAATCCGGGTGCTGGCCCAGCGTCTTGCCGAATGGGGCGAAGTGATCGTGGTGGCGCCGGATCGCGACCGTTCCGGTGCCAGCAACTCGTTGACGCTGGATCAGCCGATCCGGGTCAGCGACCTCGGCGACCAGCGCTACCGCGTCGCCGGCACGCCGACCGATTGCGTGCACCTGGCGCTTTCCGGCTTGCTCGACGTCGAGCCCGACATCGTCGTTTCGGGCATCAACAATTCCGCCAACCTGGGCGATGACGTGATCTATTCGGGCACCGTGTCGGCGGCGATGGAAGGGCGCTTCCTGGGCTTGCCGGCGATCGCGGTGTCGCTGGTTTCGGTCGATCACAACGCCATCAATTTCGATAGCGCGGCCGAAGCGGTGTTGCGAGTGCTGAACAAGCTGCTGCTCGATCCGTTGCCAGCAGATACCATTCTCAACATCAACGTGCCCGATTTGCCGTGGAGCGAGATCAAGGGTTTTGCGGTGACGCGTTTGGGCAAGCGCCATCGTTCTGCGCCGTCCATCGAACAGACCGATCCGCGTGGTCGCGCCATGTGGTGGATCGGCCCGGCTGGTGCTGCCGACGATGAAGGCCCGGGCACGGATTTCCATGCGATTCGTGAAGGCATGGTGTCGATCACGCCGATCCTGGTTGACCTCACCCGCTACCAGGCGCTCGACAAGGTCAGCGGTTGGGTCGAAAGCCTGCAACTGGCCGACGCGAATGTCGCGTGATGGTCGAGCGGCAATGAGTCAGTTCGCTGGCAACAGTGCCGAGGTACGTGGCCTGGGTATGACGTCGCAACGCGCGCGCGACCGCTTGATCGACAGACTCGCGGGCGATCCGTATGCCGACCGCCGTGTGCTGGACGTGATGCGAGCCATGCCGCGTCACCTTTTCATCGACGAAGCTCTCGCATCGCGTGCTTACGAAGACACCGCGCTGCCGATTGGTCACGGCCAGACCATTTCGCAACCGCTGGTCGTCGCGCGCATGAGCGCCGCGCTGATCGCGGGCGACGCGCCGCCACGCAAGGTTCTAGAAATCGGCACTGGTTCGGGTTACCAGTGCGCCGTGCTGGCGGGTCTGGTTGAGCAGGTATTTACGGTCGAGCGCATCGAAGACCTGCTGCGCAAGGCGCGCAAATGTTTTCGCAAGATCGGCCTCACCAACATCCGATCCAAGCACGACGACGGCAAACTCGGCTGGCCCGAGCACGGCCCGTTCGACGCAATCATGTTGACCGCGGCCGGCCTCGCGCTGGAGCCGGCGCTGCTTGAACAACTCGCGCCGAATGGCCGTTTGATTGCGCCGGTCGGCCCGCCGGGCAAACAGACACTTGTTCGCGTTCGCGCGACCGAAGACAGCTACGTTCGCGAAGACCTGGGCGCGGTCAGCTTTGTGCCCCTGCTCGGCGGAGTGCGCTGATGAAGCTGTTCAAGCCAATCTATGAAAAGGCGATGCACTGGGCCGCGAAGCCTCGCGCCGAAGCCTTCCTTGCCGGCCTGAGTTTCGTCGAGGCGATCATCTTTCCTGTAATGCCCGAAGTGATGCTGGCGCCGATGACGCTGGCGAAACCGAAAAACTGGTTTCGCTACGCGACCGTCAGCCTGGTGTTCTCGCTGCTCGGCGCCGTGATCGGCTACCTGCTCGGCCACTACGCGTTCGAATCACTGCGACCGCTGCTTGACTGGCTTGGCTGGCTGGGCCCGATCGACCAGATGGTTGACAAGTTGCGTGTCGACGTCGCGCACAGTCCCTGGACCGCGTTCTGGTTGTTGGTGCTGGCCGGTTTCCTGCCGATTCCGCTGAAGATTTTCACCTGGGCTTCGGGCATCGTCGGCGTGCCGATGTTGCCGTTCCTTGCCAGTATGGTGGTTGGGCGTGGCAAACGCGTGTACCTGTTGTGTGGTGCACTGCGCTTGGGCGGGCCACGTGCCGAAGCGGCGCTGCACCGCTGGATCGAACCGATCGGCTGGATCGCGGTGGCATTGCTCGCCCTCGTGGTGGTCTACTTCAAGTTCATTCGCTAGGAATGCGTCGACCCATGTTGCTACGGATGTTCACCATCGTCTCGCTGCTCGCCATCGTCGCCCTCGTGGGCGCGTGCCGCAGTGCCAGCTACGCGCGCAATGATCAGCGACCGACCAGCACCACTACGCGCAGCAGCACGTCTGCGCCGAGTCGGCCATCCAGCAGTGGTGCGAGCTACCGGGTTGCCAAGGGCGACACGGTGTACGGCATCGCGTTCCGCAATGGTCTGGATTTCCGCGACCTGGCGCGCTGGAACAACATCTCGTCGCCGTACACGATTTACGTGGGACAGACACTAAGACTTGGCCCGGCTGGCAGTGCGGTGGCGTCGAGATCGCCCTCGACGTCAACCCAGCGTCCGTCGCCGCCTCCCGTGTCGGCATCGACGACCACAACACCGGCACCGACCGGTCCTGCGGCAGCGGCGAGCGCCGGTTCGGTCACCAGCGCACCGCCACCGAGTGCCCGGCATCCCCCATTGGCGAATACTGGACCGGTATCGTTCCGCTGGCCGCTCGAAGGTCCATTGCTGGCCCGCTACGCCAGCGGCGATCCGGCGCGCGCCGGCATCGACATCGGTGCGAAGGCAGGCACCCAAGTACGCGCCGCCGCTGACGGAGAAGTGGTCTACAGCGGCAATGGCCTGGTGTTGTACGGCGAGTTGATCATCATCAAGCACACCAATTCACTGCTGTCGGCTTACGCGCGCAACGGACGGCGGCTGGTCGAGGAGGGTTCGCGAGTGAAAGCCGGCCAGCCAATCGCCGAGATCGGTGCATCTCGCCAGCAACTTCACTTCGAGATTCGCCGCGACGGCAAGCCGGTCAATCCACTGGAATACCTGCCCAAGCGGTGAGGCGTTCGCGGCACGATCAACATCGGGCCGAAGACCGGTTTAAGATGAACGACCCGCCGGCAGACCCCGATCCCGATCGATGAGCGACGCCCCGCAACCAACGCCAGAATCCGACGACCTGCTGGAACTGCTTGATGCGATTGAGCAGCCGGATGATGAAGTTCGTTCGTCGACGGGCTCGTATCTGAACGAGATCGGACTGATCCCGTTGCTCGACGCCGAAGACGAATGGTCGCTCGCCGAGCGCATCCACGAAGGCGACAGCGAAGCGCGGCGGCGCATGATCGAGTCGAACCTGCGCCTGGTCGTCAGCATTGCGCGCAACTACGTCGGCCGTGGCATGCCGCTGCTGGACCTGATCGCCGAAGGTAATTTCGGGCTGATCCGCGCGGTTGAAAAATTCGAGCCTGAGCGCCGTTTGCGCTTTTCCACCTACGCCACGTTCTGGATCCGCCACGCCGTGCAGCAGGCGATCATGAACCAGGCGCGCACGGTGCGATTGCCGGTGAACGTATTGCGCGAACTCGCCCAGGTGTTGCGCTGCAATCGCGAACTGACCGCGACGCTGGGTCGGCCACCGACGCTGGATGAGCTGGCAACTGCCGTTGGAAAGCCGACCGCCGATGTAGCCGAACTGTTTCGCCACAACGAGTCGATCAGTTCGCTGGATGCGCCGCTATCGGGCGACGATGACCGCGCCCTGATCGAGCAGGTGGCCGAGCATGACGAAGCCGAGATCGCGCTACCGGAAGCCGATCGAGTCGGACCATTGCAGCAATGGCTGCAACAACTCAATCCACGCCAGCGACTGGTGGTTTCGCGGCGCTACGGCCTCGATGGCGAACCCCTGCAATCGCTTGCCGAAATAGCCACGGAACTGGGAATCAGCCGCGAGCGAGTGCGCCAGATCCAGCAGGATTCGTTGACCAGGCTGCGCAAGCTCTCGCAAAGTTGACGTCGGGACCTGCTGACTCGCATGCCGCGGTGACTAAGCTGCAAGGATCGACCGCAACTCGTTGGGTGACTTCCAGTGCCAGCCGCAGATGTAGCGCGGCAGGTTCCAGCGATCACTGTTTTCATCGACCGGCTGTGCCCCGTCACCCATCGCCGCGACCATGCCGTGTTCGTGCTGGAAGTTCGGCAGGTACTCGTCGTGCAGAT
>JBBSLA010000175.1:0-4285 GCA_038255665.1 Lysobacterales bacterium | reverse complement strand
GAAGGAGGAACTCGCCTGCTCGCGGGCGACGCTGTATCGCGACATAGCGTTCTTGCGCGATTCGCTGTACGCACCGATTGAGAGCCAGGAGAACGACAGCGGCGAAACGGCGGTCAGCTATGCGCAAGGCGAAGCGGATCGATTCGAGTTGCCTGGCATGTGGCTGACCAGCGAAGAACTGTCGGCACTGCTGGTGTTGAACGAATTGATGGGGCGTTCCGAACCCGGTGTGTTGGCCGGCACGCTGGAGCCGTTTCGCGCCCGCATCGAAAAATTGCTGACGATCCACAACGAAGGACCTGCGCCGCCGATTGATCGCATTCGCGTGATTGCCAGCGCAGCACGGCCGCTGGACCAGACCGTGTTCCGCGTCACTGCTGGCGCCTTGCTAGGACGCGAGCAGATGAAGTTTTCCTATCGCGCACGCTCGACCAACACGCCAACCGAGCGCAAGGTCTCGCCGCAAAGGCTGACCCACTATCGCGACAACTGGTATCTGGATGCATGGGACCATGAACGCGAAGGCCTGCGCAGTTTTGCGCTGGATCGCATGCGCGATGCGCGTTCACTCGGCGAACCGGCGCTGGATCATGCGGGTGACCAACTCGACGAACACCTGGCTTCGAGCTACGGCATTTTCTCAGGCCCGGCCAAGGCATGGGCAACCATACGTTTCTCGCCGCATGCCTCGCGCTGGGTAGCCGACGAGCACTGGCACCGACTGCAGGAAGGCAACTGGCTCGGCGACGGTCGCTATGAACTGAAGGTACCGTATTCCAACTCGCGCGAATTGTTGATGGACGTGTTGCGCTATGGGCCAGACGCCGAAGTCGTCGCGCCGGTGTCGTTGCGCGAGGAGATGCGGATACTTCTTCAACTGTCGATTGGTGCGTATCAATAGCGCCGGGCAGCGCGCCAAGGGTCAAGACTAAGCGCGTATCATGGCGCGATGACGACCACTCCCGCGCTTGAAGTGCGCGATCTGCGCAAGACCTACGCCACCGGCGTGGAAGCCCTCAAAGGCATCAGCCTCAGCGTGCAGCCCGGCGATTTCTTCGCCCTGCTCGGCCCGAATGGTGCCGGCAAGTCGACCTTGATCGGGATTCTTTCCTCGCTGGTCAACGCGACCAGCGGCGAGGCGCGCATCTTCGGTATACCGATCGCGGAGCGCCGCAGCGACGCGATGAAACTGATTGGCCTGGTGCCGCAGGAAATCAACTTCAACATGTTCGAGCGGCCGTTCGACATCTGCGTCAACGAAGCGGGCTTCTACGGCATCCCGCGCTCCATCGCAATCCAGCGCGCCGAAAAGTATCTCACGCAACTGTCGCTCTGGGACAAGGCCTACGTGATGTCGCGCACGCTGTCGGGCGGCATGAAGCGTCGCTTGATGATTGCCCGCGCGATGATGAACGAGCCGCGATTGCTGATCCTCGACGAGCCAACGGCTGGTGTCGATATTGAAATCCGCCGCTCGATGTGGAAGTTTGTCAGCGCCATCAACGCCGCCGGCACCACGGTGATCCTGACCACGCATTACCTTGAGGAAGCCGAGCAGCTGTGTCGCAACATCGCGATCATCGACCACGGTGAGATCATCGTTAACACCTCCATGCGCACGCTGCTATCCAAGCTCGATGTCGAGACGTTTGTGTTTGATCTGGCCGAGCCTTACACCACCCTGCCGGCCATCGACGACGTACGCATCACGCCTGTGGATGCCAACACCATCGAAGCGGAAATGTCGCGCGAGCACGACCTCAACTCGCTGTTTGCCGCGCTGACCGAGAAGGGCATCACCGTGCGTTCGATGCGCAACAAGGCCAATCGGCTGGAAGAACTGTTCGTGCGCCTCGTCGATGCCAACGCACCGGGAGTTGCCGCGTGACCGCCGCTGAAAACCTCACCGCGCTGTACACGGTCAGCCGCCGCGAGATCGTGCGCATCCTGCGCATCTGGACGCAGACGCTGATCCCGCCGGCAATCACGATGGGCCTGTATTTCGTCATCTTCGGCAGCATGATCGGTAGCCGCATCGGCGAGATCCGGCCCGGCATCGGCTACATCGATTTCCTGGTGCCCGGCCTTATCATGATGAGCGTTATCACCAACAGCTACGGCAACATTTCCTCGTCGTTCTTCGGCGCCAAGTTCGGCCGCCATGTCGAGGAAATGCTGGTGTCGCCAATGCCGGGCTGGGTAATTTTGACGGGCTACGTTTCAGGCGCGGTGATGCGCGGACTGGTCGTTGCGCTGGTTGTGTTCGTGATCTCGCTGTTCTTCACCAAGATTCAACTTCACCACCCGCTGGTCACCCTGACAACAGTGCTGCTGACCGCGATCGTGTTTGCGCTGGCCGGCTTCGTCAACGCGGTGTTCGCGCGCAAGTTCGACGACATCGCGCTGGTGCCCACTTTCATCCTGACCCCGCTCACCTACCTCGGCGGCGTGTTCTATTCGACCGACGCATTGCCCTCGCCATGGCGCGAAATTTCCCATGCCAACCCCATCCTGTACATGGTCAACGCGTTCCGCTACGGCCTGCTCGGCATCACCGACATCAGCCTGTGGATCGCCTACGCGGTGATGATCGGTTCGGCCGTGATCCTCGGCGCGTTTGCCTTGCGCCTGCTACACAAGGGCGTTGGTCTCCGGACGTAGCACGGGGTTCGGCCGAGTTCACCGAATGCCGTGGGCTGTTGCGCGGAACGTGCGCTAGCCGTGCCTGGTCCGGCGCAAGCGAACCGCGAGGCCGCTGATCGCGAGCAATCCGCCCAGCAGCAACAATCCCAGCTTGGACAATGAATCGACCGGCGTTGCAACCGAGGGCGTCCCTGCCGGTACGTCCAGCGGTATCGGGAATGGCGCGGGACAGGTTGTCGACGGGGGAAATCCTGGGACCAGTACCGAAGTGTAGGGATCGATCTGGACGACATACCTTCCGGCAGGCATCGAAATTGCACCAGCTGCCTGTGTTGGCATGGGGCCGCCAGGTACACCAAACGTCCCGCCTGCCAACTGCACATGCAGCGTATTTCCTGACAGCGAAAGATCGAGTCTCGGTGAGCCGACGACAACCACGTTCCAGCGCAATACGACGAAATATTCCGTCGAGCCTGACTGTGGATAGATTTCCCAAAATAACTCCTGGGACGTCGTCGGACACGGCGTACTGCCACCCGCGAGGGCCACCAGGGGGGTGGCGAAGATAAAACTGCCCAGCAAAAGGCTGCTAATCAACATTTTCATGGAACCGGCAATATCCGTTTGGGTTGAATCTACACATAGTCGATAATTTCTGGGGAGTCAACCGTTTAAGATGGCGATCGCGCCGGCAATTTTGCTCGACGCTGATCCTCGGCGCATTCGCGCTGCGATTGCTGCACAAGGGTGTTGGCTTGCGCACCTAGCTTGGTCGAGGCGGCGATTGATATCGCCCTATTCGGTCTCGCGAACCTCTCCCCCTCGTCTTTCCTGCGAAGGCAGGAATCCATTCTGATTCTGCTTGTCTTCCAGTGACGTGACGAAGATCAAAATGGATTCCTGCCTTCGCAGGAATGACGAAGGCTCTGGTTGACGCCCTCAACCAACTGACACTCGTCATCCCCGACACCTGATCGACACGACTGGTGGCACTCCAGTGTTCGGAAGACTCTATGCGACACTGATGGGTCAACGGGGTCGGGGTTTGCGGAATGGACAAGGGTGATCTGTTAAACCAGTTGCGCATTGATCGCAGCGATGACGACCAGCCGGCGCGCACGCCGCTGATCGTTGCTGCAGTGATCGTGTTGCTGCTGGTTGCTGGCGGTGCGGGCTGGTGGTTTTGGCAATCGCAACAGGCGATCAGCGTTGAAGTCGCCACGGCGGCTGCACCTTCGTCTGCGGCCAGCAACGAACCCAACGCGGTGTTGCAGGCGACTGGCTACGTGACAGCCCGGCGCCAGGCGACGGTGTCTGCGCAGATCACCGGCACCATGACCGAAGTGCTGATCGAGGAAGGCGAGCGCGTCGAAGCTGGTCAGGTGTTGGCACGCCTCGACGACACCGCGCAGCAGGCGCGGATGGCCGAGGCACGGGCGCAGGTTGCATCGGCGCGTGCGCAGGCTGGCCAGTTTCGTACCCAGCTCGCCCAGAACCAGCGCGATCTGCAACGCCAGCAGGATCTGATCGGTCGCAAGCTGGTCTCGCAGCAGTCGCTGGAAAGCGTACGCACGCAGGGCGAAACATTCACGGCGCAACTTGCCGCACAGCAAAGTAGCGTCGCGCTGGCCGAGGCGCAGTT
>JBBSLA010000174.1:0-4335 GCA_038255665.1 Lysobacterales bacterium | reverse complement strand
GTTGACCTCTTTCCACTGATAGGTGGATGCCCACGCCGCGTAGCTATCGACCGGCAAGGGATGCGTCGGCGAGCCCAAGCCCAGCACGTACAACAGCAGCGACTCGTCATAACCTTGCCCGCGGTAGGGAAGGAAGCCACTTTCCGGCTTCCAGCCGTGGGTCAAGGTCGCGGCGCCATTGCAGGCCCATTGCCAATCGACCCGTCGGTAGAGCAGTTCAGTCAGCTCCCGGATTTCCCGCTCCAACTCGGCGTCCTGATCGAAAAACTCCGCGGCGGTCAGCATGCCAGCCAGCATGAATCCGGAATCGACGGTCGACAGCTCGCAACCCCCGGCACGGCGACCGGTGGTCATGTCCAGGAAGTGGTAGTAAAAACCCTTGTATCCCGTCGCAGCAGGCGCCGCGCCCTGAGGGCTGCTTCGCAAGAAGCGCAGTACCAGGAGTGTGCGTTCGATTGCCTCTTTGCGCGTGATCCAGCCACGCTCGATGCCAACTGGATAGCAAGCGAGCGCAAAGCCGACGGCCGCGATGCTCGCGTCGGAGCCGCTCTCCGACTTGTCGGCAACCAGACCGGTGAGCGAGCTCGTCTGATGCAGGAAGTACTCGAAGGCGTGACGTTGCAGCGTGTCCAGTCGTTCTTCACCGAAATCCGCCAAGCTTCGTTGGCCATCGCCTTGGTCAGTTGGCGACATCGATAGTGGTTTCATGGTTGCGTCGATTTCACGGCTCCTTCTTGTGTCACTCCGAACAATTCGGCACCGGCGACGACCAGCAGAGATGCAACCGAGATCGCGTTTGGGAGACGGACAATTCCGTCGGTGTTGTCACGTAGGCAGCGACCGCAGCGAGCCGTTGCGCATATGGGTCGTCAGTGACCAGAGCAGGGATGGCGCCACAAGTGACGGAACGGATGGCGAGGCGCTCAAGCTGCCGCAGGGTTTGCTCCGATCGTGAGGGCATGCGACGCAACTTGGCTCGCAGGCCAGATACTTGCTTGAGAATACGCGCTCGGTCTTAACCGCTGCTTCCCGGCCATGTGAAGTTTCAACTCGCTCCGTGCGACAGCGCACCGACGGCCCGTATCGCATGCTGTATTCCTGCTACCGCACACGGAGAACGTCATGCCTCATTTCTACGATGGTTATCACCTTGTCGGTATGCACCTGATGTGGTGGATCTTCTGGATTCTTTTCATTTCGATCATGTTCGGCGCGTATCAGCCGATTCGCAGGAATCGCGGAAAGAAAAAGGAAGATGTGATTTCGAAGCCATGAACCCTGCCGACAAGGACCGACATGGCTCTCTATCTACTTCCAACGCCCAGGAACGCACACATCGAGCGTGCTCCGAAGACGCTGGCGCAGTTGCGCTTCGCGACAGAAGTCGTACTCGCGATGCCCGCGCCGAATCCAGCAAGCATCCTGGGCAAGGCGGAGCGTTTCACCAACTGGAAGACATTGCAGGTGGAAAATATCAAAGGTGCGATGCGATGGATGTGAGGACAGCTGACCAGCCCTGCCGCGCCAGCGCGGTGCTGGCGCCTTTTCTCGCAGTTGTTATTGCGATTGCCCCTGCACCTGCTCCTTTCGCGATGTCTGCCAATGCCCCGGCGACCTCGACTGGACCGGCATGGCGGTGTTCGCCCTCGGCGTCAATGCTTGGGCCGACAACTGCGCACGCTGCTACAGGACGGGCGACCCCAAGGAGATGTCGGACGCGCACTGGAAGGTCGTCTTCACCCATGTGTGCATGCGCGTCGGCCTCGACGGTCAGCAGATGCGAGACATTTTCGTGTTTCTGCAAGCGAGCAACTGACCCGCAGTCTGACGTACGACGTCTGCGTCCCAGTCATGGTTACCGTTAATTCCGCAATTGCAGTGTTGGTTATCGCGACCAAACGTTCAATGCTGCCGGCAACGGGTGCCAGGTCCGCATTGTGGTATCGGTAGAAGTTGATCAAACCAAATACTTCAGGAAATGAATCAAATGAACGCACCCAACAAAACTGTCCTAGGCATCGCGTTTGCCGTTGTGGTCATATTGCTACTGCTGTTCGGTGGCGGGGCGATGTCAGGGGCAACGATGAATGGCGGGATGATGGGGAACGGCGCGATGGGCGGGATCAGTTGGATGTGGATTCCTGCTGTACTTGCGCTCGGTCTCGGTGTGCTCATCGTTTGGGCCATCTTCCGGCAGAGGAGGTGACGGGCCCATGATCGGTTGATCATCAAAAACGTCACAGCGACAAGCGAAATATGAAACCGCGCCGAGGCTATTTTTGGGTGGCAAAGAGCAGCAATTACTTCAGGGGATATCCGTGTTAACCAAGGAGCAAATCATGAAACAGACATTCTTGAAAAAAGCAGGATCGGCACTTCTGATTGCCGGAATCACCTTCGCGCTTCCCGCCTATGCTCAGATGCATGGTGGAACGGATGCGATGGGTATGGGCAAGAAACCGGCAACGGCCATGACCGACAGCGAAAAACAGATGCAGATGGGCAAGATGCAGGAGGCCATGCTGAAGATGCACGAGCAAATGCACAAAATCATGGATGCGAAAAATCCGCAGGAGCGCGAAAAGCTTATGCAGGAACACACGAAGATGATGCAGGACCACATGCATATGATGCAGGGCATGATGGGCAAGGGCGCGATGATGGACGCCGACCAGCACAAGAAGATGGATCAGATGCGCAAGGACATGCCCGCCGCACCCGCGAAAAAGTAGGCCTGCAAAACCCCGGCGGGATAAACCGCCGGGGCACTCGCCGTAAGGGTGCGATGAAAAACCCGAAAGACATGGACAAACAAATGGGCATGATGCCGGAAAGCATGCTGAAACTACTCAAGATACCAGGTGCGATGAATCCGCAAGAGCGCAAGTGGCTCACGCGAGCGCACCGACAAGTACTACGCCAGCATTAGGAGCTCCCGGCATGGAATCAGAAAAAAAGATCGTCCTGGTGACCGGCTCCAGCGGTCGTATCGGTGATGCGGTCATGCGACGGTTGACCGGCCGCTTCAGCGATGTCGTCGGTTTCGACCGCAAGGCGACCGAGCCGCCGGCTGTCGACTGCGTGTACATCGCCGTGGATATCGCCTCGGACGACGGCGTACGCGAAGGGTTGCGTATCCTGCGCGAGCATCACGGAACACGTGTCGCGTCAGTCGTGCATCTGGCTGCCTACTACGATTTTCTCGGCAAGCCGAGTCCCAAGTACGAAAAGGTCACGGTCGAGGGCACCCGGCGCCTGTTGCGCGGATTGCGCGACGGGTTCCAGGTTGAACAGTTCATTTTCGCCAGCACCATGCTGGTGCACCGGCCGGGCGAGCCGGGCCAGTTCATCGACGAGAACTGGCCCTTGGGTCCGACTTGGGCTTACCCCGAGTCGAAGGTGCGCACCGAAGAGGTCATCCACGCCGAGCGCGGCGACGTACCCGCGACCGTCCTGCGCATGGCTGGCGTCTACGACGATCTGTGCCATTCGCCGCCGTTGGCGCATCAGATCCAGCGCATCTACGAGGGACAGCTCGCCGCTCATCTGTATTCCGGTGAAGTCTCGCATGGACAGGCCTACGTCCATCTGGACGATGTGGTCGACGCCATCGAGCGCGCCGTGGACCGCCGTGCCCAGCTGCCGCCGGAGACGCCGATCCTGATCGGTGAGCCGGAGACGCTGAGCTACGACGAACTGCAACACACGTTCATGCGGCTGATCCAGGGTGAGTCGCACGAGACGCACAGCGTTCCCGCACCGGTTGCCAAACTCGGTGCTTGGCTGCAGGACCAGATCCCCGGCCAGGATACTTTCATCAAACCGTGGATGATCGACCGGGCCAACGACCACTACGCACTCGACATCACGCGCGCCCGCAACCTGCTTGATTGGGCGCCCGTGCGAACGCTGCGGGAGACATTGCCCAAGATGGTGGCGGCGCTGAAAGTCGATCCCGTTGGCTGGTATCGCGAGCAGGGCCTCGAGCCGACGAGGGCGATGCTGAAGAGTAAGAATGCCGACCACGAAGGTGGGAAAGCCGACGTTGCTGGCAGTGGTCCACCAGAAACAGGCGACGGTGCGCAGACGCCGATGCATGCTGACCACGCCGATGGCGATTCCAAACCGGAACAGCGTGATCCCGACGTGGCGCACGTCGCCCACAGTTGCCCGATGCACGGCGAGGTTTCCCAGTCTTCGCCGGGTAACTGCCCGCGCTGCGGAACGACGCTGGAAGCGACCGCACCGCCGACGGCTGCCGAGTACACCTGCCCAATGCATCCAGAAGTAGTTGCCAGCGAACCGGGACCCTGCCCGAAGTGCGGCATGCCGCTG
>JBBSLA010000173.1:0-4392 GCA_038255665.1 Lysobacterales bacterium | reverse complement strand
TGGATTTCGCGTATTCGGCTGCGGCACAGGATGTGCCTCCAGCCGAACCCGGCCAGTGCTTGCGTACCCGCACGGCTTCACCGTGCGGGCGACAGGCCATCGGGTCGCATCTTTTGGTGACTTTTCTCTGCGCGAGAAAAGTTACTGGGTCGGCGGCAGCCGAACCATACGCTTGGCACACCTGGCGACAGCCAACAACGAGAACGAAGCGGCAGCCGGCAGCCCGGCGAAACGCTTGACCAGTCTGGCGACAGCCAACGAAGCTGTATAGACGGCTAAACGGCTAAATCCAACCAAGCGCCGCGCGAGAGCCGGACCCTCACCCCAGCCCTCTCCCACGGGGAAAGGGAGCCAAACGTCGCCCGGATGTAGAGGAGAGAAAGGCGGGCGACAGCCGGAAAAGAGAGCTCACTCCGCGGGCGGCGTTTCAACGTTGTGGCGCATGCGCCACCAGCGCACGCCGAAAGCCAGCGATGTCCAGCTAAGGAAAAACGCGACGGGCCAGGCCAGTACGTGCGGCCACAGCCATCCGATCAGCGCGATCGCTGCGAGGATTACTGCGGCGATCAGCACGACGCCGCTTTCGGCGTGGCCCAGCTCGCGGCGACGGGTGAATGCCGCACCGAAACTGTTGGCGATGCGGACTGCGCTAGCTGCGGCCCGCCCGGTGCTGCCCTTGCCCCGGCGCGGCGTGGTGCTGCCTTTTTCACGCCGCCGCGATGATGGCTGCAAATTCTCTGTCGACCCCGCGGAGCGACGGCGCTGGCTGAGCACGATTTCGGTCGCATTGCCGAGGTCGCGTTCGAACTGCTGTTCCATCTTCGTGGCGAAGCCGGCGTTCTCGATGGCGACATCGATCTCGCTGTTGCCGAGCCAACTGGCGATATTCAAGTTGGTCGAGCCGACCCGCGCCCAGCGGCCATCGGCGACGGCGGTCTTGGCGTGCATCATCGAGCCGTTCCACTCGAACACGCGTACACCCGCTTCCAGCAACGGTCGATAGCCCGCGCGCGATATCGAGCCCACTGCCGGAATGTCGCTGGAACCAGGCACCAGCAGGCGAACGTCGACGCCATCGCGCGCCGCGGCGCGTAGCGCCTGCACGTAGGCGGCGGTGCCGACGAAATAGGCGTCGCTCAACCACAGGCTGCGTTGCGCGAGTGCGGCGACCAGTTGATCGAGTCGATACAGCCCGACCTCGTTGGGACGGCTGGCGATCACGCGCAGGTCAACATCCCCGACATTCGGCAAGCCATCGGCACGCCGCAGGATCGCCTCGTCCAACGGCGAACCCCAACAACGCCAGTTCTCGTCGAAGGCATCGATCAGCGCGGCGATGGCGGGGCCTCGAATCGCCACGCCCGTATCACGCCATGGCGCGATACCGCGTTCGGCGTCGCCAAGCCAGACCGAGCTCAGGCACAGCCCGGAAATAAATCCGACTTCCGCATCGACAACCAGCGATTTGCGATGGTCGCGATGGATCGCCTCGAACGGCCGGGTAATCCGGAACGGTCGGAATGCACGTACTTCGCCGCCAGCGTCGAGCAGCGGTTGCCATAACGATGCCCGCGACTGGCCGATGCAACCAATCCAGTCGTGCATGAGCAACACGGTCACGCCGGCACGCGCACGCTCGGCCAGCGCATCGACGAATTCTCGGCCGGTGTCATCGGCGCGAATGATGTAGTTCTCGAACAAGATGCTGTGGCGGGCGGCGCGGATTGCTTCGAGCCAGGCACTGTAGTTGTCATGGGCATCGATCAATAGATCGACCTGGTTGCCCTCGATCAGCGGCGCACCGGCGGCGCGGCTGAAGGCATGTTGGGCAACCTGACGGGAATAGTCGCCATCGCGCGGCGGATGATGGCGTTTGGCGGCGGCGTGCATCGTCTGGATGTTACACGCCGTTCCATTCGCAATTCGCGTCGCGCCTTGCGCAAGACCGGGCCGCTGCGCAGACTGTGCGCCCGTTTCCGCTTTCCAGTCGGCTCGCGGCCGACGATCAGGAGTTCGTGCATGTCCATCCGTCTGATCTGCCTGCTCTGCATCAGCGTGATTGCCCTGGCATCGTTGTTGTTCGGTGCCGAGTATCTCCAGTTCGCCCTGCTGGGCGGCTTGCCGCTGGGTAACCTGGTCGCTGCCATCGGCCTGGCGGCTGCGGCGTGGGCTGCGCTGGAGTTGCTTCCGCGTCGCGGGCTGGGACGTGTGATCGGCGTGGCGACGCTGCTGGTCGCGCTGGCCTGGCTGCCGGTTTCGATCGCGCTTGCCGGAAATCTCGCGCTGGTGTTTTCCGGCTGGCGCGGCGATGCGTGGATGGCGCTGAGCGCTGCGACGGTGGCGCTCGTCTTATGCGTCCTTGCGGCTTCGCTCCTGTGGGTAGGCTATGCGCGCTGGCGGCTAAGCGGGAACGCGCGCAAGACCCGAATTCTGTAGCCATTACCGGATCAATGTCATGCAATCAATAGGATCCGCTGGGATGTGGTGGGCGTTCGCTGCCGTGGTGGTGGTCGCGCTGATTGTCGACTTCATGGTTCTGCGTGCCGGGGGTGCGCACAAGGTGTCGTTCCGGGAGTCGGTGCACTGGAGCCTGGCGTGGATCGCGCTGGCGCTGGTCTTCAATGCAGGGCTTTGGTGGTACCTGGATGGCCAGGCTGGGCGCGAGGTTGCCAACAAGGCCGGTTTGGAGTTCCTGACCGGCTACGTCATCGAAAAATCGTTGTCGATCGACAACATCTTCGTATTTCTGCTGTTGTTCAAGTCGTTCGCCGTACCCGAGGAACAGCAACGCAAGGTCTTGATGATCGGCGTACTGGGTGCGCTGATCCTGCGCGGAATCATGATCTTCATTGGCGCGGCGCTGATCGCACGCTTCCACTGGGTCCTCTACCTGTTCGGCGCTTTCCTCGTGTTCACGGGAATCCGCATGTTCCTTGGTGCCGGCGATGTCCACGACATCGAACAGCATCCATTGCTGCGCTGGATGCGAAGTCACCTTCGAGTGACGCCCGGCTATCGCGGTGGCGCCTTGAGCGTGGTCATCGATGGCAAGCGCTGGTTCACGCCGTTGTTCCTCGTCGTCGCCCTCATCGGTTTCGTCGACATCGTGTTCGCGGTCGATTCCATCCCGGCCATCTTTGCGATCACCGAAGATCCCTTCATCGTGCTGACCTCGAATGTTTTCGCCGTGCTCGGCCTGCGCGCGCTGTTCTTCATGCTCGCGGGCATGGCCGACCGTTTCCATCTGCTCAACTTCGGGCTGGCGGGGGTACTGGTGTTCATCGGCGTCAAGATGCTGATCGTCGAATTCGTCAAGATTCCGATCGGCATTTCGCTGCTAGTGGTCGCTTTGCTGATTGCCGCGTCGATGATTGCCAGCGCCATGTTCCCGGTGAAATCGCCGCGCCAGGACTGATCCCGCCAATCGATGACGCCAGCAACCCGATCCGATCCCGATACAGTTCGTCTCGACATCTGGTTGTGGGCGGCGCGTTTCTTCAAGACGCGCAGCCTCGCCAAGCAGGCGATCGAGGGTGGCAAAATCGACGTCAATGGCGTCCGCGCCAAGCCGTCGCGGACCTTGCACGTGATGGATGAAGTGGTTGTGCAGCGCGGTCTGGATCGCTACGAACTGATCGTGGTCGCACTCAGCAACCAGCGCGGCCCCGCATCAGTCGCACAGCTGCTGTACTCGGAAACCGAGGCCGGCCGCATTGATCGCGAGCGTATGGCGGAGCAACGCCGCATAGGCAATGCGGGTTTTCCGAACCCGCAGGGGCGCCCCGCCAAACATGCGCGGCGTCAACTGCGCGAGCTGAAGGAAGGGCAGGGTGATTGACGCTATGCTGCCGACCATGTTGCGAATGCCGATGAGGAAAAACCATGAACCTGCTGCGAACTTTCGCGCTAGCCGCGCTGGCCGTCGTCGTCATGCCCATTGAGGCCGCTGAAATGAAATCAGAATCGAAACCGGCCTTGGTGATCCACGGAGGTGCCGGGGTGATCCGCCGCAATATGACACCGGAAATCGAAGTGGAAGTCCGCGCGGCGCTGAAGCAGGCCGTCGAACGTGGTTACGCGGAACTCAAGAGCGGCAAGTCGGCACTGGACGCGGTTACCGCTGCGATCCAGTTGCTCGAAGACAATCCGAATTTCAACGCCGGCAAGGGTGCCGTGTTCAATCACGACGGCGTCAACGAACTCGATGCCTCGATCATGGATGGGTCGACCTTGCGTGCCGGTGCCATCGCCGGCGTCCATACCATTCGCAATCCGATCACGCTGGCACGAGCGGTGATGGAAAAATCCGACCACGTGATGCTGACCGGCGCTGGCGCTGAAGCGTTTGCGAAAACCGTTGGCATCGCCACCGAGTCGCCAGCGTATTTCCGT
>JBBSLA010000172.1:0-4405 GCA_038255665.1 Lysobacterales bacterium | reverse complement strand
GGTCGCAGCAAGTGGCCAACGATGAAGGGCAGCAGGATCTGCATGACGATGCTGCCGATCGCGTGCAGCGGCGAACCCGCATTGCCGCGCGTCGATAGCAATATCGCGACCAGCAGCGGCGTCGCGAACACGCCAACCAGGTTCGATGCCGATGCACTGCACACTGCTGCCGGCACATTGCCGCGCGCCATCGACGTGAACGCGATCGATGACTGCACGGTCGACGGCGTCGTGCACAGGAACAGCACGCCAAGCGCCAGTTGTGGCGTGAGCCACATCGCAAGTAGCGGTTGGGAAAGAAATCCCAGCAGCGGGAACAAGGCAAACGTGGCGAGCAACACCACGCCATGCAGTCGCCAGTTCACCAGGCCGGCAATGATCGCCTCGCGCGGCAGCCGCGCACCGTGCAGGAAGAATAAGGCCGCGATGGCGATCACGCTGACGATGTCCAGCGCGCGTGCCGCAGCGCCGCTCACCGGCAGCACGCTGGCCAGCACCACGGTGCCGATCAACGCTAGGGTGTAGCCATCGAACAATCGGCGCAGGACGTGGAGCATGTGACGGTGGGTCAGGTCGGATGCGCAGTATCACCTGCGCATCGTTGGCGATGCCGAGCCACGCTAAGCATCGCCGAGTTCGCAGCTGACAAAAGCTCAGGGAGAATCGAAACCGTTCGCGAACAGCACGTCACGCACGGCAAAGCTCCATACGCCTCGGCCTAGCGTGCCCGCGATCAGCAGCTTCTGGCTGGCGATATAGCGCAGGTCGAACACCAGCACGTCGGGAAGGCCGATGCCCAGAAGCGACCAGGTGCTGGAAAGCGCATCGGCCACGTACACGCCCGAACGCGTGCCGAGTGCGATCTGGTCGCCGGCCGGGTCGGAAATGTATTCAAGAGTGCGGAAGTCGAACGAACTGATGCTGGCGATGTTGCCGGTCACGTCCAGCCAGGTCGCGCCGCCGTCCAGCGAGCGGAATATCTGGTTGTCGTCCACGGCATAGACTCGCAGCGGATTCTGAGGATCCATTGCCACGTCGGTGATCGTCGCCGCGCCAACGGGCAGCGCCGTTGTCGCGACGAACACATTAGCCTGGCGCCGGAACACCGCAGCGCCTTTGCCGACGTAGGCCGCGTTGGCATCGACCAGCGAACCAAACGCCATTGCGTTGCGGTTGGCGCCCGGCGCGCCCAGCGACGTCGCCGTCGCCGGACTGGTCGTGATGTTGCTCGATTCGTACACCGTATTGACGCCGCCGATAAGCATGCGCGTGGAGTCGGCGATGTTCACCTCAAGCGGGGTGACGAATTGCGGGTCGGCGATGCTGAAGAGCGAGTTGCTGACGACTTGCGTGTTCGCCGCGTTGTATTGCGCGCGTCGAAAGCCGCCCAGATTCTGCGAGCTGAGATATCGGTAGCTGCCCGCGCCGGCCAACGTGACATCGTCGATGGCTGCATCGCCGCCATCCCCGCTGTTGATCCAGTTCCAGGTCAGGTTCGACGATGTGGCTTGTTGATGCATGCCGTTGTCCTGGGTGCCGATCAGGATGACGTTGGCAACGCGGTCGTGGGCGAGATCGTGGGTTTCCGACACCGACATGTTGCCAATCACCGAACCCCAGGTTCCAGATGAAAGCGTTGGCGAGCTGCGCCGATAGATGCCGCCATCGTCGGCTTGGAGGAGATTTCCGTTTGCGTCAAAGGCCATTGCACGGCTGTCGGCATGCGGTGACGTATTGCCACCGCCCGCACCATGCGTGATGGCGAACTGCGCACCGGCGGGCAGCGAGGCATCGCCACGCACCACATTGCCGGTAAACGGCGAACTGGTGATGCGGTCGCCGGAGATGTAGACCAGGTTGGCGTTGGCCGGGTCGGCGGCAATGGCGGTGTTGACCGTTCCTTGTCCACCCGGATGGACGGCGGGTACATTCATCGCCGTCCAGGTGACGCCCAGATCGGTCGAGCGTGAGACGGCGTTCAACACGGATGCGTTCACCGTGGCCGCGTAAACCACGCCGCCGGCACCAATCGCCAGTCGTAATGCAGATGTATTGCTCGCGAGTCCGCCGATACCGGCAGTGATGTTGGTCCAGGTCAGTCCGCTGTCATCACTACGGAACACGGTTGGCGCAGTGCCACGCACGGCGGCGTAGAAACGTGTCGGTGTCGCCGCGCTGCCGACCAGGTCGAATATGCCGCCGGCCGGCAGGCCACCGACGCCCGATGCCAAGGGGAAACTGGTGCCGGTGTTGGCGCTGCGATACAGGCCGCCGGTGGTTGTTGCCGCGAACAGCACCGGCCCGCGCGCGGCCACCGCGATCACCTTCTGGCCGACCAGTGTCGGCGCGCCGAGCACGGTCCAGCTATTGCCGCCATTGATGGTGCGGTAGAGGCCAATTTCATCGTCGCCACGCTGGGCGAAGTTGCTCCAGCGACCGGTGCCGGCGAGTAGGGTATTTCCTGCGGCATCAAGCGGATCGAACGCCAGTGCGCCAATCGATTGGGAAGGCAACTGGTCGGTCAGCGGTGCCCAGGTCGGCTTCGCGGCGGTGGCGTCGAAGGTGCGCCAGATACCGCCGTTTACGGCGCCGATGTAGAGGATGTTGGCATTGCTCGGATGCGCTGCAATTGCATGGATGGCGCCGGTCACTTCGTTGTCCGGTGGCACGGCTACCTGTGCGCCGCGCGTGGGCGAGGGGCCGCGCGCCACCCAGGTATTGGCTGCTTGCGCGATCTGCGAGATGCTTTCCGTGCCTTCGGTATCGGGACGCGGCGGCGGGATGATCGCGACGCGCTGTTCCAGTGGATCGACTGGCTCGGCGTCACCGCCGAGTTCGGATGATTCATCCGCAGGCGTCTGGTCGGCGATGGCGTTCGCGCGAAATGCCGCATTGGGCCCGGCGCAGCCAGCGAGCAACGTCACGAGGAGGGCGCAGCCAAACGTCGTCGGCGCGTTGGTGAAAAAGCGATCAGGTGACATGGGCGGATTCCGATCAAGCGCGCCGGGGCGGGACGCGACGGCGGCGATTATGCCCGATGCAGCGCCGCTTTCCTCAAGCAACGATGAGCCGCGAAGGAAAAACTATCGATGGGTCGAAATCCCGCTGACCGAGCGCCAATCAACCTGAAACGGCGCAGGCGAATGGCGCGGGTCGGACTCCGAAACAGATCAGGGGCGTGAACACGATCGCCGCCACCAGCCAGCAGGTCAGCGCCGACCATATCACCTGGTCGAGGAAGAGCGCTCCCTGGAGCATGCGGACCGTGCCAAACGCCAATCCGGCGAGGCTGCCGATGAGCAGGCCACGCCAGCGCCAGCGCGCACTGCCGCCTGCCCAGCCGGCAAAGTAAAGCGCAAGCATGCTGAAACCGGCACCGGCATGGCCGCTGGGCAGGCACTTGCCAGCTTCGGCTCGAGAGGTGGCGAGCCATTGGATCGCCATGTCGGCATAGCCGCCGTAGCGTTTGAGATTCCATGGGCAGGGCGGCGCGGTCATCTGCTTGAGTTGGGCGATCAGCAGCGGCCCCAGCAACAACGCAACCGCCAGGATCAACAGCAGCGGTCGCCACGGCCGCAGTGCCGGGATCCAGCGCGGCGCGACTGCCGCGCCGACGGTGAGAGCGCCAAGACCGACCGGCAGCAGCCTGGCCAACTGATGGCCGATCACCTCCAGCCATTCGGAATGTCGCCAAGGAAACCCGCCACTGGCACTGTCGTAGAGCGCGTCCTCAATACGAATATCGAGCCCGCTGTTTCGCGAGTAAATCGCAAGCGACGCCAGCAGTAACGGGACCACGACGACGTGCCCAAACATGTATTCCAACGGTCGCGGTCGCCGCAGAATTCCGCTCATTGCCGGCACTGATCCTCGCGTTGTCGGCCATCACTGAAAAACTGCCATGACAACTGGAACAGCGCCTGCGTATCGCGTTCCAGTTCGCGATTCGTTGCAGTCGGGACCAGCTCCTTGTTCTCGGCGGCGTACAGGTTGGTGTTGAGCTCCTTGCCAAAGCCGAGAACCGCCACCTGCTGGTCACGCATCATCGCCACGTTGCGGTTGTGGTTGAACAAGGCATAGCCGTCGCCGGGTGCCATGCGCAGGATGTCGCGGCCGGGCAGGCACGAGACGTAATTGAGCCGCAGCAGCCCAAGCAGGGTCGGGCCGATGTCCACTTGGCTGGACAAGGTGTCGTTGCGAGCGGCGGCAATGGTGCCGGGCGCATGCACCACGAATGGCACCGGGTAGTTGGAGATGGGAATTTGCGAGCGGCCGTAGACGCGCGGCCCATGGTCGCCGGCAATCACCAGCACGGTATTTGAATACCAAGGCTTGGTTTGCAGCTTGTCGAAGAACCTGCCGATGGCGTAGTCGGAATAGCGAACGCCGGCTTCACGACCGCCGC
>JBBSLA010000171.1:0-4414 GCA_038255665.1 Lysobacterales bacterium | reverse complement strand
GTTCTACGGGAAGTATCAGAAGTCGGTCTTGACTTCCCGTCATTCCCGCGACGGCTACCCACTCTCGTCATTCCTGCGAAGGCAAAGGCGCACTTCAACAGCCGTAGGCTGGTCAATCCATTTTGATCTCACTTCTTCAGCGAATTGCGGAAGATCAAAATGGATCCCCGCCTTCGCGAGCATGACGATCAGGTGGTGTTTTCGCACTTCCAGAATCGGGTGGTTCGTTCGTGCCTTCGTCGTCCGTCTCAAATGGAATCGCCGGCCCAATCTTCCGACCACGCAGCCATTCGTCGAGCTTCGCTTCGATGCGCCGGTTGCTGGCGATCTGCGGTTCGGAGCGCTCCTCGGTATCTTCGTCGGCTTCCCACTGGCGGACGTCGGCGCTGGCCAGGTCGAAGGCCTCGCGCAGCGACGTGGTCTTGTTGAGCGCGTCGGCAAAGAAGGCCTTGCCGAACCAGGTAATTTTCGAATCACTGCCGCAGCCGAACGAGGTGCGGTCGGCGCGGGCCGCGGTGATCACCATCGTGCCGTCGTCGCGCAGCGGCTTGATGAACCCGCCCGAATAGCAGGCCGATACGATTAACACCTTCCAGCGCAAGTCGGGCTGGGTGCGCAACGCTCGTCGCAGATCGACGGGTTCGATCTGTTCAAGAGGCAGCGGAGGAAGGTCCACGAACAACTGGTGCTCCTCGCTGCCATGGCTGGTAAGGAATACCAGCAGGATGTCCTGCTCCGGGTCCATCTTGCTCGCCAGTTCCTGCACACCAAGTCGCAAGTTGGTCAGCGTGGCAAGCGGGCGCGTCGTCACCGTCGAGGGGTTGTTGATCAGCGTCAGCACGCGACCAGTGTTGTCGAAGCGTTCCGAAAAAAGCCGCTCGACGTATTCCGCCTCGTTTCGAAACACATCGTCGCTGCCGTCTCCGGCAAAGCTGATCACGTAGAGGTTGGTCTTGCCGGGTACACGCGGTTTGATCGCGTCGAGCGCGTCGCGAAGGAGGCTGGCTTGGTTGAACATGACCGCTTCGGCGCTGAACGACGGTGCGTCGACCACGTCGTCATCGATCTCGTCGACGTTCCCGGTGACGTCGGGATCCATCGTCGCTGCCGCCTGCACTGTTTGCGTCGAGAAGATCGACTGCCCCGGCAGAAACCACCACGCCGCGCCGGACACGGCGAACGCCATCAGCGCAGCGACCAGCGCACGCAGCCCAACGCGCGGCACCAGCAAGCGCGTGATGCCGATCAGGATCAGCAACCACCAGATGTTGCGCAGCAGTTCCAGCGCAATCGCTGCCCAACCATTTTGCGCGGCGAGCCGCGGCAGGAAATGACCGAGCGGCCAATCGATCAACACCACGACGGCGAGGGTCGTTGCCAAGGTGACCGCAGCCGTGCCCCACAGCAGTGCTGGTCGGGATAGTTGCCTCACCAAAATCCATGCGGCGATCAGGGTCAGCGCGGCATCGGCAAGGATCACGACGATGCCGTTGCCATTGAATAGCCGTGGAGCCGCCGTGTCGAACCACGCGGTTGCAGTCGCGGCTATCAGGTAGAGCGCGAGAAGGACGATGAAGTGCGTTCCCGTCGCCGCCAGTGCATCGCTGCGCGGACGCAACAGGAACGCAGCGCGAACGCCGTCGAGCAATTGCCGAGCGAGTGGATTCAAGGCCGTGTCGTGGAGATTTCGGAGGCCGCCATTGTAGGGACGCGCGGCTCGCTAGATCGTGATCGCGTCGAAGCTGATTGCATTGAAATCGGCAACACATGGATGGCGGGTATCGCAGGCGCACGAATCCGGCGCACGCGCCAGCATCGTCGTCGCCATGCCCGCCAGTTTGGCTGCGTCCAGCTCTTCGACGATGTCCGACAGAAACAGAATCTGCTCCGGTGGCAAGCCGATCGCCTCGGCAATCGCCCGGTATGAATCGGCGCTACGCTTGGGGCCGCTGCCGGTATCGAAATGGCCGGACAACAAATCCGACAGGTCGCCAGCGTCGCTGTGCTTGAACAGTTGTCGTTGCGCCTCGACCGAACCCGACGAATACACGTAAACCGACAGCCCTCGCGCCTTCCATGCCTGCAGGCAATCGGCCACTTCCGCGTAGACGTGGCCCTTGAAATCGCCTGCCGCGTATCCCTCGGCCCACATCATTCCTTGCAATGCCTTCAATGCAGTCGACTTGCGATCCTCGTCGATCCAGCCGACGAGCAAGTCGATGACTTCCTGCTGTTTGGCGGAAACGAATTCGGCTTCCTTGGCAGCCTCGTGCATCCAGTGCTGCACTTTCGGCGTGTCGGTGTGGGTCACCACGAACGCAGGCAGGCGACGACGTGCATATGGAAACAGCACGTCGTGGACAAAGCGGATCGAGCTGGTCGTGCCCTCGACGTCGGTGACAATGGCGCGGATGGACGGGCTGGCGTTGTCGGTCATGGCTTTGTTCGGCTCTCGGTGGTGCGGTTTGGTGTCATGCGTGGGAAGCGCTGCGAAATATCGTCGCCGGTAAAGTTGGCAACCCAGCCTTCGATATTGGTGAACAGGCGGATCGCGACGAAGTAGGGCGCTTCGCTCATGTCGAACCAGTGGCGGGTGCCATCGGGTACGCCGATCAGGTCGCCCTGTTCGCAGAGGATGTCGAATACCTTTCCGTCGACGTGCAAGGTGAACTGGCCTGATCCTGCAACGAAGAATCGAACCTCGTCTTCGCTGTGTGTGTGCTCGCTCAGGAATTTCTGGCGCAGGGTGGCGCGGTCGGGATGGTCCGGCTTCAAGCTGATCACATCGACCGCCTGGTAGCCGTGATCGCGACGGAGGCGTTCGATGTCGTCGTGGTAGGCAGCGATCACTTCTTCCTGACTGGCGCCAGGTTCGATCGCACGATTGGCCGCCCAACGCTCGAAGCGCACGCCGATCCTGGCCAGCTCACGGCGGATGTCGTCGCCGGATGCATGCACCGACAACGGCGCGTCGGGCTTGGCTTCATCAAAGATGCGTAGTCGCGACATGTCAGTTACTCACCTGCCTCGTCATTTCTGCGAAGGCAGGACTGCGAAGGCAGGATGCCGAAGCGAACATCCGCACTGCGGATGGCCCGGAGGGCGAGCGAATGATTTCCCGAGCCATCCAGTTTGATCTTCGAGAACGTGACGAATCTACAGCAACATCAAAGTGGGTCCCCGCCTTCGCAGGAATGACGAGGTGCAGGGTGCGTAGCGACACCAACCGCATCACTTCTCCACTCCAAGCCGCTTCAAATCCAGCTCGCAGTTGAGCAAAAACTCGAACGCTTCGATATGTCGGCGCGTCTCGGCCATGTCCACGCCCCAGGTGTAGATGCCGTGGCCGTCGATCAGGTAGCCGTGCAGGGGCTTGCCGGCGTCCAGCCATGTATCGATGCGGGTAACCAGTTCCGGCATGTCCTGCGTGTTCGGAAACACCGGCAGTTCAAGCACGCTGTCGTGCGTGGTGTAGCCGGAAATGGCCTTCTGCAACTCCCAGCCCTCGAAGCGGACCGCGCCGTCCTTCGCGTACAGGCGCGACGCTACCGACTGCGCATGCGAGTGCGTGTGCAGCACCGCACGTGCGTCCGGAAAGCGGCGATAGATTTGCGTGTGCAGCAGCGTTTCGGCCGATGGCCGCGCATTGGTCGCGACGGCCTTGCCGCCGCGATCGACCACCATCACATCGTCGGCATCGAGGTGGCCCTTGTCGCGACCGGAAATGGTGACGGCAATGTGCTCGTCATCCAGCCGCATCGAGAAGTTGCTGCTTGTCGCCGGCGTCAGTCCGCGCGCGGAAAGCTCGGCACCAGTCTCGGCGATGATTCGGGCGCAGCGGGCGAGGGCAGCGGTGTCGTAAGGGGGAACGGGGCTCATCTAAAGGGCTCGTCGATTGGGTGACACAAGACGGCGGCGAACTATACGACAGCGCGCTGAATGGCGCGGCACGATGACGCGGCATTGCGAGATGCCAGATAGCGCGTGCCGGCATCGCAATTCATTCTCATTCCGTGTTCGTCGCGCTTCATTGCGCCGGCGTAACCTGCATGGGCGTTCAAACAGCAGTTGTTTCAAATCACCAGCCACGGAGTCGTCATGTCCAAGTCAACCTCTATCGAGAATCGTCGCCAGTTCCTGAAGCTCGCCGTGATCGGCGCCGTCGCGGCTCCGCTCGCCGCGCGACTGATCGCACAACCGGCATTCGCCGCCGACCTGCCGCCGCTCGAGCTTGACAATCCCACCGCCAAGGCACTTGGCTACGTCGAAGACCACACCAAGGCCGACGCCAAGAAGTACCCCAACTACAAGCCAGACCAGGACTGCGCAAATTGCAAGTTCTATGGCGGCGGCGCGACGCGTGGCTCATGCACGCTGTTCCCCGGCAAGAGCGTTGCAGCCAAGGGCTGGTGCG
>JBBSLA010000170.1:0-4554 GCA_038255665.1 Lysobacterales bacterium | reverse complement strand
CGCTGCCACAGATCGCGGAAGCTCAAGGCTTGGGCGGGGGCGGATGGCAACGCGAAGGCGAGCGCGGCCGTCATCAGCCAACCGCGACGGAAGCCAATCAGCACCAGCGGCAGCAAGAGCAGCAACAGCCAGGCACCGCGATCGCGAAAACGCTCGCTCGTTGCCACGCCTGCATCGCTCGCATTGTTCCCAACATCGGCTTGCGTGCTCGGCAATTGCGACAGATCGCGCGCGTCGCCATTCAGGGCGATGTAGCTTCCGCCGCCGGCATCCGCAACTTCGCGCAATCGCGCTTCCTCGATTTTCGGCAGAACAATCTGGCCATTGCCGTCTTTCATGAAGCCACCTTCCGGCAGGGCCACCGGTGCGCCCGCAGCGGTGCCGACACCGAGTACCGACACCGTCATTCCCTGTGCCGCCGCCGCGCGCGCCGCACCGACTGCATCGTCGGAAACGCTGTCCGCAATCAACACGATCTGGCCGCGTTGCAGACCGGCCTGGCGGATCAGGTTGATCGCCGTCGCGATCGCGCGTGAGGTGGAATTGCCGCGCATCGGCATGATGTCCGGCTCCAGCGCATCGACAAGGTTGCGTACGGTGTTGGCGTCGTCAGTGAGTGGCGCGACGACGAACGCATCGCCGGCATATGCGATCAGCGCGGTCTGCGTATCACCCGATTGCTTGAGCAAATCGTCGATGCGAAAGCGCGCGCGGGCGAGGCGATTCGGCTGCACATCGGTGGCCATCATTGATGGCGTCAAACCCAGTGCAATCACGCGTGCACTCTCGCCGCGGTACAGCGCCGCCGGTTCGCGTTCCCACGCAGGCCCGGCGACTGCGACGCAGGCGATGATCCACGCGCATGTCGCCAACCACCACGCGCCGCGACTGCCGCGCACGGCGACCGGATCGATCAGGTGCTGCAACAACTCCGGATCGACCACGTTGCGCCAACCGCCACCATCGGCGCGCGCGTGCCGCCAGATCATTGCGAACAGCGGCAAGGCCAACAGCGCCAGCAAAAACCACGGGCGCAGGAAATGGAGGTCGCTGAGCGTCGCAGTCTCGATCATGTCGCGAATGCCTCGCGTGGTCCACGTTGCAGCGACGGGGCGAGCACGCCGAGCATCGCCAGTAGCAAAGCGAGCGCCAGCGGAATCCAGTACAGCTCGTCGATCGGCCGCAACGGCGTGCCCTCGCCAACCGATGGTTCAAGGCTGTCGATCTGTCGATAAATGCTGGCGAGCTCCGCACTGTCGCGAGCACGGAAATATTGACCGCCGGTCGTCTCGCCCATTCGCGTCAGCATCGCCTCGTCGAGGTCTTGCGACGGATTCACTACGCGCGATCCGAACAGGCTGTCCACTCGCATTGAGTCCGCTCCCACGCCGACCGTGTAGATGCGCACGTTGCTGGCCTTCGCCAGTTCGCTCGCCTTGTCTGGTTGCAGCACGCCCGCGGTGTTGACGCCATCGGTGAGCAGGATCAGCACACGCTTGTCGGCCGGTCGTTCGCGCAGGCGTTTCACCGCGAGGCCGACTGCATCGCCAATCGCGGTTTCGCGACCAGCCAATCCGATCGACGCCTCGCGCAATTGCTGCGAGACGGTACGCAGGTCAAACGTCAGCGGCACCTGCAAATACGCTTGGCTACCGAACAAAATCAGCCCAACCCGGTCACCATCACGACGCCGGACGAAATCGGAAACGATTGCCTGGATCGCATTGAAGCGCGGCACCGACTGGTTGCCGATCTGCATATCCTCGATGCTCATGCTGCCGGACGTGTCCACCGCCAATAGCAGGTCACGACCACTGCGCGGCACGTCCTCGGGTTCGCCGAGCCATTGCGGGCGACACGCGGCGGCGATCAGCAAGGTCCATGCAAGCAGCGCCAGCCAACGCTTCCACGGTGCCACGCGGCCAACCTGCACTGAAGTCGGCAAGCTGATCGCGCCATGCGGCAAGCGCAACGCGCCACTCGCCGATGCACGCGCACGCGGCAGCAACCACGCGGCGATCAATGGCAACGGCAAGGCCGCAAGCATCCACGGCCAGGCGAACTCAAGCATTCGGCTGCTCCTGTGCGAACGCATGTGCCAGCCAGTTGCGAGTGGCAGCCAGCAATCCATCGACATCGACTTTCGGCGCACGCCGCCATGGCGCGTCGACCAAAACATTGCCGGGACCGGTCAGGAAGTCTGTCGTGCTTCCTCGCGTGTCCAGCCACGCCAACCACTCGTCACCTTGATATGCAGCGGCGCGCGAATCGAGTCGCAGTGCCGCGCGACGCAACAGCTCGGAAATCGCGGCGCTGGTCTTGCGTGGATCGTGATGCGCGGCGTGATCGCTGGCGATTCGACCGACTTCATCCTGCAACGCCGCCAACCAGCGCCGCTTACGCACGCGCTTGCGGGCGATGCGGAACAACCACACCAGCAACGCGATCAGCAGCGCCGCAAGAATCCACCAACCCGGTGCGGGCGGAAACCACGATGGGTCCGGCGGCAAATGGATATCGCGTAATTCGGGCCCCTGTGGCGCAGCGGCAGGTGCCGCCGGCAAAACTTGCGCCAGTGCAATCCACGAACGCCGCTTCATGCCGCACCCACGCCGGGTTTGCGCGCGAGCAAGGGCCCAAGCGCACGACGCAAGTCATCGCGGGTGTCCAGATCAAGCACGCGAATGCCGCGCTTGGCCGATTCCGCTCGCACACTTTCGCGCGCATCGGCGAACGCATGTAGCCATCCGTCGCGCATTGCCGGCGCGGAGAAATCCAGCACGCGACGTTCGCCGGAGTGGCTCACCGCATAACGGCCCGCGGGCGGCGCGGCCAGTTCCAGTGCGTCGCGCACCAGCACGATGCTGACATCGTGTCGACCTGCCGATTGGCCGAGCAGCGGCCAGCTTTCCGCATCGATGCTGTAACCATCGCTGATCAGGATCAGCCGCATGCCGGGTTTCAGCAGTTGGCGCAAACGTGGCAGGGCCGATGACAACGGCTGGCGCAACTCGCGGTCCGCCGCCGCGTCCCAATCACGCAAGGCTCGCAAGCTCCGCAACACGCCGCGACCACCGGAAGCGGGTCGCACTTCGCCATTGATGCCGCCGCCAAATCCGAGTGCGCCAACGCGGTCGCCATCCGAACTCGCAACCCACGCCAGATACGCGGCGGCACGCGCCGCCTGCACGCTCTTGAAACAGACCCGCGTGCCGAAACGCATGCCAGGGTTCAAGTCGAGCACCAGCAACAAGCCTTGCTCGCGTTCTTCCTGGAACAGTTTCGTATGCGGTTTGCCGCTGCGTGCGGTAACACGCCAATCCATGTGACGTATGTCGTCGCCGGCCTGGTAGATGCGCGACTCGCGAAAGTCGACGCCGCGACCGCGCCAGCGCGAATCATGTCCGCCGCTGCGTGCTGCCACGTTCTTGCGCCGCACGGCCAGCCGCCCGCCTTGCGCAAAGCTGCGCAAAACGAGCAGATCTTCCAGCGTGACGACAGTGGGATTCATGGATTCTTTCGGCCGGCGAATCGCAGCGCCAACGCGCCGACGCTCAAGGCAACGGCACGCGTTCGAGCAGCGCGGCAACGACGTGTTCGGGGCGAATGCCTTCGGCCTCGGCTTCGTAACTGAGCAACACGCGATGACGCAGCACATCGATCGCGATCGCGTGGATGTCGGCCGGCGTCACATAGTCGCGGGCATTGAGCCAGGCATGGGCACGCGCGCAACGGTCCAGTGCAATCGTGCCGCGCGGGCTGGCGCCCCACGAAATCCAGCGTGGCAAGTCATCGCCATAGCGAGCCGGCTCGCGCGTGGCCAGTACCAGTTGAATGATGTACTGCTCCAGCGGCGGCGCCATGTACATGTCGAGCACGGCGGCACGCGCCTCGAAAATCTGCGCCTGGGTCAGCAAGCGCTCGGGCGCCTCGGGCTTTGTCATTTCCTGTCGCGCTCGACTGCGCGCCAGTTTCAGAATTTCGGCTTCCGCGCCAGCTTCCGGATAGTCGATGCGCACATGCAGCAGGAAGCGATCAAGCTGCGCCTCGGGCAGTGGATAGGTTCCTTCCTGTTCGATCGGATTCTGCGTCGCCATCACCAGGAAGAGTTTGGGCAGCGGATAAGTCGTCCGGCCCACCGTCACCTGATGCTCGCCCATCGCTTCCAGCATCGCCGATTGCACCTTGGCCGGCGCGCGGTTCACTTCATCGGCCAGCACCAGGTTGTGGAAGATCGGCCCTTCCTGGAACTCGAACGCGCCAGTCTGCGGGCGGTAGATTTCGGTACCGGTAAGGTCGGCCGGCAACAGGTCGGGCGTGAACTGCACGCGATGGAAATTCGCTTCGATGCGAGCCGCCAGTTCCTTGATTGCCGTGGTCTTGGCCAGCCCGGGCGCCCCTTCTACAAGAAGATGTCCATCAGCGAGCAAAGCGATCAGCAATCGGTCGACCAGCGCCGATTGGCCAATGATGCGTGTGGAAAGTTCGGTGCGCAGCGCGGAAAACGCGCCGACGGCAGTCTGCGGTTCTGTCATGTCCATCCGGTTGGGGCCT
>JBBSLA010000169.1:0-4694 GCA_038255665.1 Lysobacterales bacterium | reverse complement strand
GGACGATGGCACCATCATCATCGCCTCGGTCAATCGCGAAGCTGCCGAAGCCGCCAAGGCGCGCATCGAGCAGATCACGTCGGACGTCGAACCGGGCCGCATCTACGAAGGCAAGGTCGCCAAGCTGATGGACTTCGGTGCGTTCGTGACGATCCTTCCGGGCAAGGACGGATTGGTCCACGTCTCGCAGATTTCCAACGAGCGTGTCGAGAAGGTTTCCGACAAACTCAAGGAAGGCGACATCGTCAAGGTGAAGGTGCTCGAAGTCGACAAGCAAGGCCGCATCCGCCTGTCGATGAAGGCCGTCGAGGAAGGCGAGGAAGTTACTCCCTGATTGACGCGATCCTGACTTGATCGATCAATGATCGATTGAACTGAAAAGGCGAGCCGCGAGGTTCGCCTTTTTGTTGGCGGTTCCGTGTTCACGCAAATGGATCAAGAATCAAATACTCTCCGTGAAATCGGAGCTCAAGGGGAGGGCCGATGAGCTGGTGCTTGGAGCAGGTCTGAGAGTCTCAATGGAAATCCAAATGTTGTCTAATTGCATCGATCCGATCATCAAGCGTGCTGGCCGGTTCATCGCGGTGTGCGTTCTCATATTATCGGCCTCAATGGCGATCGCCCAGAACGAATATTGGCCGATTGCGACCCTGCAGCCCCCGGGACTTGGCGCACAAATCACGCCGATCGCAGGTGTTGCGCTTGCCGGCGACGTTGCCGTTACGGTCTACAAGCAAACGCAGACCATCGGCTATCGCGTGTTCCTGCGCAAGCGCAACGCGCAAGGGTGGGACTCGCCGCAGTTGCTGGTGCAAGGCCAGCCGGGTGAAGGCGAGGGCGTCACCGTCAGCGCGGATGCCGACCATATCGCGATTGGGTTGCGAAAGGCGGACATGAATGGCCGAGTAGACGTCTATGTGCGTAACGGAACCGACTGGATCTTGCAGCAGAGTATTCCAGCGGCACCGCCCGTATACCTTCCCGTAGCAGATTTTGGCTATGCCATATCCTTGAGGCAGTCGTTGCTGGTGGTTTCCTCCGCCAACTTCCCGTTCTTGAGCCAGTTCGATACCTACCGATACGACACGATGGCATCCAGTTGGGTACTTGCTGGATATTCGATCGCATCGATCACGGGAACTGCGACGGCAAAGACCGATGGTCAGCGAGTCGCTTCCTGCTTGAACAATCGCTGTGGTTCCCGCTTGCACGAAGGTAACGGAGTATTTTCAGCCGAAGGCGAGTTTCCGGCACCATCAGCGCCGACATTCGCTATCGACGGTGAGTGGATTTTCACCGCATCGAGCGGACAAGAATTGCGCGCCTACCAACGCAGCGGCACAACCTGGACTCTACGTCAGCAATTTGGTCAAGCCGCCAGTTTCGCAGTGTCCGGTGGGCGACTGATCGTAGGCTTGACTGCCTCGTCAGTGCAGTTCTACCAACTCGACGGTAGCGGCGTCTGGCAACTTACGGAGTCTCTTGCGGACCCTGCGGCGGGCAGCAAGACGATCAATCAGACCTACGCGCTAAGCGGAATCCAGAGCTTCACAACGGCGGGAGGCCCATGGTCTACGTCCGGCGTGGTGGAAGGCGTTTCTGATGTCGCCAGTTTCAGGTTTGGCGCGGCGGTAAGCCTGGCGGCGAACCGGGTCTGGATCGGCAGCCCCGGTTACAACGACGATTACGGTTCTGGTGCAGTCTGGATGGATGCGCTAGATGGCAACTCCCAGACAACTCCGCGAAATCTGGCGGCAACGTTCCTGGCACCGAATCTCGCATTCGGCCAAGTCGTGGCCACCGATGGTATTCGCGTGGCGGTTGCATCGCTTCCTTCATTTGGAGCAGCGCTTCCAATCCAGGTTCGCGTCTACCCGGCCACATCGACATCGACCATTCTCGCCAACATCTCTACACCACCGACGGCTACTCGTGCCGGCGTAGTTGATGTTGCGATCGAGGGCAACACACTCGCGTTGCTACGCGCCGTGGGTGGTGTCGACGAGGTATTGGTCTACGAAAATATAGCCGCGAGCTACGTGTTGCAGCAAACAATCACCCTTCCGCCTTCTGCTTTCAAGAAGGTCGTACTCCTTGGTGACCTGCTTCTGGTCGGACAATCGCAATTCCAGCGTTTCGGTGGTGCGACCGGAGCCTTCGCCCAGATTGGCGACGTCGTAAATCCGCCGGGCGTCGCGCTGA
Source organism: Lysobacterales bacterium (assembly GCA_038255665.1). GTDB lineage: Bacteria > Pseudomonadota > Gammaproteobacteria > Xanthomonadales > Rhodanobacteraceae > Dokdonella. The sequence goes on along the minus strand of JBBSLA010000169.1, from coordinate 2,492 downwards.
ATTTCGGTCGGATGGCCCGGTATGGGACCTTGCTCGCGGTCGCGGCCAATTTCCCCACCGCTGGCGAGCCAATCGCTCGCGTTTTCAAGCACACCGTCGGCGGCTGGGTCTACTCTGGCGACATCAATCGTGGCGCTTTCCCGGATGCACAGTGCACGTTGCCCGCAGCGGGAACTTTTCCGACCGCAGGCGCGAACGTCGTTGCATGTGTTGTTGGAACGACACTGAGTATCGCAACTCCGAATCTGGTTGGATCGGGCTGGACCATCACCCGTTCTGCGACCGTCCCCGGTTTAACGACCGGACCGGTCAGCATCAACGCGGTCGCCATCGAAGGCGATCACGTCGCACTTGGCGTACCCGGACAATCCAAGGTAGTCGTGGTCGATATCACTGAATCGATATTTGCGGCTGGATTTGATCAGTAGTTTGGGAAGGCGCGATCGCGCTAAACGCTACCGCATGCCGATGGAGCAGCCACGAAAAAGGCGATGCATTGCTGCATCGCCTTTATTTTTCTGGCTCCCCGAGACGGACTCGAACCGCCGACCCAGTGATTAACAGTCACTTGCTCTACCGACTGAGCTATCGGGGAATTGAGCCGGGCATTTTGCCCAGCGAGCCGCAGTCCGTCAAGCTCTGACCGGGTTCTTGCAGGTGCGCGTGTGCGATTAGGCAACCTGTCAAGTACCGTTGCCGACCCATGCGCAGGTCTGCGCGGCGGAGGTGCTGGTTGGCGTGCCGCTGCGGATGCGGCCGGGGTTGCTGACGACCAGGCTGGTGGCGTTACTGGTGCCGCGACGGTCGCAGATGGTGAAAGTGGCGTTGTTGCCGGCCGAGCTGCCGTCGGTGCGGAAACCAACCCGGTCGCGTCCTACGGTCGATGCGATCACCACGCCTTGCCGAACCGCATTGCCGACGCTGACGAGCGCATCATTGCCGTCGCGCACGCCGTTCTCGTTGTTGTCGAGGAAAACGATCCAGCCGTGGTCCCAGCGCAAGCCACCGCTACAGTTCGCATGGTCGGTGGATGGGCAAATCACGTGGCGGCGACGGCTGGTGACGGCGCCGGCGCGGGCGACGTTCAAGGCGGTCCACAGCTCCTGCCGAGCGGCGCGAGATTCCGAGGAGCTGACCAGGCTGCCCATCGATGGCAGGCCGAGTGCGAGCAGAATCGTCGCGATGGCGATGGTCATCATCAGTTCGATAAGCGTGAATCCGTGCTGGCGGCGGGCTTGGCGTTGCATGGCGATGCTCCTGGTTGGCAGTGATCGCTAGGCTATGCTTGGCCTGTTCGCGGCGCGTCCGGAAAGCGGCGGGACACGTTGTAGGAAATTCGCTAGCCGTCAGGTGCGAGGTCTTCCGATTCGTTGATTCGGCCCCATCTGGAAAGGTCCAGGATTCGGCGCGCGCCGAACCAGCCAACGCTTCGAGAGAACGATGTCCGAACGGCAGTCCGAAAAAGCGAAACCCGAACGTTTCAAGCTCGTCTCGCCGTACTCGCCGGCAGGTGACCAGGCACCCGCGATTGAGCGGCTGGTGGATGGTTTCGAGGCAGGACTGGCACACCAGACCCTGCTCGGCGTGACCGGCTCGGGCAAGACCTTCACCATCGCCAACATGGTCGAGCGAATCCAGAAGCCGACTCTGGTGCTGGCGCCGAACAAGACGCTGGCCGCGCAGTTGTACGGCGAATTCAAGGAGTTTTTTCCAAACAACGCGGTCGAGTACTTCGTCAGTTACTACGACTACTATCAGCCCGAGGCGTACATCCCGGGCAGCGATACCTACATCGAGAAAGATTCCAATATCAACGAGCACATCGAGCAGATGCGCCTGGCCGCGACCAAGGCCCTGCTGTCGCGATCCGACGCTTTGATCGTGGCGACCGTATCGGCGATTTACGGTCTCGGCGATCCCGAAGACTACTTGCAGATGCGGCTGATCCTGGCGCGCGGGGAACGCACCGACCAGCGCAAGCTGATGCGCCACTTGAGTGACTTGCAATACAAGCGCGGCGACATGGAGCTGCGACGCGGCACTTACCGCGTGCGTGGCGACGTGATCGATGTGTTCCCGGCCGAGTCCGATACCGAAGCGCTGCGGATCGAGTTGTTTGATGGCGAGGTGGAGCAGCTTTCGATCTTTGATCCGTTGACTGGCGAAGTGCGCCGCAAGGTGCCGCGCTACGTTGTCTATCCGAAGACGCACTACGCGACGACACGTGAAAGCGTGCTCAACGCCATCGAGACGATCAAGGTCGAGTTGCAGGAACGGCTTGAGCAGCTGTACGCGTCGAACAAATTGCTCGAAGCGCAGCGCCTGAAACAGCGGACCCAGTTCGATCTGGAAATGATGGCCGAGGTCGGTTTCTGCCAGGGCATCGAAAACTATTCGCGGCATCTGACCGGCAAAGCGCCCGGCGAGCCGCCACCGACCCTGTTCGATTACCTGCCGCCGGATGCCTTGCTGGTCGTCGACGAGGCACACGT
>JBBSLA010000168.1:0-4833 GCA_038255665.1 Lysobacterales bacterium | reverse complement strand
TACGGCGTGCGGTAGCGCGGTGGCACTTGTTCCATATCGACCTTGAAACGCTCCAGCGATTCGGCCTCGAAGACGTCGGCATCTTTCATCGGCGCGTCGGCCGGCAGGGTGTGCCAGGCGAGGTCGACCAACGCGGAGGCCAGGTACTCGGTGGTCGCGTAGCCCTGGTTGAAGGTGCCGGCCTTCTTGATCTTGTCGACCATTGCCTGCGGCATCGGCTCGCCGGTCTGGTAGTGGTTGGCGAAGTTGGCGAACACCTTTGGGTCGGAAGCCCAATGCTCGTTGAACTGTGATGGGAATTCGACGAAGTCGCGCGGTACGGCGGTGCCGGCGATGCTCGGGTATTTCACGTTCGAGAACATGCCGTGCAGTGCGTGGCCAAACTCGTGGAACATGGTCGTCACATCGTCAAAGCTGAGCAGCGCGGGCTGGCCGTCTGCCGGCTTGGTGAAGTTGCAGACGTTGAACACGACTGGCTTGGTGCCGGTCAGGCCATCCTGCTCGACGAACACATCCATCCATGCGCCGCCGGCCTTGCTGTCGCGCTTGAAGAAGTCGGCATAGAACAGCGCCAGCGGAGAGCCGTCCTTGTCGAACACGTCGAACACCCGCACATCAGGGTGGTAGACCGGGATGTCCTTGCGCTCTTTGAAGGTGATGCCGTAAAGCTGGGTGGCGGCGAAGAACACGCCGTCGTTGAGCACGCGGTCGAGTTCGAAGTAGGGGCGAATCTCGTTCTCGTCGAGATCGAATTCGGCCTTGCGCACCTGCTCGGCATAGAAGTCCCAATCCGATGCGGCCAGCGTGAAGCCGCCCTTCTGCCCATCGATCACCTTCTGCATTTTCGCCGCCTCGCCACGCGCCTTCGCGGTAGCGGCGGGGACGGTATCGGTCAGCAACTTCATTGCGGCTTCCGGCGTCTGCGCCATCTGGTCGCCGAGCGCGTAGGTGGCGTAGTTCGGGAAGCCGAGCAGCTTGGCTCGTTGCGCGCGCAATTGCGCGAGGCGCTGCACCAAGGCGCGGGTGTCGTTGCCATCGCCGCGCGAGGCGCGCAATTCGGAATTCTTCAAAAGCTGCGCACGAACATCACGATCGCTCAACGATGCCAGTGCCGGCTGATTGGTGGTGTTCTGTAGCGAAACCACGAACTTGCCATCCATGGTGCGCTCGGTCGCGGCGGCAGCGGCCGCAGCAAGGTCGGCATCGCTGAATCCCGCCAGCTTGACCTTGTCGTCAACGATGAGCGCGCCTTCCTTGGTTGCGGCCAGAAGCTTCTCGGAGAAGTCGGTCGACAGCTTGGACTCCTCGACATTGAGTTCGCGCAGGCTCGCCTTGTCGGCATCGGACAACTGCGCGCCAGCACGGACGAATTGCTCGTAATCGTGCTCGACCAAACGAATTTGTTGCGGATCAAAGTTCAGCGTTTCCCGCGCGTCGTAGATTGCCTTGACCCGGGCGAACAACTTGGGATCGAGGAAAATCTCGTCGCTATGCGTTGCCAACAATGGCGCGACATCGGCCTGAATTTTCTGCAGGGTGGGATTGTTGTTGGCCTGGGCGACGCTGAAGAAAACGCGCGACGCGCGGGTCAGCATCGCACCGGAACGCTCCATCGCTTCGATGGTGTTCTCGAAGGTGGCGGCTTCGGTGTTGTCGGCGATATTGCGGATCTCGGCAGCGTGCTGCTTGATGCCTTCCTCGATAGCCGGCTGATAATCGGCATCGGTGATCCTGTCGAACGCGGGTGCCTGGAATGGCAGCGTGCTGGCGGCAGAGAACGGATTCTCGCGCGCAGGTTCTGGCGCGGGCTCAGCAGGCATGGTGGCCTCCGTGGTGGCGGGCGGCTTGTCGGCATCGCCGGCTTTGGAACAGGCACCGAGCGCGAGGCTGACGGCGATGAGCAGTGCGGTGGATCGCAACATGGTGGAGTCCTCGAGGTGATGCGTCGCGCGGCAGCGACGACAAATGAACCGGACGAATCTAAGCCTTTCCAACGCCTCTGCCATGTGCCGTTCGAACTGGTGGCGGCGGACTTTTCAGTCCTTCATGCGCCGATAGACGAACCATGGCAGGCGCTTGATCAGGAAAATAATCGCCCACCACCACGAAGGCAGGTAGCGCTCGAACGAGCCCTTGCCAAGCCGATCAACCACTTCTTTTGCGGCCTCGTCGGGCGCGAGAGCGGGCAATGGCAGCTTCATGCCGTGGGTAAGGTTGGTGCGCAGGAAGCCCAGTTGCCACAACTGCACGTGCAACTCGCGCGTCTTGTAGCGTTGACGCAGACTTTCGGCCAACGAAGTCAGGCCGCGCTTTGCGGCGGCGTAGGCGACGTTCTTGCCGCGTCCGCGCTGCGCGGCGACGCTGCCGAACAGAACGACGGTTCCCTTGCTTTCCAGCAGGGCCGGCAACAAGCCGTGCGCGATGGCCAACGGTGCATTGAGATTGACTGCGAGCAGTTGCGCGATCGCGGCGGCGTCCAGCGACAGGTCGTCGTCGCGCCGCGAAACACCCACCGGCATCAGCAACGACTTCACCGGCGGCAAGCCTTCCAGTGCAGCGAGCACCTTGGCGCCAGGATCGGGATCGCGGCCAAGGTCCAGGCCCAGCGAACGCGCTTCGATGCCGTAGCGCAGGCGCAGGTCGGCGCAAGACGCTTCGACATCGCGCCGCTCCGAGGCGACCAGCAACAAAGGCTGCTTGCGCCGCGCGAGTTCAATCGCGAGCGCACGGCCGAGACCACTTGACGCGCCGATGATGACCGCCGTCACAGGCCAATCCTCCGCGTCAGCTCGGATTGCACGCGGCCTTCTGCATCGAAACTACGCAGGTGCACGCGCGCTGCTTCGAAATCGGGAATGGCGCGGCGCACGACATCGGCTTGCAAGGTCGAATCCTTGATCAGGTTGGGTCGGCCGCCGTGCTCGATTGCGCATTCGGCAAGCGCGTCGAGGAAGGCGCGTTGGCTGGCTTGTGCCGGCGACGGAACGTGGATCGCGAGCGCAATGCCGCGTCCATCGAAGGCGAGTCCTTCGGCGTGTCCGTCGAACAGTTTGCTGGCGACCAGGCTGATCCGTGGTTTGGTCTTGTTGACCAGTTCGGTCAACGCGGCCGCGAACGGCGTGAAGCGCGTGTTCGGCACCAACCATTGAGCTTCAACCATGCCGGCCTTGCCGAATCCGGCGAAATAGCCAACGGCGCCGTTGAGCGGGAACATCGCATCGAGCAACGCGATCCGCGATTCGCCGGGTCGACACCAGCGGTAACCGAGCCAGCGATTCGCCATCGCTATGCCCATGCGATTCCAGCGCGGAATCGAAACCGGCTCAATGGTCACCGGTAGATCGGGAAGCGAGCGCCGCCGCTTCACTTTTTCGTCGGCTTCAAGCCCGACGCGAATAACTCCGCGACCGAAATGTCCTGGCCGCGCATCGTGCCAGCCGTACAGCAACGGCACGTTGGCTGCTTCGCGCAACACCTGCGCGCCTTCCGCGAGATCAGCGACCGGCATGCGCCGGACGACAAAGGCATCGGGCGCGCGAACGAGTCGAAGAACGGCTGAAACAATCGTGCCGGTAAGACCGAATCCGGCAAACGTCGCCGCGTAGCGCTCGGGGTGCTCATCGGGACTGACGATCAGCGCGCCCTGCCCCGGCAGCCACAATTCGATGGCATCGACCCAGTTGCTGAAGCGGCCATCACGAGCAGGGTTCTTGCCGTGCACATCGGCAGCGATGCAGCCACCGATGCTCGCTGCCGGATGACCCGGCGCGACCGGAAGGTACCAACCGTGTCCAATCAAGAACCGCTCGACATCGGCAATGCGCGCGCCGGCTTCCACATGCAGCAGGCCGCGCTCACCATCGAACGCGAGCAGGCGATTGAACTGGCTCATGTCCTGGCTGGTCGCGCCATTTCCGAAACTGGCCGCGACATACGACGCGCCCGAACCCCGCGGCACGTAAGGCTGGTGTTCCGGCAGCGCGCCAAGCAGGCGGTAGCGATCGGGTTGTTGCAACCGCGCCGTCGCGGCAAACTGGCGGTCGAACGTGGTCAGTCGCGTTTCGGCGAGTGCAAAGCCGCGTGGTTCCTTGGACATCGAAATCATGTTCCCTGTGGCTGTTCGAGCGACGTGTCGTCGCGCTGTTCCTGGTCGGCGGCGAACAGCGCTTCGAGGTCGTTTACGGCGTCTCGTGCGGATTGCATGATTGCCGTCTCGTCGTCGTAGACCAAGTGCTGGCTTTTGAGCAGCGCGTCGTCGTGTTCTTCAAAGGTGCGTAGTTGCTGCTGAATGGTCGCGCTCGCCACGCCCAGCGCTCCAAGCACTTGCTCGGTCATGCGCAGGCTGGAATGCAGGGTATCGCGCACCGGATCGGCAATGCCCAGGTCCATCAAGCGAAAGGCATGCTGGCGATTTCGCGCACGCGCAAATACATGCACGTGCGGGTAGATGCGCCGCACGAGGCGGGCGGTGCGGATGTTCGCTTCCGCATCGTCAGTCGCGATCACGAACACTTCTGCAGCACCCACATTGGCCGCGCGCAGCAAGTCGTAGTTGCTCGGATCGCCGTAGTAGATCTTGCTGCCGAATCGTCGCGAGGATTCTATCTGGGCGATCGAGCTGTCGATGGCCGTATAGGGAATGCCGGCCGCACGTAGCACGCGGGCGATGATCTGTCCGACGCGGCCGAAGCCGGCGATGATCACCTTGGGATGGTCGTCTTCGATGGTGTCCCAGACTGGCGCAGCTTCCGGCTTCTTGCGATCGTTGAGGCGTGCGACGGCGGCGACCAGCAGCGGCGTCAACGCCATTGACAGCGTGACGACAACGATGAG
>JBBSLA010000167.1:0-4890 GCA_038255665.1 Lysobacterales bacterium | reverse complement strand
CCGATGCACGCGCGCGTAGTTGAGCGGCGGCACGTCGCGATTTTCCTTTGGCGACAAGCCCTGCAACCAGGCCTTGCGCGCGTGAACCATGAAGACGTTGCAGCCGGCGTCGCGTACCGTTTCAACAAAGGCAAACAAACCGGCATCCTCGTCCTGCTCGTCGACACCAATGCGGCACTTCACCGTGACCGGAATATCCACCGCCGCGCGCATCGCCGCGACGCAATCGCCCACCAGTGCCGGTTCGCGCATCAGGCAGGCACCGAAGCGCCCCGACTGGACGCGGTCCGACGGACAACCGATGTTGAGATTGATTTCGTCGTAGCCGAATTCCGCACCGATCCGCGCCGATGCCGCGAGCTGCACGGGATCGGACCCACCCAACTGCAAGGCGACCGGATGCTCGCTGGCATCAAAGCCGAGCAAGCGCTCGCGATCACCATGTAGCAGCGCCGGCGCCGTCACCATTTCGGTGTACAGCCGCGCACGTGGATTCAGCAGCCGATGGAAGTGTCGGCAATGCCGATCCGTCCAGTCCATCATCGGGGCGATGCAGAACGCGTAGTTGTTTGCACTCATCTGGGGAGTCTAAAACTGAACTTCGTCGCGAACCTGCACATCATCAGTCAATTCCTGCCCGTAGGACACGTAGTCGCTGTTGGACTCCCGCGCTGACGCAGTCATGCAGCGCATGCGGGAAGTCCACTGGGAGGTCAGACGCGAGCGAGGTGAGGGCAGCGTCAATGCGGGCTGCGATGTCCGCGACGGCAGACTGAATAAGCGATGGTGCCAGGCTCGCCGCTTTGGCTGTCTGGATGAAATGCCTGGCCTGGACCTCGTCGATGCGATAGTGATTGTTGTCGCCAACCGACATCGCGAGCTTCATTTGCTTGCGTTCGATCTGGCGTGCATCGAGGCTTGGTTGTGCTGTAAGTACGTCGTAGATAGGTGTCAACCTATAGCCGCCACCGGGATGCAGGAAGACGCTGAAATTCTTGGCGTGTCCGTCCGTCGCGCCAATCAACCAGAACACCAGCTGCGCCTGGAACAATGTGCGCAGATCGCCTGCTGGCGAGTCGGCGCCCTTGAGCAGATTTGCAATCGCCAGCATGCCGGGACCGCCCTCGTTTTGGTACTTGCGGGCCGGCGGCACCGACAGCGCCTGGCAGCAGTCCTCTTGTGGCAGGCGGATCAGGCGGCCGTTGCTCCAAGCCCGATCAAATCGCTCGATCACCAATGCCTTGGTCCCGCCGAACGTCATTATCTCGGCGCGGTTGACGGGCAAGCCGAGCGCCTTGAGCAAGCCCAGGCAGTAGAACTCGTTCTCGACGCTGTTGGAAAGATCGATGCCGTTGGGCAACCTGCCGATCTGCGGTTTGAACAGATGCGTGGTCGGGGTGGTTCCGTGCGGTTTTATCCACTGGCCGTCGAACTGCAGCAGCGCGGTCTTTTCTTGCGCGCCAGCTACCGAGATTCTGAAATCATCGTCGCGGTCGAGGCCCAACGGTGCTTGCGCCAGTGACTTGAGCAATCGTTCAATGGCTGCGTCATCGACCGACTCCCCGGAAATTTCCGTCGTCCCGTCCGGTTCCGCGACATCGTCAGGGATGAATTGCAGGGCACCGACGCAATCCCGGCCGATGGCGGCCAGCAGGCTGTATGCGTCATGGCCCGCAGCTCCGACCTTTTCAGCAACGCGCCGGCGCAAGCTCACGGAGTCTGGCAAGAGATTCTCGAAAACGGCGACGACGGGCTCGCCTCGCCACGATTCCTCGCGCAACGGCATCGACAATGAGACCGGAAATGCGTTGCTTCGATGCAGCCATTCGCGCTCGTAGCTAAAGTCGATCGCGCCGCTGGCCTCCTTGACGAGGTGTCCGACCAAGCGATCATTCTGGTAAACCCGTAGCGGCGGGTGTCGGCGGGTCCGGGCCACTATTCGACCAGGTCGCTGGGGTCGGAGCCGTGACTGCGAGCCGCGATCCGGAATTCCAGATCAAGCGTCGCCAACAACGCGAGCAGGGTATCGATCCGGGTCGCCGAATTGCCGGTCTCGATCAGCGAGATGGTTTCCTGTCGCAAGCCGACGAGGTCGGCCAGCGCTGTCTGGCTGATGCCGAGCAGCTTGCGGTTGCGACGGATGGTGGCGCCGATCTGTTTGGGTGTACGGGCAAGGACGTGCATGGCAACTCCTAGTATGGAATATGTGCTATATCCGATATAGTGTCAATATGGGAAACAGCGAATATTTTCGTTCTATGCGACATATCGCATACTTCGTCCTTACTCGCTTTTGATGCATTACGCGCTTGCCGCAGTGTTTGGACAAGTAGCGCCCAACCCCCTGACGGGTTGACCTGAGTCAAGGTATTCCCATGACGGTCGGACTACGTTGCTGCCATGTCTACCACGATGCCACGCATTGATCCGGAACTGCTGCGTCGTTACGACCGGCCGGGACCGCGCTACACCTCATACCCGACCGCGCCGCAGTTCGACGAGCGCTTTGGTGAAACCCAGTTGCGCGAGGCGGCCGCGGCGAGCAACGGCGATCCGATCCCGCGTCGGCTGTCGCTGTACCTGCACATTCCGTACTGCACCAGCCCGTGCTTCTACTGCGGCTGCAACCGCATCATCACGCGCGACAAGGCGCGCGCCGAGAGCTATCTGGTCAGGCTGTATCGCGAGATCGCGATGATGCCCACGTTGTTTGATCGTGATCGCGACGTCATCCAGTGCCACTTTGGCGGTGGCACGCCAAATTTTCTCTCGCCTGCGCAACTGGGTGAAGTCATGGACTCGTTGCGCCGGAATTTTCATTTCAGCGATTCGAGCGAGCGCGACATCTCGATCGAACTCGATCCTCGCTTCGTCACTCCGGCTGAAGTCGCCGAGTTGGCCGCGATCGGCTTCAATCGTGCCAGCCTCGGTGTGCAGGATTTCGACGCGGACGTACAGGCGGCCGTCAATCGCATCCAGGACGTGGACGAAACGCTGGCCATCATTGACGCCTGTCGTAGCAACGGCATGCGCTCGGTGAACGTCGATTTGATCTACGGCCTGCCGAAGCAGACGAATGAGGGTTTCGCGCGCACGCTCGACATCGTGACGCAAGTGCGACCGGATCGTTTGGCGGTGTACGGCTACGCGCATTTGCCACATCTGTTCAAGGCGCAGCGGCAGATCGAATCTGCCGACTTGCCCAGCGCGGAAGAAAAACTGGGGCTGTTGCGATTGGCCATTGAAAAACTCGATGCGGCAGGTTACGTGTACATCGGCATGGATCATTTCGCATTGCCCGACGACGATCTCGCACGTGCGCAAGCGAACGGCAGCCTGCATCGCAATTTCATGGGCTATACCACGCACGCCGACAGCGACCTGATCGGACTGGGCGTGAGCGCCATCAGCCATATCGGCGACACCTTCAGCCAGAATCCACGCGACCTGATCGCCTGGCAGGCGGCGATAGACGAAGGCCGATTGCCGGTCTTTCGCGGCATGCAAATGGATGAAGACGATTGCCTGCGTGCCGACCTGATCCAGGCGCTGATGTGCCAGGGCGAGATTCCGGTTGCCGCGCTGGAGCGTCGTTACGCGATCGACTTCGAACAGTACTTTGCGGATGCACTTACACGGCTGGCACCACTGGTTGCCGACGGATTGGTGACGCTGGCGCACGGTCGCGTCTCAGCAACCACCCAGGGACGCCTGCTGCTACGAAACATCGCCATGTGCTTCGACCGATACCTCGAACCAGCTGGCACCGGCCAGCAGCCTGTCGCGCCACGCTTTTCGCGCGCCATCTGATCGACAGCATTGCGCTACCGATCGCGCGTGGGAGTGCTTACCGGGGCGGACCGAATGCGCTATCGCGCCGATCGATGGACGCCGGCGGGTTGTATACAACGGCACCACCTTCATTTTCCCATCGCGAAAGCGCGCCTCCAGCAGCCGGCGCGACGTCTCTTGTTTCGTAGGTCGCGTTTTCTGGAACCGGCCCAGCAGTATCTGCGCTCACAGCTACACCTCCATCAGTGATAGCCCACCGTCATTACGTAATCGCGAAGCAATGATTCCTCGTTCTCTACCTCGACCAATAGCGCCTGCAGGACATCACGCGCGTTGAGCACGCCCAGCGGTTTCGATTGGCCGTCCAGGACCGGAACGTTCTTCAATTTTCGAGCTTTCATTTCAGACCAGATCAGGCTCAACTCTTCGTCGTGTCGACACACGAGGACGTCATGCGTCATCACCGAGGAAACCAGCGTTCTGCAAGCGCTACCCTGGCAGCGGCCGATTTGAAGGACGACATCCGTCTTCGTGACGACACCGACTAGCCGACCATCCGCGGCACAGATCACCACGATGTCGGAATCCGTCTTGTTGAACAATCTCGCCGCATCAATGAGCGGTGCGCCTTCCGCGAGCACGACGAGTCGCTCTCGGGCCAGGTCAATCAATCCCCCAACGAACATGGCAACAACTCCTCAATCGTGAGTTTCGTGGCTTGCAGCACTAACTTGCCACATCCGCAAGCTTGTGCCGAGAAAGCTGATGATTCCACCTTTTCTCCGATATCCCAGTTTTCCGCTGCGTCGACAAAAACTCGAACCTCGATGGCCCCGCGTACGGGAGTGAATATGTTGCGTAGAATCGCCATGTGCTTCGACCCATATCTCGATTCTGGCCTGATGGTAGGGCAACAGCCTTCGGTGCCACGCTATTCACGCGCCGTCTGATCGCGGTACGGGTGTCCGCGTGACCGGCACCTCGTTTCCCCGTTTAAACCCAAGCATTCTTGCCGACGATGGCGACATGCTTCACTTCTGCTCCACCTGCGCGTTCTCGCAGGCTTGCGTCGCCGAAGGCATGGACAAGTCTTCGCTG
>JBBSLA010000166.1:0-5025 GCA_038255665.1 Lysobacterales bacterium | reverse complement strand
GTCGAGCAATTCATGAAACAGCAGCAGCAGCAACAAAAGAACGACAAGAGCACGCAGGGCGACAAGGGCGACAAGGACCAGCAGCAGAAACCGGGCGATCAACAAAAGCAGGACGGCGAAAAGGATCAATCGGACGAGGAAAAGTCCGATCAGGAGAAATCCGATCAAGACAAGGAAGGCCAAGACCAGCAATCGAAAGATGAACAGTCCAAGGACGGTGAGCAGTCGAACGATCAGAAGGACGGCAAGGACGAAGGCACGCCGAAGGACGAACAAGGCAAGTCGGCCAGCGAAGAGCAACAACAGAAATTGAAAGACGAGATCGACAAGCAAATGGCGCAACAGCAAGCGAAGGAAGGCGAGCAGCCGCCAGACGATGCCAAGCCCGACGCGCAGGCGGTACGCGAGGCCGATCCGGCCGAGCAGGAAAAACAGCAGGCATTGGAACAGTGGCTGGAACGCGTACCGGATGATCCGGGCGGCCTGCTGCGTCGCAAGTTCGCGATCGAGTACCAACGCCGCATGCAACAGTCGGGAGGCGATCGATGAAATCGTGGTGGATGCGCGCGATCTGCGTGTTGTTGTTGCTACCGATGGTCGCGTCCGCGCAGACCAGCGTGCGTGCGTGGCTGGATCGTGACACTGCACGCATGGGCGAATCGGTGACCTTGAACGTGGAAGCCGACGCACGAATGAGCGCGGAACCTGATTTCTCCGTGCTCGATGCCGAGTTCACCCGCGTCGGCACGCAGTCGAGCCAGCAGCTCAGCATCGTCAATGGCCAGACCACGTCGAAAACCCTGTGGGCAGTCGGCCTGGAGCCGCGTCGCGAAGGGACGCTGACGATTCCCGCGATCAGTGTTGGCACCGCGACCACGCAACCGCTCACGTTGACCGTGCTGGCGCAGCCGGCCGGCGCGCAGGGCAAGGTAGGCGACGACGTGTTTTTGCAAGCGACGGCGGACCCGATCAATCCGTACGTGCAGCAGCAGGTTCGTTACTCGGTGAAGCTTTATTACACATTCGATTTGAGCGACGGCAATCTCGGCGAGCCGAACGTGCCAGGCCTGGTCGCGCGCCGTACCGGGCAGGACAAACGCTATGTCGCGGCGCTCGGTTCGCAGCGCTACAACGTGATCGAACGCAATTACGCGCTGACACCCGAGCAAAGCGGCACGCTGACGATTCCCGCGATCGAGTTCCGTGGCAGCGCGATCGATGCGCGTGATCCGGGCAGCTTCTTCAATCGTGGCCGCGTGGTGAGTGCGCGATCCGATGCGATCAGCTTGAACGTTGCCGCCAAGCCAACCACTTGGGGCAACGATCCGTGGCTGCCCGCCGCGGAGTTGAACCTGACGGAAGACAGCCAGTTTCCGGCCGAGGTGCACGTCGGTGATGCGCTGACGCGCAGCGTGCGACTGCAGGCGAAGGGCCTCGGCTACGAGCAATTGCCCGATCCCGAATTTCCGTCGGTTGCCGGCGTCGACATCTACCCCGACAAGTCGCAGACCGCGACCCGCGATGACGGAACCTGGATCTACGGCGAGCGCCAGCGCAAGTTTGCCTTCGTGCCGAACAATGCGGGCACAATCACCCTGCCCGCGATATCCATTCGCTGGTTCAACACCGCGACCAGGCAGGCCGAAACGGCGACGTTGCCGGAGCGGACCATCAATGTGTTGCCGGCGACGGGTGCGCCAAGTGCTGCTCCAGCGCAGCAAGCCGCGACTGGCGCTGCATCAACGCCGTCGGATTCATCATCGGCGACATCAAGCGGACCAGTGATTGGCACGCTGGGTTCGAGCAGTTCAGCGAGCGATGGCCGCTGGCGATGGGTTGCTTTGATCGCGATCGCATTGTGGTTGCTGACGATGGCGCTGTGGTTCGTGTCGACGCGGCGTCGCCGTAGCGATCCGATCACGGCTGCGTCGCCACCGAGCAAAGCTGCCGCCAGTGCGCGCGCCGAGTTCCTGCGCTCCTGCGCGCTCGGTGACCTTCGTGGTGCCGAACGCGGGCTGATTGCCTGGGGCCGCTCCGAGCAATCGCACATCAACAACCTGGACACCCTGGCCAAGGCGGTGGATTCCGACGAGCAACGCGCCGTGCTGCGCGAATTGCAGCAGGTGCGCTATTCCGGCACCGTTGTCGATGGCCTCGCGCAACGCCTGCAGAGCGCGTTTCGCGATGGCCCGGCATGGTCAGGCCACATTGCATCCACTGCCGCCAAGGCCGGGTCGCTGCCGGAGCTTTATCCGTCGTGAGGTCACGTCGATAGCGTCGCGCTATCAGCGCCATTGGCTCAATCAGCAGCGGTGACAGCGGCCTGCGGGTAAACTGGCCAGCCTGCCAACGGCTTGCAAGACGCGCCTCGCGTCCTCAAATCTACGCCATGAACCTGTTGCCCATCCTTGAATTCCCCGATCCCCGCCTGCGCACCAAGGCAGTGCCGGTGACCGAATTCGGCCCGGAACTGGCCAGCCTCGTTGATGCGATGTTCGAGACCATGTACGAAGCGCCCGGCATTGGCCTTGCGGCGAGCCAGGTCAACGTGCACCAGCAGTTGCTGGTACTCGACGTCAGCGAAGAGAAGAACGAGCGCCGCATCTTCATCAATCCGAAGATCCTGAGCCAGGAAGGCTCGCAGACGTATCAGGAAGGTTGTTTGTCGGTGCCGGGCATCTTCGCCGATGTCGAGCGCGCCGAAAGCATTCGCGTCGAAGCGCAGGATGTGAATGGCAAGCCCTTCACGCTCGATGCCGATGGCCTGCTCGCGGTCTGCATCCAGCACGAGATGGACCACCTGATCGGCAAGCTGTTCGTCGACTACCTGTCACCACTCAAGCGCGACATGGTTCGCAAGAAACTCGACAAGCAGCGCAAGGCTGCGGCGACGGCGTAGTCAACGTCCGCGCCAGTAACCGGGCTTCCTCGTGAACGCTGCGACCGCAATTACCAACAATCGCTCGCTCGATTCGCGGTAGACGATCGAGAACGGAAAGTCTTTCGGAAATACACGCCGAGTGCCGCGTTTGTAGGGACTGCCTATCGCAGGCATGGATGCGGCGAGGTTGGTTGCGGTTTCAATCTGCTCGAAGAATCGACTTCCCAATCCCTCACTACGCTCCTCGTAGAACTGCACCTGGTCCAGCAATTCTTCGAGCGCCTGCGGATGGAACTCGCAGCGTTTCACCGCCGGAGCGCTTTTCGCACCTTGGCGAACGCTTCGTTAGCAGGTATGGCAGTCACCAGCCCGGAGTCAATTTCTTCAAGCCGCTTTCGAATTTCCTGGTCCCAGGCTTGCTCGACGCTGTCGTCTTGAGGATCCAGCGTCGACAGAATCTGCTCGGCCAAGCGAGCACGCTGCTCGGGAGGCAGGGACATCGCGCGCTCAGCGAGTTCAGCAACAACGTCGTACATGACGAACTCCTTCAATTGCTATCCCAAGTTTAGCGCTTGGAGTAGTTGGACACGCATAAGGCGTACTCAAAAAATTCAATTTACCAGCACCGAAATCGGGCAATGGTCGGATGGGTGCTGGGGTTCCGGCACGCCGTAGTCGAACTCCGCGAATGAACCGGGTTGCACGCGGGCGACGCCGGTGCCGCCGAGCACGATATGGTCGATGAAATCCGGGTAGCGCTGCTTGCAGCTCGCGCCCACGCCGGCACCAGCATTAACGAGGGCGACCTGACCCGGCAGGTTTGCATTCAAGTCTTTCCAGACGCTGTCGCCGGCAATGGCGAGGCGGCGATTGAAGTCGCCAAGCACGATAAACGCGCTGCGGTCCTGCTCGCGCTGCGCGATCCAGCGATGCAGTACCGGCACCTGGTCGAACAGCACCGGACAGGCACCACTGCTGTCGCCGGCCGAGCAACCACTTTTCAGGTGCACGCCAAGCAGGCGTAGCGGCTGGCCGCCACGATCGACGCTGATATCGACACCCCAGCGCAGGTCGGGATTGCCGAGCGCAATATCTTTCAGTTCCTCGTGCTTTTCGTAGCGCAGGCCTTTTCGAATGGCAAAGCCGAGATCCTGTTTGCGAATGGTCGGTCCGCTGGTCGCGTCACGCTTGCAGAATCCGTGGCGCACGCCGCCGGGACGCGCCGACATCAGCACCGTGTATTTGTCGGGCGTGAACACGCGCGCGGCGGCCTTGGCGTTCTCGACCTCGGCGAATGCGATCACGTCGGCATCGAGGCGCTCGACATAACCGCGCAAAGTGGCGTAGTCGGCTTCCGTTCGGGGGCGGCAACCCATGCCATCGTCGGCGGCGAGGTGTTCGAGATTCCAGCTGGCGATTTTGAGTGGCTGTGTCGAAACATCCGTGCGCGGCGCGGAGGGTGCGCATGCGGCGAGGATGATGGCAAGCAGTGCGGCGAGTGTGGGTTTGGTGACGTGGCGAATGTTCATGGGGCTCGCGAGTGGGGTGGTGCTGGCATTTTCGTAATTCCTGCGAAGGCAGAGGCGATCTTCAACAGCCGAAGGCTGGTCAATCCATTTTGATCTTCGGAAGCTTGGGGAAGATACAGCAGAATCAAAATGGGTCCCCGCTTTCGCGGGGATGACGACGAGCCTACTGCCGGTTGGCTAACCAACCTGACAGGGCGGTCTGGACGGCATTGCGCGCAGGAGGGAATGACGAAGGTGTAGGACATTGCACGTGCTGCGATGGCGGGGTACAACCGCCGAACAATCATCATTGGGTATCAACCCACCCGCCATCAATCGCGTCCGCGAGATCGGCGGGCGTATCGATATCGAAGGCAAGCTCCGGTGCGTCGATGCCGACGACCGCAGCGTCCGGCGATTGCCAAAGGCGGCGCAAGCCGCTGTCGCCCTGCAGCGTTGACGCAAGCGCGAGGGTTGACGCGCGAACCAGTGCGGGAATGCCGAGGGTCTCGGCGTAAGCACTGGCGATGTCGCGATCGGAATTCGCGTCGCCGGCATCCAGCAGCGAATGCAAGTGTTCGACGCAAAGTCGCGGCTGGTCGCAAACAAGCATCAACGTGGGTCCCGTCCACGTTC
>JBBSLA010000165.1:0-5076 GCA_038255665.1 Lysobacterales bacterium | reverse complement strand
GGACGATCCCGGCCAGGTTCTGCCGACGCTGTTGACCCAAGCCATCGTCGACGCGGCGCTGCCGGTGCCGTGAGCATCTTTACCAGGCAAAACCTGTTGATCGTCGTACTCGCTCTCGCAAGCGCGGGCGTGGGACTGGTCGCCAGTCGCTGGATGCAACCGACGCCACGCAATGTCGCTGTTGAGAAAGGCGTCGCCGCGTTGAATGTGGGTGACCGCCGCGATGACGCAAGCCTGCCGGATCGCGATGGCAAACCCACGTCGCTCGCCCCATGGGACGGCAAGCTGCTGCTGATCAACTTCTGGGCAAGCTGGTGCGGACCGTGCCGCGAAGAAATGCCGTTGCTCGACAGCATTCGCAATCGTCATGCTGACAAAGGTTTGGAAGTGGTTGGCGTCGCAAGCGAAGATGCCGCCGCCGCGAATGGATTCCTCACTCAGTTTCCCGTGAGCTACCCGATCCTGATCAACGATCCCGCACTCGGCCCCGACTGGTCAATCCGCTACGGCAACACCCGCAACGTACTGCCCTACAGCGTGCTGATCGGCCGCGATGGCCACGTCCTCGCCCAGCGCATCGGCAACTTCGATGAAGCAAAACTCGAAGCATGGCTCAAGCCACACCTGTAGCGAATCAGTGTCCCGCCTTCCGCAGCCGATGCAGCCAGTACGGCAGGATCAGGATGACGCCGATTGCAGCCAAGGCCATATCCTTGTGCGCATCCCATTCATCGCCCTGGGTGCCGAGGTACGCCTGTCCCAGTTCGCCGCCGACGACCATTGCGGCGTACATCTCGACGATTTCGTAGATCATGCCGTGGGTCATCATGAAGCCCGCCGGCAGCAGGTAGCGCCATGTGCCGCGCAACACCACCTGTACACAAATGATTTCGGTCACCGCCGGCGTCACCAGTACGCCGTAGAGGAAATGCACTACACGATCGAACTGGTTGCGCTGGAAGCCGAACAGCGCATCGAGTGATCCGCCACCGCTGATCGCGGCAAACCATTGCTCGTAGGGAACGTTCGAGTACTGATAGTGCGCACCGATTTCGTGCAGCACGCCGAACACGAACAGCAGCACGTACGCCGCGTTCGACAAGCGCACCCGCGTCCAGCCCCAGAAGATCACCGGCAGCGCCAATGCGACCAAGGCGTTCTCCAACAGCCAGTCTTCTCGCGTGGTCGGGTTGATTGCCGAGATAGCGACAACGACCGCGAACACGCCAAGCAACACCAACGGCAATGTCGCCGATGCGCCGTTGGAAAGATCGATGCGTTCGTGTTTTCGCGTGCCCATCATTCGCCCGTGGTTGCCCTGACGCGATTGTGTCATCGCGATGCGCGCGCCGCTACGCGGAACGGATGCGCGACCAAACACTATCCTCGTCATTCCCGCGAAGGCGGGAACCCATTTTGATGTTGCTGTTTCTTCAACAACTGTATGAAGATCAAAATGGATTGACCAGCCTCCGGCTGTTGAAGAACGCCTCCGCCTTCGCGGGAATGACGAGGGTTGATGGCTGTCACAAAGTGTCTTGGAGTCGCGGCTCTCACGCCAATGCGTATAGACGCAGCGCGCGACGGGTTTCGGCTGGGTTCCGGCCCCACCGCGTAGACTCGCTGGCTAGCTCAAAACAGGATCGACGATGTCCCACACCACGCCCGCCTATGCCGCACCCGCCGCCGCCAAACCGCTCGCGCCATTCTCGATCAAACGCCGTGATCCCGGCCCTAACGAAGTCCTGATCGACATCCGCTACTGCGGCGTCTGTCATTCCGACGTGCATCAGGCGCGCGCGGAGTGGGGCGATGCGATCTTCCCGATGGTGCCCGGCCACGAGATCGTCGGCCATGTCGCTGCCGTCGGTAGTGACGTGAGCAAGTTCAAGAAGGGCGATGCGGTCGGCGTGGGCTGCTTTGTCGATTCCTGCCGGGAATGCGCGCCGTGCAAGGCAGGCGATGAGCAGTACTGCGACAACGGGATGACCGCCACCTACAACAGCACGGAACGCGGCACCAAGACGCCAACCTATGGCGGCTACTCGACGCGTATCACCGTCGATGAAAACTACGTGCTGCGCATTCCCGAGTCGATTCCGCTGGACCGTGCCGCGCCGCTGCTGTGCGCTGGCGTCACCACGTATTCGCCCCTGCGCCATTTCGGAGTGAAGGCGGGCGACAAGGTTGCGATCGTTGGCCTTGGTGGCCTCGGCCACATGGGCGTGAAGCTCGCGCGTGCGATGGGTTGCGAAGTGACCGTGCTCAGCCACTCGCCATCCAAGCACGACGATGCGCTGGCACTGGGCGCACACAAGTTCGCGTCGACCAAGGAAAAGGCGACGTTCAAGGAACTGGCCGGCAGCTTCGACTTCATCCTCAACACTATTTCCGCGCCTCACGACTACAACGCCTACCTTCAACTGCTGAAGCTCGACGGCACCATGTGCCTGGTCGGCCTGCCCGATCCGCAGCCTTTGGCCGCAGGCTCGCTCATCATGCGTCGACGCAAGCTGGCCGGTTCGCTGATCGGTGGCATCGCGGAAACTCAGGAGATGCTCGACTTCTGCGCCGAGCACGATGTCGCGGCCGATATCGAACTGATCGACATGGCCGACATCAACGACGCCTGGGAGCGGATGGTCAAGAGCGACGTGCGCTACCGTTTCGTGATCGATTGCTCCACGATCAAGGCCGCGTGAACCGATGTGACACGCCGCGGTCCCAGTTGGCCGTGATCTTCCATTTCCAGAACGAGAAATCCATGAAACGACTGATCCTCGCCGCGCTCGCCCTGGCATCCTCCAGCGCCTTCGCCCAATACGTGCCGAACTACACCTACATCGAAGCCGGCTACGCCCGGGCCTCCAGCGACACGTCGCTGGAGGACTTGAATGGCGCGGCATTCCGCGGCAGCGCCAACTTCGGCAACTTCAATTTCATCGCCGGCATGACCCGCTTCAACGTCGACAACAATCCGTTCATCGATCACATCCGCGCCACC
The DNA here is from genome assembly GCA_038255665.1 of Lysobacterales bacterium. Classification (GTDB taxonomy): domain Bacteria; phylum Pseudomonadota; class Gammaproteobacteria; order Xanthomonadales; family Rhodanobacteraceae; genus Dokdonella. Next base: position 2,072 of record JBBSLA010000165.1, on the reverse strand, counting down.
TTCGCCGGCTTCGGCTACCACGTGCCGATCGCTTCCTCGACCGACCTCTTCGCCGAAGCCACCTACAACCGCTACAACCCGATCGATGAAGACGGCGTCGGCGGTCGCGTCGGCATTCGCAGCCGCTTCGACCCACGTTGGGAAGGCTCGATCGCCATCGGCTACGCCAAGATCAACAACGTCGATTCCAACACTGCCCTCGACCTGCAAGCCCAGTTCTTCCTCACCGACAAAATCGGCGTAGTCGGCGGCGCAGCAATCGGCAACAACGAAAACACCTACACGGTGGGGTTGCGCTACACGCCTTGATGCGTGGAAGGCCACTACCACCGAGTCCCGGCAATGTTGACAGGTGATGCCATGCGCAAAGAGTACGATTTCTCCAGCGCCGATAGAAACTCCTACGCGTCACAACTCAATAAACAAATAACCATTCGCCTGAATGAGGACGCAATCGATTATTTCAGGTCAATCTCCGACAAGGTTGGTATTCCCTATCAAAGCTTGATCAACCTGTATCTTCGCGATTGTGCCGCTTCGCAGAAGCAGCTCGATTTGTTCTGGAAATAGTAGGGTCACGCTGAGCACCGTGGAGATGGAAACGTTGATCGTGGACTATCCGAATGTATCTCACGATCAAACTTCATGCCTACCTACCAATTCACGCACTCTTACCGAACGCAGCAACCGATACGGTAGGCTGGGTTTGCTACATCAACCCAGCATCGCGGATATGCAGCGGAGAGCGCTGGTTGGTGGGGCTAACCCAGCCTACGGCCCTGGGTTACATGGAGCGGGACGCCGGGTAGTTCGAGTCGTGGCTTGCGGGGCATGCACGCAGCGTCGCACGACGATCGCAGGGACTCGGTAGGACGAGAGCGCCGGCGCGCGTGGACATTGGCGACTTAACTACCTCCGTCCCCTTTTCCCCACCACACCGCTGGGTGTGTTGCGTTTCAAACTTGAATCCGCCGAATGCAGATTCAAGATACGATATCAACTTCTTTTTAGCGAGGCCTGACATTGTAATTTCCTTCGTTATAATGGATATAACATCATATAATGATAAGGCGGTTGGGTGCAGTGATAGTCTCCTTTCGGGCGGGTGCAATCAATTGGTAGAAATCTGCTCGCATTGCGAAGCGCTGGCTGAACAACGCTGTCTCAACTTCTGAGATGCGGTCGCCGAATACTCGACCGCAAGGAAGCTTTAGCGCAACCGTTTTGTATAGTTTCCGGCAATTCAACGAACTCGCTCTTTACAACTCGCGGAGCATTCACATGGCAACTTCCATCCAAGGCACTCCCATCGTATCCCTTCCTGCAGAGCGTGAGGCTAGGGCTCAGAAATTGCGGGCGAGCGAGCGGCTGAAACAGCACGTCGACGATCTACCATCGGACAAGCGCGAAGGCGCGGTCGTCCAATACCACTTTGCCGTGATGTGCTTGTGCTACTTCCAGCTGAAGCAAAAAGAAGGCTGCAAAGATTACGATCAGGCCATTCCCGCCCTTCGTAAGATCACCGCCCACGGACCCAGCGACCCGGCTCCCCTGTGGGTAGAGGTGGGCGTTGAGTCGTATAGCCAGATGTACCGTCAGAGCGTACCCGACATGCTCTCGACCTTGGCTGATGCGTTCAACGCCTTAACTGTCTGATCCATCCGCAAAAGGCTACGGACGTAATTAAATCCATCAGAAGTCGTCGGCGACGCGTTTCGGCCGGCCGGGTGATCGCAGGCTGGCGTGGTGGCCGAGTGCTTTCTCAACCATGGCCTGGAACTTGGTGTCGCCCAGGGCGCGTTCCTGTCGAAGGTGTTCCCGGATGTCTTTCAGTTCCTCGGAACTTGCCGTTGCCCGCAGCCACGCCTGATAGGCGAGAGCGCGCCTGACCGGATCGGGATCAAGGGCTAGAAAGGTTGGATGCGAGGTGACCAGGTCGGCCGGCGCCAGTCTCACGTTGGCATGGATGCTCGGCCAGTGATCTGGGGATACTCTGATCAACTCCGCACAGGCGTCACCGAACTGTCTTCGCGCAGATCAAGGCGCGGCGATGAAGACAGACTGGCCGTCTG
>JBBSLA010000164.1:0-5133 GCA_038255665.1 Lysobacterales bacterium | reverse complement strand
TATCAATAGACTGGCTGCGGTCGCGCAAATTCGGCCGTCGAACGTCAGCTGCTGCCGATACCTGACATTCGCCCGCGGTACGGTATACGAGCGCTCAGGACCCGTCTGGGCGGACCAACCAGCGACCTTGGCGGCGTGCGGTTTCCAGTTTCAGCAAGATAAACGCCATGAGCGTGGTCATGCCGACATGGGCGACAAAAGACGATTGCGTATAGCTTCCAAAATCCGTCATGATGCTTCGTTCTCGGCCAGATCGCAACACTCAGCCTTGTCCAACGAGGTATGAGCCTGAAGGAGGGGCGTATTTCCAACGAGGTATGAGCCTGAGCGAGGAATCGGGGGGCAGGCGATGGTGGGTTGATCATCACAAGGATGGTGGTCAACATGGACGAGTCGAAGCTGTCAACGATTGCGCAGATCGAGGCATTCCTGGGCGCGAGCGATCAGGTGGCGTTTACTGCGCACGCAGGCGACACCGAGCGCTACGCGCATATCAGCCGGGTGCTGCGCCGCTTCGACTACCCCCGGCGCAACAAACGCGAGCGTGGCGTGCTGCTGGCCTATCTGCGCCACACCAGCGGCTACAGCCGCTCCCAGCTCACCCGGCTGGTGCGGCAATGGGAGGGCAACCGCCTGGCCCCGGCCCCCTTGGCCAAGCGCTATGGGGTGCCCGCGGCCCCTTTTACCCGCAAGTACACGCCCGGCGATGTCGCGCTGCTCGTGGAGATGGACCGCGCCAACGAAGACGTGTGCGGCCCGGCCATCGTGCACCTGCTGCATCGCGCCTACAGCGTCTATGGCGATGCGCGTTACGAGCGCCTGGCCACGCTGTCGGTCTCGCACTTGTACAACCTGCGCAAGAGCACCGGCTACCAGGCCCGCCGGATGCGCTTTACCAAGACCCGTCCGGTGTGCAACCCCATCGGCGTGCGCCGCGCACCGCGACCCCATGGACGCGCCGGCTTTGTACGCATCGACACGGTGCACCAGGGCGACCTCGATGGCATCAAGGGGGTCTACCACATCACCTGTGTAGACGCGGTGAGCCAGTGGCAGGTGCAGGCCTGCGTGCAGGGCCTCAGCGAGGCATTCCTGCTGCCCGTGCTGGCCCTGGTGATCTCCCAGTTTCCGTTTGAGATCGAAGGCTTTCACTCGGACAATGGTTCCGAGTACATCAACGGACGGGTCGCCGTGATGTTGGAGAAGTTGCGCATCGAGCAGACCAAATCGCGCTCGCGCCACAGCAACGATAACGCCCTGGCCGAGAGCAAAAACGCCAGCGTGGTCAGGAAGCACATGGGCTACAGCCACATCCCGCAGCAGTACGCCCAGCCCATCAACGCGTTCTACCAAAAGACCTTCAACCCGTGGCTCAATCTGCACCGCCCGTGCCTGTTCGCCACCGAGATCGTCAGCCCCAAGGGCAAGGTCATCAAGCGCTATCGCAACCAGGACGTGAAGACGCCTCTGGCGTGTCTGGCGCAACTCAACGAGAAGGGGTTGGTCCGCTTCAAGACGGGTATCACGCTGCACGATCTGCAGGCCCAGGCCAACGTCCAAACCGACCTGGCCGCAGCTCAGGCAATGCAGCAGGCCAAGACCGATTTGTTCACGCTGTTCAACAAGCCAAAAACACCGCGGCGGGCCTGACCCAAACTCACTCGCCTGCCCCATTGCCGGGGACAGGATCATGCATGAGTACATGAGCATGATCGGGGCCGCCTCTGGCGGCCTGGCAGGGGCCTTCGATTGAAACAATCCGAAGGCAGCTACACCCCACTTACACTGCTACTTTCAACCAGATCAAACCACTACCCGACTCACCTCACCCGAGTCTTCCTTCAGGCTCATACCTGAATTGGAAAATACTGCGCCACTGGGCAAGTGCCGACACGCTGATTCCAGGTCGCCGTCTTGAGGGATCTGGTCCAGTGGGTCAATGCGAGGGCCCGAGGAGGTGTCAGATCTCTTGGCCATCGCACATGCGTTCTCGTGCATCAAACTAACACTTGTTATGTTACTATTTGCCGAACTTGAAGGGAAGAAAGAGCATGCCGAGCGAGCCCCCAGTCAAATTCGACGTGGACGCCTATGGCGTCGGCACGTTGACACTCAACCGCCCCGAACTACTCAATGCGTTTGATCTGAACATGATCGGCGCCTGGCGCGGCGCGCTCGAGTCGGCGGAAGCGGACGAACGGGTCAAGGTGGTCGTCGTCACGGGCGCCGGGCGCGCGTTTTGCGCTGGCGGCGACTTTGAGGAGATGGCCAAGTTCAGCGACATGGACGCTCTGGAACGAAAGAACTTCCTTTATCGCAACGTGCACCGCATCCCGCTCGCGCTCGAGCGTACGGAAAAACCGGTCATCGCCGCGATCAACGGCGCGGCGCGCGGTGCCGGACTGGATATGGCGTTGATGTGCGATATGCGTCTGATGGCCCAATCGGCGACGCTCGCCGAGACCTATATCAACGTGGGATTGATCGCCGGTGACGCGGGCTCGTGGTTCCTGCCGCGCCTGATCGGCACGGCACGGGCGCTCGAACTGTTCTGGACCGGCCGTGTTGTGGGCGCGCAAGAAGCAGAGCGCATCGGCATGGTCAATCGCGTTGTTCCCGACGCCGACCTGTTGGCCGAGACCTACGAACTGGCACGCACGATTGCATCGAAGCCGCAGCAGGCGGTACGGTTCTTCCGTCGCGCCGTCTATCAAAGCCAGACGATGTCGCTACCAACACACCTGGACATGGTTTCATCACATATGGCCGTACTCGAAGATCTGCCCGAGCATCGCGCCGGCATCGCGGCCTTTCGCGACCGGGCGCGCGGCAAAAGCAAGAACTAAGGTAGAGGCGACATGGCCGGCGTGCTCGACGGAATTACGGTCGTCGATCTGTCGCGGCTCATCGCCGGTCCCTACGCGGCGATGGCGCTGGCCGATCTTGGTGCCCGCGTCATCAAGGTAGAGGTGCTGGCCGGTGAAGATGGCCGACATCTCGGACCGCCTTTTTACGGCGAGTCCAGCGTCACGTTCATGACGTCCAATCGCGGCAAGGAATCGTTGGCGCTGGACTTTCGCAAGCCGGCGGGGCGCGCCGTGCTCAATCAATTGATCGCCCGTTCACACGTGCTGGTGCACAACTTCCGCCCAGACTTCGCCGAGTTCAATACCCTGACCTACGCCGACGTGCGTTCCATTAATCCGGAGATCGTCTACGGGGCGATCAGTGCCTTTGGGGAACAAGGAGACTACCGTCTGCGGCCGGCTGTCGACAGCGTCGTACAAGGCATGGCGGGCGGTTTCTATGCCAGCGGAGAAGAGGACGACGACCCAATTCGCGTTGGCTTGCCAATGGTCGACGTGGCCTGTGGCATGTGTGGCGCCTTCGGTATCCTGGCCGCGATCATGCACTGGAAGCAGACCGGGCGTGGCCAGGCCGTCGAGACGTCCCTGGTGGACACGATGTTCAACTTCATGGCGGCCAAGGTGGGTGAGCATGCGGTCGAGAAACGTGAGCCGGCGCGCGCGATCAACCTGCCGATTGCCGCGCCGAGCCGACATTTCCGCGCAGCCGACGGGCGCTGGTTCAGCGTATCGGTGATCAGCGATGCCGCGTTCGCCCGTTTTTGCGAGGTGATCGGGCGGCCCGAGTGGGTCAGCGACGACCGTTACGCCAGCAATGCCGCCCGTGTGGCGCACCGGCCCCAGATGGCGGCGGAGTTGAGCCAGATCTTTGTCGCCCGCACAGCCGCCGAGTGGGTGGCGGCGTTCGCGGTCGCCGACATTCCCTGCGGCCCGGTGAACACGGTGTCGCAAGCCATGGCCGACCCGGTATTGGCCGGCCGTTTCGTGGCCCATCCGGAACTCCCGGGGTTTCCGCTGATTCCATTTCCGGCAAGGTTGTCCGAGGGCATGCGCCACCCCGGCGACATGGCAGCGCCGCCCCGTGCCGGCGAGCACAGTGCCGCCGTGCTAGCCGAACTCGGCTACGACACGGACGCGATTGCCCGCCTGGTCCGGGACCGAGTCGTGCGGCTGGCAATCTGATCCGGCATTCGAGGAGATGCAAAATTGACCACACCCACCTCTGCAGAGATTATCTGGCGCCCATCGCCCGAGCGTGTGGCCCGTGCCCGTATCACGCAGTTTACCGATTGGCTGCGGACCGAAAAAGGGTTGCAGTTCGCGGATTACGGTGAGCTGTGGCGCTGGTCGGTGGCCGACCCAGAAGCTTTCTGGACTGCGTTCATCGAGCACTTCGACCTGCCGATCGAAGGGGATCGCGTTCCGGTGTTGGCGGATCAATCGATGCCGGGCGCGCGCTGGTTTCCGGGTGCACGGACCAACTACGTCAGCCAGATCTTCAAGCACAGTACCGACGTGCGACCCGCCATCGTCTTTCGCAACGAGGCGGGCGCGCGGGTTGAAGTGTCATGGCGCCAGCTCGAGCGCGATGTAGCCAATCTCGCGCAATGGTTGCGTGAGCGCGGCGTGAAGAGCGGCGACCGCGTGGTGGCCTATCTACCGAATATTCCGCAGACCGTGGTGGCCTTTCTTGCCGCCGCCAGCGTCGGCGCCGTGTGGTCGCTGTGCTCGCCCGAGATGGGTCTGTCCGCCGTGCTCGACCGGTTTCGCCAGATTGCGCCCAAGGTGCTGATCGCGGTCGACGGCTATCGGTGGAGCGGCAAGTCCCATGATCGTGGCGACGTGTTAGGGCGCCTTGTCGAAGAGTTGCCGAGCGTAGATCACGTGCTGCTGGTACCCAATCTCGACATTTCAGCGGACGCGACCCGGTGGCCGAAGGTAGTGGCCTGGCGCGATGCCCTGCGGCGCGACGCCACGTTGCAGATCGACCTGCAGCCCTTCGACCACCCATTGTGGGTTGTCTATTCCTCGGGAACGACGGGCTTGCCAAAACCCATCGTGCACGGGCATGGCGGCATACTCCTCGAACATGTCAAGACCATGGCGTTGCACAACGATGTCGTCGCCACCGATCGCTTTCACTGGTTTACGACCACCGGATGGGTCATGTGGAATCTCAATGTCGCAGCGCTCCTGGTCGGCGCCACGATGTGCGTATATGACGGCAACCCGGCTTGGCCCGACTATTCGACGCTGTGGCGTTTTT
>JBBSLA010000163.1:0-5301 GCA_038255665.1 Lysobacterales bacterium | reverse complement strand
GCCTATCCGGTCCAGTTCGACGAACTGTTCCGCAACCTGGTCAGGGCCGGCGAATCCGCCGGCGTGCTCGACACCGTGCTCGACACGGTGGCGACGTACAAGGAAAACATCGAGAGTATCAAGGGCAAGATCAAGAAGGCGATGTTCTACCCGGCCGGTGTACTCGCGGTCGCGGTGATCGTGTCGATGATCCTGCTGATCTTCGTCATCCCGCAGTTCGAAACCGTGTTCGCCAACTTCGGTGCCGAGCTGCCCGCGTTCACCCAAATGCTGGTCGGCGCATCGCGCTTTATGGTGGCGAACTGGTGGCTGGTGTTGCTGATCTTCGTGGGATCGATCGTGGCGTTCGTCATGGCGTACAAGCGCTCGACGAAATTGCAGCACTTTGTCGGACGCGTGTTGTTGAAACTGCCGATCGTTGGCGAAATTCTCCGTCAGTCGGCGATCTCGCGTTTTGCACGCACGCTCGGCGTTACCTTCCGCGCCGGTGTGCCGCTGGTCGAGGCACTGGATTCCGTCGCAGGCGCTACCGGCAGCATCATCTACAACGAAGGCGTCAAGCGCATTCGCGACGACGTGTCGGTCGGCCACCAGTTACAACTGTCGATGCGCCAGACCGACCTGTTCCCGAACATGGTCGTGCAGATGGTCGCGATCGGCGAAGAAGCCGGCGCGCTCGACAAGATGCTGTTCAAGGTCGCCGAGTTCTACGAGGAAGAAGTCTCGAATGCGGTCGACTCGCTGTCCAGCCTGCTGGAGCCGCTAATCATGGTCGTCATTGGCGTCCTCGTCGGCGGCATGGTGATCGGCATGTACCTGCCAATCTTCAAGCTCGGCGCCGTGGTCGGTTGAGGGTTCCAAAACGCGATGAGTGATTTTTCCTGGGTCGCCGAACCCGCGCCATTGATCGCCTTGTGCGCCGTGTTCGGCCTGCTGGTCGGCAGCTTCCTCAACGTCGTCATCCTGCGCCTGCCGGCCCGCCTGCAACACGAATGGCGCAACCAGGCTCGCGATGTGCTGGAGCTGGCAGCGGACGACACCGTCATCGAAACTGCTCCGCCAGACCTGGTGTTCACCGCGTCGCACTGCCCGAGTTGCAAGCACAAGCTTTCCGCGCTGGACAACATCCCATTGCTCAGCTGGCTGGCACTACGCGGCCGCTGTCGCTACTGCAAGACGCCGATTTCCGCGCAGTATCCGCTCGTTGAAGCGCTGACTCTTATCGCGTCGGCGCTGATGGCGTGGAAGTTCGGCCTGAGCGGACAGTTGCTGGCCGGCCTGTTGTTCACCTGGATGTTGATCGCCGCCGCAGGAATCGACGCGCGTACCCAATTATTGCCTGACCAGCTCACCGTGCCGCTGATGTGGCTGGGCCTGCTGATTTCTCTGTTCCCGATCTTCGTCGATCCGGCGACCGCTATCGTCGGCGCGGCGATCGGGTATCTCAGCCTGTGGTCGGTGTTCTGGCTGTTCAAGTTGATCACCGGCAAGGAAGGGATGGGCTACGGCGACTTCAAACTGCTGGCCGCGCTCGGCGCGTGGATGGGAGCAATGAGCCTGTTGCCGATTATTTTGATGTCGTCGTTGTTCGGTGCGGTTATCGGCAGCATCGTGCTGGCGAAGCGCGGCCAGGATCGCTCGACGCCAATTCCATTCGGCCCGTTCATCGCCATCGCCGGCTGGGTCTGGTTCGTGTTCGGCGACGGGCTCGCCGCCTGGTATCGCGGATTCTTCCCGGCCATCTGATGGCCGGTTACGCGGTTGCGCTGACGGGCGGCATTGCGTCGGGCAAATCCGAAATCGAACGCCGTTTCGCGGCTCTTGGCGCGGCGGTCGTGGATGCCGACCGCATCGCCCGTGAACTGGTCGAACCCGGCCAACAAGCACTGCACGAAATCGTCGAGCAGTTTGGCGAGGCGATGCTCAGCGACGACGGGTCACTCGACCGGGTAGCGATGCGCGCGCGTGTGTTCGATGACACGCAAGCACGGTCGCAGCTCGAAGCGATCCTGCACCCGCGCATTCGCGAGTCGATGAAGGAGCGCGCTATATCGTCCGACGCCGACTACGTGCTGCTATCAATCCCATTGCTGGTTGAAAGCGGCGGCGCTTACGACTGGATCGATCGCGTCCTCGTCGTCGACGTGCCGGTTGATATCCAGTTGACGCGTCTGCTGAGCCGACCGGGAATTGATCGGGCGATGGCCCAATCCATTCTCGCTGCACAAACGGACCGTACCACCCGGCTCGCGATTGCCGACGATGTGATCAACAACAGCGGCAAACTAGCGGACCTCGACGCGGCCGTTGCCACACTGCACCGGCGCTACACCTCACTGGCATCCGGCGTGGCGTAAGTCAGTCTTCGTCGCGAACGAACGACAACGTCAGACGGATCAATCCTGTTTCTGTTTCTACTCTGACGCCTGTTTCCGCTCCTCAACCTGACACCGTTCGTTGATGCGACCACCAACTCACCGGCGAGCGCTACGACGGCAACTGGCACAAAATCGGCAATGTCGCGCAGTTGGATGCGCTGGACGCTCAGCCGCTCGTTCGCTGAGCGCCAGCACGATCTGGATGACTGCCAATCAATTGCTTGATCGGTCGCCTGCGATCAAACGTTGACTTCGGCGCCGCGCCAAGTAGGTGCCACCGGCACCCATAAGCAGCGCGGCCAACATGCCAAGCCACTTGGCGTTGATCGGAACTGGCTCGGCCACTGCCGCCACCGCGCCAGGCAAAACGACCAGCGGCACTGTAAACGGCGGGCACGCGACATTGGGCGTAACGTTGGTCGCCGTCGCGTTGACGGTCACGGTGTAATTGCCCGCTGGAACCGGCCCAAATTGAGTGGTCGGAGGGGGACAGTTGAAGAATCCGCAGCCTTGCACGCCGACCGCCGTCGCCGTTATCTGAAAACCCGACACGACAAAGTTCTCTGGCTTGAAATCCCAAGCGCCTGCCGCAGGACCACTCCCGCCGATGCGCTCACGGACCCACATATACAACAGGGAATTTGCGGTTATCGGTCCGGGTGGGAGAGTATTGAGTCCATAAGAGCCAGTCGGGCATGCCAGCACTTGCTGTGCGAATGCATTCGGCAAGAAAAACGCCGCTGCGCCCGCAACAAAGCTAATCAGAATAGTCTTCACAAGCATACTCCATCTTTTGGATCGCTACCGACGTTTTGCACGCCGAATACAGGAAACTCGATGCTATCACTGACGCCATCGCATTCGCTATCGACACTATTGGCATTCATGCCGTACAGGCGCTCCATACCGTCTGGCACGGTGTCGCCATCAGAATCTACGTTCGGGAAGGCAAAATCAACAACATACGGCGCTAACTGCGGAACTTGGGGTGTTTGGATCAGTAGTTGCCGCAAAAACAGCACGGTGACTCGGCGTTAGCGGCTAGGACAGCAGTGTCGATGCGGTCCAGCAGTTCGTTGACTCTGGCGAGGTCGCGGGATTGGTGGGTGAATAGCCAATCGTGCAAGCTTTCGTCGAGTTCGATGCCGCGCGCGGCGGCTCGATTGCCGAAACCGGGTAAGAGTGCACTCCCAAGCAAGCACCCTGCGTCGACAACAGACATTCGAGGCGGAATGCAAACTGCATTCCTTAATTGCTGCTTGGGAGCTTGCCACCCCACAATCGCTTACACAGCGGGCGTCGTCGTGAATATCCGGTTCAACACGGCACGAATCTGACGGCGTGCAGCCATTCAGCGCGAAGCCGCTGCGCGCTTGCGCGGCGCGCGGTTCCAGCGCCGGGCGAGCGTGGCCAGTTCCTTGTTGATCGAATCGATGTCGACGTGCTCGGGATCGAATCCGTCGCCGATCCATTCGCGCATGTCATCATGCTCCTCGTGTTTGGGATCGCCGAGGATACGGAGAAGATTGGCATAGCCCCCGGGGCCACCGCAGTCCTCCGGCGGACAGGCGCGAGATGCATCAAGGCAGTAAGGAACTGGCTGATCGGGCGTCGCCACGAGCACGGCTTTCACACTTACCTCGTGATGCCAGTCGTCGCCGAAGTCGTACCAATAGAGGAGCTTGCTGCCCTTGTCGGGCGCGATCTGCCGCAGCGTGAACTTGGTCTCGTTGCGCGCGCGAGGCCCGGACGCAAACGGGTCGGACACCGGCATGCCGAAGCGTTCGCCGCCGCGCAGCGTGCCGACGATGTATTCGTGCATGTGCGAATCCGCCCAGCCCATCGCGACCTGGATCACCTGATGCAACCGGTCCAGGCGAATGTCGGAAGCGACCAGCACTTCGCGTCCGATCATGGGCTTGAGGTTCTTCAGTTCGATCTTCAGGTGATGGATGGTGTCGCTCACGAGAGTGCGCCTCGGTTTCCGGCGTGGATGCCGGTTGGCGATCATGCCTCAACCGCTGCGTGGCGCGAAACCGGCTGCCAAGGCCTTCGGGCGGCACGCCGACGCCTGTCCAGATCGCCGCGGCGGTCAGCCCGGCCAGAGGTGCCGGATGGCTGCGATGCCTTGAGCGCCACAGCCCTGCGCCGCCGGCACGTCCTCGACACCCATTCCGCCTAGGGCATAGACCGGCAACGGACAGTCGTGTACCAGCGCACCGAACCGTTCCCAGCCCAGTTGGGCGTTGGCGGGATGGGAAGGCGTCGCCTGCACCGGCGACAGCGTCGCGAAATCGGCACCGATGCGCGCGGCGTGGGCGAGTTCGTCGGCGTCGTGGCAGGAAACACCCAGCCACATCTGATCAGGTAGCGGTCGCGCGTCGAGCGTGGCGGCGACGCGAGCCGGCAAGTGGACACCATCCAGTCCAGTATCGATGGCCAGTTCGATATCGGCATTGACCAGCAACCGAGCGCCGTACTCTTGCGCCAGCGCATGCAGTTGCATCGCCAATCGGGAAACGTCCGCACGCGCCCATTGCGGAAGGCGTAACTGGATCAGGCGGACGCCGCCGCGCATGGCTTCCGTGATCGGATCGATCAACGCGGCGTGCGGCGTGGGCGGCAGGTCAGGCGTGATCAGGTATTCGCTTGGCAGGCGCAGCGCTGCGATGGCGGGTCGGTCAGCGTCTGGCATCGGAATGGCATCGAGCGCCGCTTCGTCTACCCATCGCAGCGCCTGTCCTTCGCGAGACCACGGCGTTCCTGCATAGGCATCGACGGTCCAGACGTCGAGGCGTATCGACTTGTCTGCATACGAGAATGGAACGCCAATCAGCGGACGACCGGCGCTGGCGACGATGCCAAGTTCCTCATCAAGCTCGCGGACCAATGCCTCCCAGCGCGACTCACCCGTTTCGCGCTT
>JBBSLA010000162.1:0-5394 GCA_038255665.1 Lysobacterales bacterium | reverse complement strand
CGAGCCCCTCAAGAAGGACGTGCAAGGCGGCTGGATCGCGATGATCCAGCACTACTTCTTCGCCGCCTGGATTCCGCCGGCCGATCAGAACGCCACGTTCACCACCAACACGCTGCCCAACAATGGCCAGCCGCGTTATTTGATCCGCAGCGTGTCAGCGCCGATCACGATCGCAGCCGGCGCGCAGCAGACGGTGGATGCGCGGCTGTATGTCGGACCCAAGCTGCAGGACACCATCGACAACGTGGCACCGGGCCTGTCGCTGACGGCGAACTACGGCATCTTCACGATCATCTCCAAGCCACTGCACTGGGTGTTGTCCAAGCTGCACGCGATCACCGGCAACTGGGGTTTCGCGATCATCCTGCTGGTGCTGTTGATCAAGGCGGTGTTCTTCAAGTTGAGTGAAGCGCAGTACCGATCGATGGCGAAGATGCGCAAGATGCAGCCGCGCATTGCTGCCCTCAAGGAACGCTACGGCGACGACAAGCAAAAGGTCAACGCCGCGATGATGGAGATCTACCAGAAGGAAAAGATCAATCCACTCGGCGGCTGTCTTCCGATGCTGATCCAGATGCCGGTGTTCTTCGCGCTGTACTGGGTGTTGCTGGAAAGCGTCGAGTTGCGTCACGCGCCCTTCATTGGCTGGATCCACAACCTGACCGCGCCCGACCCGTACTTCGTGCTGCCGATCTTGAACGCGGTGACGATGATCGCGACCCAGTACATCACCCCGATGACCGGCATGGATCCGACCCAGGCCAAGATCATGAAAGTGATGCCGGTGATGTTCTCGGTGTTGTTCGCCTTCTTCCCGGCCGGACTGGTGCTGTACTGGACGACCAACGGCATGCTTTCTCTGTTGCAGCAGTGGATCATCACCAAGCGCGTTGAAGCCGGTGAAGACAAGCCAAGAAGCAAAAACAAAGGCATGACCGCCAAGGCGAAGTAGCGCCTCGGCATTTGGGCTCGCGAGGCAATCGGTGAAGCACAGCGACACCATCGTCGCCATCGCAACCGCCGCCGGCATCGGCGGCATCGGGGTGCTGCGCATCTCCGGCGCAAGCGCACTGGACATTGCGAATCAGTTGCTGGGTCGCATGCCGAAACCACGTCACGCGCACTACGCCACGTTCCGCGACCACGACGGCGTGACCATCGATCATGGCTTGTTGCTGAGCTTCCCCGCGCCGCATTCCTACACCGGCGAAGATGTCGTCGAGTTGCAGATTCACGGCAGCCCCATCGTGTTGCGCCAACTGCAGGCCCGCGTCGTGGAACTCGGCGCACGGCTGGCCCGTGCCGGTGAGTTTTCTGAACGCGCATTCTTGAATGGCAAGCTCGACCTGGCCCAGGCCGAAGCGGTCGCCGACCTGATCAGCAGCGGCTCGGTCGCTGCCGCCAACGCCGCGATGCGCAGTCTTGATGGCGAGTTCTCGCGGCGCGTGCAGGCTTTGCTCACAGCCGTGATCCGCCAACGCGTCTGGATCGAAGCTGCGATTGATTTTCCCGAAGAAGAAATCGACTTCCTCGCCGACACGCGTCTGCAGCAAGGGTTCGCCGCGTTGAACGCACAGACCGACGAGTTGCTTGAATCCGCCCGGCGTGGCCTGCGACTCAACAATGGCCTGCACGCCGTCATCATCGGTCGCCCGAACGCTGGCAAGTCGAGCCTTCTCAATGCTCTGGTCGCGACCGACCGCGCCATCGTCACCGACCAGCCCGGCACTACGCGTGACGTGTTGCGCGAGACCATCGACCTCGACGGCATCGGCCTTACCCTGGTCGACACCGCTGGCCTGCGCGAGGCGGCTGATCGCGTCGAAGAAGAAGGTATCCGTCGTACCCACGATGAAATGACACGCGCCGACCTGACCTTGCTGGTGACCGAATCACTTGTGACCGAGTCACCCCATCGCTTGTCAGACGACGACCTGCTGCTTCGCTATCCGTTGCAACCAAATTCATCGTTGATCATCCACAACAAGATCGACCGCCAAGGCACCGCACCGCATCGCGAAATCATCAACGGCACAACCCACCTTTGGCTTTCGGCCAAGACCGGCGAAGGACTCGACCAGTTGATCGAAGAACTGCAACGCCGCGCCGGAAAATTCGACGATCACGAAGGCGCGTTCACCGCCCGCGCCCGCCACGTCATCGCCCTCGAGCGCGCCCGCGATCACTTGCGTGCCGCCGCCGCCGCACTCGAAATTTCCAAGGCTGGCGAACTTGCCGCGGAAGAACTGCGCCAGGTCCAGCACGCCTTCGGCGAAATCACAGGCGAGTTCCACAGCGACGACCTGCTCGGCGAAATCTTCGACTCGTTTTGCATCGGAAAGTAGCCGATTTCTTTCGGCCGTCAGTTTGCTCCAACGAGACGATCGCTTAGGCCGCCGGCGCGCGTCACCGGCGTGCGAACGGCGCCGTCTAGCGATGCCTGGGTGGCCCAGATCTCGACGTTGCCACGGGCACGCGAGAGTGCGGTGTAGAGCAGTTGCCGGGACAGGATGCGGTGCTTTATTTCGGGCGGCAGCAGCACGGCGACGTGGTGGTATTCCGAGCCTTGGCTCTTGTGGATGGTGAGTGCGAACGCCGTTTCGTGGTCGGGCAGCGCGGCGGGTGCGAAGTCTCGATAGCCTGAGTCTGGAGCATCGACAGCAGCACGCGACCTGGCTACTTCGAACCAGACCCGCAGCGTGCCGTCGGTCTCTTTTCGACAGATGCCGACATCGCCGTTGAACAACCCTGCCGAGTAGTCGTTGCGGGTGATGATGACGGCGCGACCGGGATACCACTCGGTGTTGACCGGCACGTTCCACGCCAATCTCAACTTTTGCTCCAGGATCTGGTTGATTGCGACGGCACCGAACGGACCCTCACGCAAAGCGCAGAGAAGCTGTTGCTGCGCCAGTGCCTCGAACGCATCGGCCACGGAGCGGGAGTCAACCGGATTGCCCAGCGACGTTGCAAGGCGATGTGACCAGGTTTGCAAGTTGGCGCGTAGCGTCGCTTCGTCGTGCACATCGCGGCGCATCGCATCGGCACCGGCATTTGTAGTCGCGATGGAAAGCGCTTCGGGATCACCGCGTCGGACCGCGTCGTTGATCGCTACCAGTTCTGGTTTGGCGCGGAAGCTGTGGACGAGACGAACGATGTCGAGCGATTCCGCCGACGATTCCATCGCGGCGACCAAATCCATCAACACCGAACCGGTCGCGATCGAGGTCAACTGGTCGGCATCGCCGACCAGGATCAGGAGCGAATCAGGTCGCACGGCGCCAAGCAGAGCGCGCAACATGGCGAGGTCGATCATCGATGCCTCGTCTACCACGACGACATCCGCCGGAATGGTCCGCTTGGCGTTGCGGCTGAAACCATTTCGCCACGGCTCGAAGCCGAGCAAACGATGCAGGGTGACTGCTTCGTCGTCAGGAATGCGATCGAGGTACTGACGCCAATGCACAGGCAAAGGCTGCGTCGCGTTATCGAGCAACTGTTGCTTACCATTGCGCAAGGCCTGTATCAAACGCTGCGCCGCTTTGCCGGTTGGCGCGGCGACCTGGATGCTCAGCGCCTGCGCGCTGCGATGTTGCAGCATCAACAGCATGCGCAACACGGTGGTGGTCTTGCCAGTGCCGGGGCCGCCAGTCAGCACAAACACGCCACGTTCGCCGACGGTGCGCACCGCGCGTTGCTGCGGCTCAACATCGACGCCAGTTACGCCGTTGAAAAGCGCGTCGATATCGGCATCGCTCGCCACATCGTCAAAACGACCCACGGCTTCGCGACGCGCCCGCAAGGCCGCCGCAACGCTGCGCTCGTTGCGATGATTTCGTTGCAGGTAGAAACGGTTGGCCACGTCGATGACGAAGGGCCGATCGCTGTCGTCCTCGCCGACCATGGGGTGTTCGCGCAGCAGCTGGCACTGGGCGTCTTCGAGCGCTGGCATGGCATTCCGGTTGTCTACATCGGTCAAGGCTAGGGCGCTGTCGCCATGGCCATCGGCGAGACTTGCCCAAGCTGCCGTGTCGGCGAGTAGATTGGTGCCGAGTCCTTCACCATGTGCGCGCACCCAGCGATGCACGGCACGGTCGAGCGGTCGCCACGCTTCGTTCGCGCTGGTGACAACATCGCGTTCGAAGCGATAGGCGCTCATGCAATTTCCTTTTTCATCGCGTGACCCAGCGCGGCATCGACGGAGGCGATCAATCCGTCATCGAATCGCCGCGCCCAGATGCCAGAGTCAGCCTCGATTCCAGTTGCACGAACGAAAAGGTAGATCGCTTCACCGAGGTGATCCCCGCGCGAATAGTGGGCAAGGCGTTGGCGCAGGTAGCGGTCGACGGCGACGGTGTAGAGCAGGGCCTGGAATGGATACTGGTTCGCGTCCATCGCCCGCTCCAACGCATCAGACGCATAGTCGAACAAGCGCTCGCCGAGTCGGTTGCTCTTGTAGTCGAGCACGTGGAAGCGACCATTGAATTCAAATACCAGATCGATCTTGCCGGTCATCAGGCCGCGCAAGGTTCGAGCTGGTCCCGTCGGCACCAGTGCGGGTTCGCCGTGGCTTTCGCAGGCTTCACGCAGCCGCGACATCGATACGTCGTCGAGTACGAAATCGAATGCCATTTCGGCGCGCAACTGGTGCGGCTTCAACGCTGCGAGCGACAGGCCAGGCGACGTGTGAGGCAACAGCGGCGTATCCAGCGTTGCCTGGATGCGCGCAGCCACCAGCGCGACGACGCGATCAAGCGGCATGTCGCCCGAAGGGATTCCGTAGTCGCTCAGGCAGCGGCGGATCAGATTGGTTTGTGTCGTCATCGTCGCGCCGATCACGCGATGCTCGAAGATTGCGTGCAACGCGTTGCCGAAATCGGCACCGCGAATGTCGGACAGACGCTGCATCTCCGGGTGCGCCGACTCGACAGCGGCGAATTCGCCGATTGCATCATCGACGAGCACCGTTTGCGACGGGTCACTTGCAACGTCTGGCTCGTCCGCTGCCGATGATTCCTCGCTCGCGACGTGTGCGTGCGCGTGGGTGAGACTGGTGAAGCTGTAGCGTGATTCGAATGCCGCCGGCGGCGGTTCGCCCATCGCGATCCGTTCTCGATCAGTTCGCTCGCCAAGCGGTTGATAGTGCTGGCCGGTCGGCCACGACCACGGACCCGCAGACCAGGCAACGCCATCGATCGGCTTGGGAGCAAGTCGGTCAGACAGCAATCGCGCGATGATCGCGTCCAGTGGCGAGCGCTTGGGATCGGTTCGCGGTTTCGAGCTTCCTCCACTGGTCGCCCGACCGTGCGGCAACGCGTAAACATGACACGCATGTTGCGCGCGGGTCAGCGCCACGTAGAGCAAACGATAGCGCTCGTCCTGGCCGTTCCACTG
>JBBSLA010000161.1:0-5438 GCA_038255665.1 Lysobacterales bacterium | reverse complement strand
CTACTTCCCTATTCGGGGAGGCGAGTTGGCGGAGAAAAGGCCCGCAGGGTGGCCCGAATGGATTCGGGCCAGTTCGCTGTCAGCACAAGGATGTGCTGTCAGCGAACCCCGGAGCCGGCTCGCGTAGTCGTGCGGTTTCTCCGCACGACCGACCCGCCACGGGCGCATCTTTGGGCCACGTTTCTGTGCGAGCAGAAAGGTGGCTCGGCGGGCGGCAGCCCGGCGAAACGCTTGACCAGTTTGGCGTTAGCCAAAGAAAGAGCGCAGCGCGGCAGTCGAACCATGAGCTTGACCAGTCTGGCGATAGCCGACAACACAGAAGCGGCGGGCGGCAGCCCGGCGAAACGCTTGACCAGTTTGGCGTTAGCCAAAGAAAGAGCGCAGCGCGGCAGTCGAACCATGAGCTTGACCAGTCTGGCGACAGCCAACGAGCGCGCGCCGCGCATAAAGCCAGATCGAAATGGGTCCCCGCTTTCGCGGGGATGACAAAAGAGGGGCACGCAAGGTCCGATTCCTCAGCCTTGGATCAGATGAGCGCCAAGCTCCAACGCTGATATCAGCGGAAGCGTGGTGGCGGGCGCAGGCCCTCTCGCAAGAGAGAGGGGAGAATGGCGCCTGCTGATCGCCCAATCAGCGAATCGTGCAGAAGCAGTGTGCGTAACTGGCGAAAGTCTTGCGCCCAAGGCTGTCGAGCAGCAAACGTGCTGCGCGCCAGTCGCTGGCATTGATCAAGCCGAGTGGCAGCGATGGCATCGCGAAGTGCTTGCCGATCGCGACGGCGGCTTCGCTGTTGCTCAGGCGCAGGGCGAGCGTTTCCCAGGTCGACATCGGTCGCTCTACGTAGCTCACCGAGTAGTCGTCACCAAGGTTGGCGCGTTCGGCGGCGGCGGCGATGGCGTCTTCGAGGCCGCCGAGCTTGTCGACCAGGCCGCGTTGCTTGGCCTGGCTGCCGATCCAGACGTGGCCTTGCGCGATGGCGTCGATCTGCTCGGGTGTTTTTGCGCGTGCTTGCGCGACCAGGCCGATGAACTGGCGATAGCCTCGCTGGATGGTCTGGGTGATGATCGTTTCCAGTTGTGGCGACAGCGGACGGCGCAGGTCAAACGCGCCGGCGAGTGGCGTCGTAGCGATGCCATCGACGTTGATGCCGATCTTGGCGAGTGTTTCCGGGATTGTCGCGAGCAGGGCGTAGATACCGATCGAGCCGGTGATGCTGGTCGGTTGCGCCCAGATCTCGTCACCGTTCATGGCGATCCAGTAGCCACCGCTGGCGGCGTAGTCGCCCATCGAAACGATCACGGGTTTGCCGGCCTGCTGGGCCTGCACCACTTCGCGACGGATCAGTTCGGAAGCATTGGAGTCGCCGCCCGGGGAACTCACCCGCAATACGATCGCGTTGATCGAATCGTCTTCGCGGGCACGCCGCAACAATTGCGCGGTCGAGCGTCCGCCAATCGCGCCGGGTGGTTGTTCGCCGGGCAGGATTTCCCCTTCCGCGACGACCACGGCGATACGGTGGCTGGCGAGTGGGTTGGCCGGTGGCAGTTGTGCCGCGTAACGGGTCCATTCGACTTGCCGGAAGCTGTCGCCATCGGGCGGTACGCCTTGCTCGCGCAGCCAGTCGCGCGCCTGTTCGCGGGTGGCTAGTTGGTCGACCAGTTTCTGGTTGAGTGCCAACATGGCGAGGTCACCCTGCACGGCAATTACGCGGTCGCCGTAGTTCGCAATGTCGTCGCTGATCTTTGCCGGGTCGAGCTTGCGTTGCGCCGCAACTTCGGCGAGATATTCCTGCCACAGCGCGCCCATCCATTCGAGGTCGGCTTCCTTCGACGCTTCCGACGCCTCAGTTCGCACATACGGTTCCGCCGCCGACTTGAAGGTACCGACCTTGATCAAATGGACGTCGACGCCGAGCTTGTCGAGCAGTTCCTTGTAGTAATTGCGATAGCTGGAATAGCCGATCAGCATGACCGAGCCTTCCGGATCGAGCAGGATGCGATCCGAATGCACGGCGAGTGCGTATTGATTCTGGTCGAGGTTATTGGCGACGGTCGTGACCGGCTTGCCGGCGGCGCGGAAACGGTCCAGCGCCTGGCCGATCTCGCGCACCGTCGATGGCCCGGCCTGGCCCATGTCATCGGGAATCAGCACGATGCGACCGATATTGGCATCACTTGCTGCGGCATCAATCGCGCGCAGGATGTCGCGCAACTGGATTTCTTTGGTCGCATTGCCGGTAATGCGGCCGATCGCGCGTTGGCCCGGATCGACGCTGTATTGCTCGACGATGTCGCCCTGCAGGTTGAGCACCAGCGCGGTATCGGCCTGTAGCACCGGCGTACGCGCCAACAGTCCGGCGATGATCACGATGGCGATCGCCAGGAAAACCAGGTTCAGCACCAGTCGTCGGGTGAAATTGAGGGTGTTCCAGATGGCACCGAAGAATCGGCGAATCAGGCCAGGTTTGCGGTCGGACATGGGAATTCCTTGAATCGATGACGCAAGACTATCCGAAGCGGCGGGCAGCTTGGATGTGGCAAACGTTCATTGCGAGCGCGACGCCTGCATCTCGGCGGTTGTCGCCATGCGAGCACTCATGCGCCAGAAGCGCGTGGTCAGCAAGACGGCGGCGGCGCTCAGGCCCGCAATCAGCCCGATCCACATGCCGCGCGCTCCCATGTCGTGTTGGAAGGTCAGCCACCAGCCGACCGGCATGCCGAAGACCCAGTAGGCGATCAGAGTGATGACCATCGGCACGCGGGTGTCCTTGAGGCCACGCAGCGCACCGTTCGCGACGACCTGGATGCCATCGGACAATTGGAAGATCGCCGCCAGCAACAGCAATTGCGCGGCCAGCGACACGACGGCGACGTCCGAGGTGTACAGCGAGGCAATCGCATGCGGAAGGATCGCCATCGCGCCCGCGGAAAAGACTTGCGTGCCGAGGGTGAGGGCGAACCCTGCCATCGCCGCGTGGCGAACCCCGACGACGTCGTTGCGGCCGACCGCATTGCCCACCCGCACGGTCGTGGCCAAGGCCAGCCCGAGCGGCACCATGAACGCGATCGAGGCGACATTGAGCGCAACCTGATGGCTCGCGACGATGTCGGTGCCGAGCCGGCCGATGATCAGGGCGACCGCCACGAACAGGCCGCCTTCCATCAACAGGGTGATGCCCATCGGCAAGCCGATCCGCAGCAGTTCGGCGATCGTGCGCGGGTCGGGCTTCGCCCAGCCCTGCAAAAGGTTCAGGTCGCGAAAGCGACGGTTGCGGATGACATAGGTCGCGAACGCCGCCACCTGGATCCACAGCACGATGGCAGTCGCAATGGCAGCGCCCAGCGCACCCATCGATTCCACGCCAAAGCGGCCGTACATGAGCACATAGCCGAGCGGCGCCAGGAGCAGCGGGCCGAGCAGGGCGAAGTACATGGTCGGCCGGCCCAGGCCCAGCCCTTCACTCAATCCGCGCAGTGCGGCAAACAGCGCCAGCGCCGGTGCGCCGAAGGCGATCACGCGCAGGAACTGACCGACATCGTCAGTGAGCCGGGCATCGACACCGATCAATCGCGGCAGCATCGGCCCGGCGAAATAGATGGCCAATCCGATCACAAGCCCCAGCGCCAGCGCCAGCCAGATCGCCTGCGCGAACAGCGGGCCGATATCGGCCCGCCTGCCCGCGCCATTCAGCTGGGCCACCGACGGCGGCACCGACAGCATCACACCGATCGCGGCGACGATGGCGAGCGACCAGACGCTGGTCGCGACCGCCACCACGGCCAGCGTGTGCGCATTGAAGTGACCAGCCAGCAGGGCATCCACTGCATTCATCCCGATCGCCGACAACTGGCCCAGCACCAGCGGCGTCGCCAGCCGTGCGCTGGCCCGCATCTCGGTGGCCAGCCGGGCACGCTCGATGCGTAGAATGGAAGACATGCACGGGACCGAAGTCAGGGCGCGCGAGTTTACCGAGTCGCCCGGCGCACCGCCCGTAGCGGGTGGCCGGATTTCGCGAAAATGCGCGGAAGCGTCGGCGCTCGTTGCCATCGGAAATGGCCGCCACCGCTCACACCCTAACGTTTTTGGGGGCTCTCGATACGAGCGATCGGCGCTGTGCCGTGATGCGGGTTGTGCACAGGGGCCATTTGTGTACCCACCAGTTCAGGCATCTCGCGCATGATCGCTACCGAGGCGCCGGAAGGCATCCGCAAGTTATTGATAGTGAAGCCCATTACACATTGGTTAAAGTTTGATCAGGTTGGCCGGCAGCGCACAACCGTGCGCCCTGCGACCAGGCTGAAACGGGTATTCCACAGACTTATCCACAGGCATTGTGGATAAACGAAAAAACCTCTTAGAGATCGGCGGTTTGCAGCACTTACCTAAGCCAGCGTTCATAAACCGGCCGCAACTTGAGGTGCGCCACGCGGACTGCAACGAGTGCGCGTCGAACGGGCTCGCGTCGCCGTCTCGCCGCACACGGCGGGCCCGTCGATGACCACCGTCCAGGTCGCGCTGGCGGTGCCATTGCCGCAAGCTTTCGACTACCTGATCGCGCCAGGAAGTGTCGTACCGGCTGTCGGCAGCCGCGTGCTGGTGCAGTTCGGGCGCGGACATCGCGTAGGCATCGTCATCGCCACGCTGGCGAACAGTGATGTGCCGAGGGACAAGTTGAAAGTGGTCCAGCGTGTGCTCGACCCGCAACCCATCTTCGACGGTGAATTGCTGGCGACGCTGTCCTGGGCCGCCCGCTATTACCAGCATCCCATCGGCGAAGTCCTGGCCACCGCGCTGCCGGTCGCATTACGCGCGCCACGTGCCTTGCCCGACAGCGGCGAGCCGGCGGTGCGGCTGACCGGTGGGGGTCGCGAGCGCGTTGAACAGGGAAAATTGCGCAGCGGCAGCCGCGTTGCCGCGCTGCTGGAGCGGCTGGTCGATGGCCCGGTTCTGGCCGCAACGCTGGACGGCGAATTGCCGGGCTGGCGAAGCTCGGCCACCTCCTTGCGCCAGCGCGGCGAACTGGAATCGCTGAGCCTGCCGCGGGTAAGCCTGCCGCGCCGTGCCATCAACGGTCCGCCATTGAATGCGGCCCAGCAGGCGGCGGTCGACGCGATTGCGGCGCAAACGGGACGCTACGCGCCGTTCCTTCTCGACGGGGTCACCGGCAGCGGCAAGACCGAGGTCTATCTGCGCCTCATCGCCGCCACGATTGCCCGCGGCGAACAGGCGCTGGTGCTGTTGCCGGAGATCGCGCTGACGCCTCAGATGCTGCGTCGCTTTCGCGAGCGCCTTGGCGTCGAAGTGGCCGCGCTGCATTCCGGCCTTGCTGATGGCGAGCGCGCGGGTGCGTGGCTGGCGGCGGCGCGCGGCGATGCGCTGGTGGTGCTCGGCACGCGCTCGGCGGTGTTCACGCCGCTGCGGCGACCCGGCCTGATCGT
>JBBSLA010000160.1:0-5502 GCA_038255665.1 Lysobacterales bacterium | reverse complement strand
CGCCAGCGATGATCGAAAACGCGATCGCTTCCGGAATCAGCGCCAGCGCGACGACCAGACCAGCGAGCACATCGCCACGAATGTTGCCCAGCCAGTCCTGGCGCAGGCGCGAAGCAAGATTCAAATGAGAAGTTCCGTATCGGCGTCAAGGCCGACGCAATGAAGAGTCACCTGCCCGGAAGCGTACTCGGGCAGGACTGGTTGATGATGGCGGCGGCTGTCGCACACGATCGTCGGCACGGCCGGCGCGCATTGTAGCGGATGAGAAAACGCGGAGTCGGCGAGGTATTCGATATTGCGATCGGTTCGCCGCGAACCCTGGAACGTCGTCTTTCTTGTAGACGCAACCTGATGATCGGGATCCCTCGCCAGTTTGGATGGCCTCGTATCAACAATTTCGTCGTCATCCTCGCGAAAGCGGGGACCCATTTTGATCTTCGTCAATTCACCAAAGGACCAGAAAAATCAAAGTGGATCCCCGCTTTCGCGAGGATGACGACGAGTGGGGCCTTCGGATCACCTGACGACTGAAATCTCCTACCTCACACCGCCGCGCAGGGAAAGCAACCGTAGCCCGGCACGCGCAGTGCGCCGGGATTGAGCGGGACGGGGCGGAGAATGGATTGCGAACAGATTGGCTCACGCCTCGCGATCCCGGCGCGCTGCGCGTGCCGGGCTACAGTGAAGCATGCGACGAATAGTCGTCGCGACGTTGCTCCTGAAAGATTTCGGTGAGCGGTGCAGCTGCCGGGAAACTTATCGGCTACACCCGCGTGACCGCACAGGAAAAGCACCCCGGCTTAGCATTGTGCAGATGCACATACTCGACCTCGGTCACATCGAACAGCCGCTCCAATTCGCCTGCCACGAGTGTTCCTTCACACACGGTTGCCGCGATCATCATGTCCTCGGCATCGTAGGCACGAGCGGACATGAGGCGCCGGGAAACGTAAGGCGAGACTTCCCCTGCCTGCACTCGGCTTTGCTCGGCGTTGCGGCGGATGAGGATGGGGCCTGATGCGCGATACGGCGACGCTGTTGGCTGATGTTCGTAGGGAAGCAGAAGTAACTCTTCCCCGACCTCGGCATCTTCAAGACTGATGCGACACGGGAAGCCTGGGTTCTCGGTGACGATGCAGCGGACCGCGCCATGCTTCCGAAGCTCGTCGTCGCTGAGATCGAACAGGTGCTCGAACTGCTCGCGGGCCAATCCGACCAGTTGGAATTTCCCTATCATGGTGAACGCCCGTTTCTGAGAGTCCGCATGATGACAAGGTCGTCGGCTCAAGACTCGCCGGATTCGGACATGACACTCGACAACGTCAGAACGCAGCAGCCACTATCGATGTAGTGTCAGCCCGAACCATCTGGTTACATTCGAAAGAACGAAAAGCCAGCTCCCTCGGTCCAGCCTGCCGCATCAGGCACTTCGTCAATTTCCTCGAAGTACACGGCACTATTCGTGGAGCGCTGATCCGCTGGTATGTCGAATGTGCGGTCCGCGCGCAGTACTCGAAGCGCTGCCGGTTCCGCATCTGCCGCAGAGTCGGCTTCGACGAACCGCGTTGCGTAGAACCCAACAGGCTCCGATTCCCCGGCGATGGCACCAGGAAAGCTCTCACCTCTCATGACGCACCGAAACACCGGCATACATTCCTCCTTCGAAGCTTCAACTGTTGACGAGCTACCAGGCAGCTTGGTCGATGATTCGTGGTGGTAGGTAGATGGTGAATTCGTTGATCGGCTCGATCAAGACACTGTGCGGATGTTGTTGCTCAGCCGTGGTGACCAGACCCATTCGATCAAGCAGACCGAAGCTGGCGCTGATCAAGCGGCCTGAGGTGACGTTGAGTTGCTTGTGCCAGACGCGATAGGTGCCGAGTTGGCCATCGCGGCGGTGGTAGTAGCCGCAAAGCGGATGGGTCAGGAAGACGAGCCCTGTTTCCATGTCCGGAAAGCCGGGCAAGTCCGCGCCGGGCTCGGTGACGAGCTCGACTTGCGCAGGTGCCCACGTGGCATCGGTCTGCATGAAGTATCTGGAATAGCTGCCATCGCTGCCTTGCAAGCACTCGAATCGAACTTTGCCGGCGTACCAGGGAAGGTTCCAGACGGTGTGCGGAACGATGCGGGTCCACGAGTCCAGTGTCGTGCCGAGGAACCACACGCACTTCTCGCCGGTATGCGTATCGACGATGTAGATGCGGTAGTTGGTCTGCCCCATCCGAAACTTGGGGAACGGGAAGACAGCCGACGTGAAGTCAACGTCAACAAACGGTACGACTGAGATCAGCGCCAGCGCGGCGCCATCGATCCACACCGTATCCAGCTTGAACCGCTCAGGCATCACGCCCGCGAAACGTGCCGGATCGAACGCGTAGGTGATGATCGCAAAGTGTTGCAGCTTGCAAATCACATCCAAACCGGACGGCGTTGGTCGGTCGTGGAGGAAGTCGGACATTTTCAAGCGTGGTTGCATGGCGTCCGTCAAAACTAGAGATGCGCGGCAGAGGTCATCGCCGCCAACGACCAAGAAAGTCGCACAGTCGACTCGACTATTCCATCTCAAAGTAGTCGCTATCGATCCTCTTGATCTCGTAGCGTCCAACGGGGGAAACGCCAACATCGTGATCGACCATGTATCGAACCAACGTATTGCCGTCGATCAGGATGATTTTGCTTCCGATTTGCTGCACGTACTCCAGAGCATCCCTCGAATAGGCAGATGTTGTGATGAAAATTCCTTTTGTTGCGCGAAGCCCTTGTAGTGCGCCCGCAAACTTCTGAATGTCGGGACGACCAACTGTTCCTTCCCAGCGTTTTGCTTGAAGGTAGATGACATCCAGACCCAGCTTGTCCTCTTTGATGATCCCGTCGACGCCTCCATCACCCGACTTCCCAATAGCGCGCCCCGCGTCCTGTCTGGAACCTCCGTACCCCATCGCGACAACGAGGTCGACTACGACTTCTTCAAAAAATGACGGGGTTGATCTACTAACTTGTATCAGAAGCTCCGCCTCCAGCTCGCTTCGCAATCGCTTGAAAGCGGACGCCATAGCGTCCTCAGGTGTTTGCTCTGCTGGAAGATCGATAGCAGGCTAACTCGTTTGTTCGTTCTCTGGTGTTCGCGAGCGTTCCCGGAACTCGCGGAACGCCTGATAGTCGTTGAGAAGATTGTTGTCGATGTTTGTTGGATTGGTCGCCAGCAGCTGTCTACCAGCTTCACTGATGACAAAGACACCGCGACGCAGCGAGATAAGCAAGCCCGCTTGCTTCAGATACGTTTTCGCCCATGAAACGCGACTGCCAAACACGTGGGCTGCGCCACTTGGTAATAGCTGCGTTTTCTCATCGTCCGTCATTTCAAACTTGTCGATCAGCGAGGAGATGATTTCCTTCATCTGATGCTCGTTGCCGTCCGCCATTGCACTCAGCACAGGAAGCATCAGAGATTGGTAGTCGGGGATCGCCATGATGTCTCGTCGTAGATGGATTGGTCGCAAATCATCATAAACCGCCAAGTGGTCTACCGCCCCTCCTTGTCGGTTGCGCCGAGTCGTCACGCCAGTTCACAGCGGTAGCGCCGAGGAGCTAGATAATTACCGGCCGATTCGGTAGCTCATCCGGATTGCTCCCCCCACCTGCCGGAAAGTGCTTAGTCAGTAGCGCATGGATCGATGCAATCGCAGCCATTGTGCCTTCGGCGTGGCTGCCTTCGCGACAGGCTTGCCCTAGCGATGCGCAGATCGCGCGCCATTGTTCGAGCTCTACCTTTGCGGCGATGCCACGGTCGGCGACGATTTCTATCGCTTGTTCGGCGAGCAGGATGTAGATGAGTACGCCGGTGTTGGCTTCAGTGTTCCACACGCGCAGGCGGGCGAAGGCGGCTTCGGCACGGTCACGCGTACTCGTGTAAGTGAGGGCTTCAAACCACGAGAGGCCGCCTTCGATGGCGAAGCAGACTTCGCCGAGATGGTCTTGCTCGCCAGCCGCAATTGCGGTCTGGATTTTGTCGAGCGTTGCTTGCGGAAATGCCTTATGAACCTGCATTCGGCCCAGCCAGTGTCGGATCAGATTCATCACCAGCTCCCCGATGCGCCGCCGCCAGCGGAACTGCCACCGCCGCCGCTGAAGCCACCGCCGCCGGAACTGCCGCCCCAACTGCTGCTGCCTCCGCTACCGGAGCTGCTGCTGAAAGGACCTCCCCCAGCACCATTGGCATAGTGCCCGGTCGCCCCGCCGAGCCAGCCAATCACCAGCCCAATGAAGCCGGCGATCAGCCCAATGACGATCACTCCCGAAACGAAATAGGTGAGGAATCCTCCCGCTGCGCCAACCAACAGCGGTCGCAATGGTCGTGAGAAGCCGCCGAAGAACAACTTCGCCCAGACCATGCCGAACAGCCCGACAAAGAGAGAAGTAAACAGGTCAGGCTTGCCGCGTTCGCTGTCGTTTTCCACCCACGGTTCCGGTAACGGCTCACCGTCGATCAACGCGGTCAGTGCCGTCGTGGTATCACGGATGCCGCCGTTGAAATCGCCAGCGCGAAACTTTGGCGTGAGGTATTCGCGCAGGATGCGGGCGGCGGCGGCGTCGGGGATGGCACCTTCAAGGCCACGGCCAACATGGATGCGACTGCGGCGGTCGTCCTTGGCGATGATGACCAGCGACCCATCGTCGACGCCTTTGCGCCCAAGCTTCCACTCGTCGAACACGCGATTGCCGTAGTCGGCGATGTCCTCCGGCTGTGTGGTCGGAACGATCAGTACGCCCAGCTGTGCGCCCTTGCGTTGTTCCAGTGCGGTGAGGTCGGTTTCCAGCGCAGCGGTTTCACTCGGGGTGAGCGTGCCGGTGGTGTCGGTAACGCGAGCCTTCAATTCCGGGATCGGCGCGAGGCCATCTTGCGCGACCGCAGGCAACGCCGCGAACGCTGTCAGCAACAGCGCGAGTAACACGATTGGCCCGCGCTCAGTTCGCACTGCGATAACGTTCGCGCAACTGGGCTACGCGCTGCACATACACCTGCGTTTCCGCATACGGCGGCACGCCGTTGTACTTGCGAACCGCGCCCGGCCCGGCGTTGTACGCTGCGGCGGCGAGCGTTTCATCGCCGCCAAACGTCTTCAACATTTGCGCCAGGTACTGCGCGCCGCCACTGATGTTCGATGCCGCATCGAATGCATCGCCGACGCCAAGGTCAAGCGCGGTACCCGGCATCAACTGCATCAAGCCTTGCGCGCCCTTCGCCGACAGCGCCATCGGATTGAATGCGGACTCTGCGTGGATCACGGCGCGGATCAGCGAAGCATCGACGCCACTGGACAGCGATGCGGCGGCAATTTCGTCGCGAAACATGTCGACCTTGAGCGGCGTGTTCTTGAAATTTACGCTCGACTTGAGATTGCAGGCGTAACAGGTTTCCTGAAACACATAGGAAAACATCAGCTTGAAATCGCCACCCTTCGGCTTGACATTGGTGTATTCGACGACGCCATCCTTGCGCTT
>JBBSLA010000159.1:0-5595 GCA_038255665.1 Lysobacterales bacterium | reverse complement strand
CGTGCTCATCACGGCCGCGAGCAATGCCGCGAACAGGAAGCCGGTCACCAGCGGGTGGAACAGCATGTCGGCCAACACGATGAAGATCGTCTCGGGGTCTGCCACGTCAATTCCGTTGCGCACCGCATAGGCACGCCCGAAGATTCCCAAGCTGATCGCGCCGACCACCGAGATGACCATCCACGACATGCCGATGGTGCGCGCCCTTGGAATTTCCCTGAGTGACCGTATCGCCATAAAACGCACGATGATGTGCGGCTGTCCGAAGTAACCCAGGCCCCACGCGACGGCAGACAGAAAGCCCACGATCGTTAGCCCTGAAAACCATGACAAATAGTTCGGGCCCACCGTCGCGAGCGTTTCCGAGGCCTGAGAAATGCCGCCCCCACCCGCGCCGTAAAGCACCACCACCGGCATGATGATCAGTGCCAGCATCATGATCACGCCTTGGCAGAAGTCGGTAAGGCTGACTGCCAGAAAGCCGCCGATCACGGTGTACACCAGCACCACGGCAAGCGTCAGCGTCACGCCTGTTGCGTAGATGCTGATCGGGCTGCCTTGCAGCACGGCGCTGAAAGCGCTTTCGGCAAGCTTGCCGCCAGCCACCAGACCCGACGCGGTGTACACGGAAAAGAACACCACCACGATCACCGCCGAGACGACGCGCAATGCCATCGCCCGGCTGGGAAACCGGTTGGAGAGGAATTGCGGGATCGTCAGGCTGTTGTCGTAGCGCTCGGTCTGCTCGCGCAGGCGCGGTGCGACCACGATCCAGTTCACCAGTGCGCCGATGGTCAGCCCGATACCGATCCAGGCGGAAACCAGGCCACTCACGAATAGCGCCCCCGGCAAACCCAGCAGCAGCCAGCCGCTCATGTCGGACGCCCCGGCAGACAACGCCGCCACGGCCGGTGAAAGCTTGCGTCCGCCGAGGATGTATTCCTCGGACGACGACGTCGAGTTGCGGTAGGCGTAGAAGCCGATCCCGAGCATCAACGCGAAGTACAAGCCCAAACTGATCCAGATGCCGATTGCCATAAGGCCCCCTTTTTGAGAACGGCCACGGACCTGTGACCACAACGGCGCAGTCAATCACGTCGTGTGTCGCAGGAGCAAATTGCACCAACATGCGGCCGTTCGGGGAGCAGGTTTTGTAGATCCACGCAGTAGTCAAAAGTGCTCAGAGGTCATTCCTCCAGCGGGACGGCAGCCTGCCGACAAACAGAGAATGCGACTGGAGAGCATGCTAACGTTGCGCGGCAACGGGGCATCGAGCAAGCAAATCACTCATTGATGCGACATCGGTCTTTTCCTGACACGGACGTCCGCGATCGCCTGGACCTTCCAGACGGAGATGCGTATGAGCAGCATGCAGCGAATCCGGGACGCGCTTGATCGGATGCAACATGTCTTTGCAAAACGGCCTGCTGTGGCTCAGGCATCCGCGACGATGCGCGCCCGCATCATCGACGGCCTACGTTGCGAAGCCCGTGAAGGCGACTGGCTGCTTTCGCTGGACATGCCCGTTGAGGCGGGCGGCACCAATGCTGGTGCAACGCCGGGCGTGCATGGTCGCGCTGCCCTCGCCAGTTGTCTGGCCATCGGCTACAGCATCGAGCTGGCACGGGCAGGAATCGAGGCGCGTAGCGTCGAGGTCGAAGTGCAGGTTGACTATGACAACCGCGGCATCCTGGGAATGGACAACATCAGGCCCGGCTACCTGAAAGTACGGCACACGCTGTACCTTGAATCCGATGCGCCGCATGACGCAGTGCAGCCGGCACTTGAGCGGGCGCGACGCAACAGCCCGTATCTGGATGTCTTCTCACAAGCACAGCCGGTGTCGGGTCAAGTGGTCTTTGGGCCACGTCCGCAGGGTTAGGAGAGCAATGGACGCGCGCTTGCAGTTGCGAATACAGCGGTATGGCTGGGACCGTGCGGCGCCGAGCTACGAACTGGCTTGGAAACAGGCACTCGCGCCGGCAACCGACGCGGTATTGAACGCCGCGAAGCTTCGGCCAGGTGAGCGCGTACTCGACGTCGCGTGCGGATCCGGTTTGCTTACGCGTGCTGCGTGGGAAGCGGTTTCACCCGATGGCGGCGAAGTGGTCGGCACCGATATTTCGGACGTCATGCTCACCGAGGCCGCTGAGAGATCACCCGCCTGTCGCTTCGTGCGCGCAGACGCGCAAAACCTCGATGAAGTTGTGCCGGCCGAACACTTCGACGTCGTGTTGTGCGGTCTGGGTCTGATGTACATGCCCGACCCGGAGGCAGCATTGGTCACCATGGCACGTTGTCTGCGCCCCGACGGGCGCATGGCAGTCTCGGTATGGGGTGAACGGCGAGACTGCGGATGGGCCCAGATTTTTCCCATAGTCGATTCGCGTGTGCGTTCAGAGGTTTGCCCGATGTTTTTCAGAGTCGGTACCGGCGATACGCTTGAAGTGGCATTGCGTGAAGCTGGACTGATCGACGTGCAATTGAGCCATCTGCCAACGACGATTCATTACAACGATGCCGATGCGGCCTGCGACGCGGCCTTTCTTTCAGGCCCGGTCGCGCTCGCCTACTCACGATTCGATGAAGCGACGCGTCTTGAGGTGCGCGCCGACTATCTCGCGTCGATCGAGCCCTGGCGACATGGCGACCAATTCGCGATTCCCGGCACGTTCGTGATCGGATCCGGGGCAAAAGGGGTTAAGTAGAATTCTGACGCCGACGTGCGGATAGCTCCGATAGCACGCCCCTGAAGTGGAGGCGTTGCGTGTGGCGACCTGCCGGCAAAAGACTTGGCGAAGCGAACGGTTTCGATTGCAGATTGAAGTGCTAACCAGGCACGAGCTAGCCGTTTCGACCGCGAAGGCAGCCCAGCAAGGCTGCAAGGCTGAGGGAAAACGTACCTGACCTTTTTTCGTCAACCATCAAACCCGTCGCGGAAAATCGTATCGCTGTCCGCACTCAGCAGTTCCCAGCCGATATTGGAGACCGGGTTGGGTGGGCCGCCGAAATTGCTGAGGGAGCCCGCCGGATTGCTCGCCGTGGAGCCTGCGCCAAAGCTGCCGAAAAAGAGGTCCTGAGAAGTACCAAGATCGGGTGGATTGAAAAAGGCGACACCCAGGTTATTCATCTGCGCCGGCGTAGCGCCGGTGGCGCCGCTGTTGTTGTCGAAATATTGGCAGGCCCACACGACCGGACTGGAAGTGACAACCGGGACATTGATCGCGCTCGACAAGGAGTCGCTCGCCACGATGATCGCGCTGCTGGTGGGCAACGCCACCGCGGGGAAGGTGACACCGCCCGCTGCGGTGCCCGGGCCGCCGCCTGCGCCATCGTTCTGGAAAAACGCGATGGAGGGACGTGCCGAAACCGTGTTGGCGTCGAAATTGACAACACTGAAACGGACCCCCGTGATGCGTGCAGTAGCTTGGGTGGTACTGAATCGCAGGTCGTCGCACACCATAGTAGTGACCAGACTCCCGCCCACCATGGTGGTGCCAGCCGCCGGAACCCCGCTGTTACTGCTCGTGGTCACGTTGGAATAAAACGCAGTCGGATCAACTACCGCGATCTGCTCGGGGTTGGCCCAGCCTGAATGCATGCCCGAGATCGGAACGGTGGCGACCACGGTCAGACTACCGCCATCGCGCGTTTGCGCTGTTGCACTGCAAACGCCAGCGAGCAGCAAAGCTGTAAAGAGTGTGGTTCGTTTCATGACAGGTTTCTCGGCGGGAGGTGGAATGGTCCGTACCGGGAAAAAGTAACGGAGCGATCGTGAACCACGCGCATGGATTGGAAATTGCAGTCAGTTTCCTGAACGCCAGTAGGCAAAAGGGGTCGGGTAAATTTGTGACACCGATGTGCGGATAGCTCCCATGGCACGCGCATGCAGTTGAGGCGTTGCGCCTGGCGACCCGCCAGCGAAAGACCTGGGGCAGCGAACGCTTGCAATTGCAGATCGAACTGCTTACCAAACGCGAGCCGGCAGTTCGACCGCGGGGACGATCAAGGAAAGGTGAGGGAAAATGTTCCTGACCCCTTTTTTCTTTTTTCCAACCGCACGTGCGCAAGCCTGGCGCTTGACGTGCGCGATCACCCTGCTTGATTTTTGATTCACATCCTCCGCCTATCGTGGTGTTTTCCCGAAGCCTGGAGATGGATGATGAAAAAACGAATCTGGTTACGACTCGGAAAATCCGCACTGGTCTGCGTTGGTGTTGTGCTGGTGCTTGGGGTCGCGGGCTACGTCTACGCCATTGGTTTCAGGCTGGACGAACTGCCCAGTGCCGATCCTCGAACCCAGCCCGCGGACCTCGCCTACTTGCGAAGTGCTGTGCCGACCTCTCGCGGCAAGGTGCTCGCGGTAGTGACCAGCACGGGAACGAACCCGAATACCGGCAAGCGCACAGGTTACGAATTGACCGAGTTGTCACGTGCGTACTACGTCTTCGTTGCCAACGGCTACGAGGTCGACATTGCCAGTCCGCTGGGCGGTGAACCGCCGATGGTTCTTGACGACGGCCTGGTCGAAGCCGATCACGCCTTCCTCAACGATCCTGTTGCGAAGCGCAAATTGGAGAATTCCATTCCGGTATTGGCGATTGATCCCCATGACTACGCGGCGGTCTATTTCGTGGGTGGAAAGGGAACGCTGTTCGACTTTCCGGAGAACACCGACATCCAACGAATTACCCGTGCCATCTACCAAGGTGGTGGCGTCGTCGGCGCGGTGTGCCACGGCCCAGCCGCGCTGGTGAATGTGACTCTCGACGACGGCAGCCCGCTGGTGCAAGGAAAGCGCCTGACAGGATTCACCAATGCCGAGGAGCTGTTTCTGATCAAGGATGCAAGAACGGTATTTCCGTTCCTGCTGCAGGATGCGCTGTCCGAAAAAGCAGCACAGTTCGTCGAAGGCGAACTCTATCTGGACAACACGGTGGTCGACGGGCGGTTGGTAACCGGGCAAAACCCGTGGTCAACCTGGACGACAGCAGAGTCGGTCATCTCGGCCCTGGGTCATGTGCCCGTCGCTCGAGAGCGCAGCGGCGAGGAAATTGCCGTAGGCGTGTTGCAGCGCTACTACCGTGACGGTAGCGAAGCGGCGCGACAATCGCGGAAGGAATCGCCCGAGGTTGAACGCCGCTTGATCCTCATGCATGCGTTGGTGGCGGGTATGCAGGCGCGCTGGAGGGACGCCTGGCAATTTCAGAAATTGGCTCGACCGTAGGAGCAGCCAGCTAGCTGATCGATCATCGCCACGAGCGGCTCGCGTCACACATGACCGGTCTCGACCGTCGGAGAGGACAAGCGCCTGGACTTGCATGTCCAGTCGTTCGAACCGGACCAAGCGAACGGGGTCAGGTTCACTTCCTACGCGAAAAGGCGCAAATATCCGACGCATGGCGGCGCGGTCCAGCCGATTCGCGCCATTGCGGCGGGCGCGATCATGCGCCGATGGCCCGCCAACCCCGCATGGACTTGCCCGGTATCACGCAGCACATCGTGCAACGCGGCAACAACCGCCTGCCCTGCTTTCTGGATGACGACGACCGCACGCGCTACCTGCACTTGCTCGGCGAAGCGCTGCTCGCCACT
>JBBSLA010000158.1:0-5607 GCA_038255665.1 Lysobacterales bacterium | reverse complement strand
TGGTCCAGCCAGCCGTTGGCGGCGGCGGCCTTGAGCATCGCGTACTCGCCGCTGACCTGATACGCCAGCGTTGGCACGCCGAATTCCTGCTTCACCCGGCGCACGATGTCGAGATACGGCATGGCCGGTTTCACCATCACCATGTCGGCGCCTTCGGCGATGTCCATGCCGACTTCGCGAATCGCCTCATCGGAATTGGCCGGGTCCATTTGATAGGAATATTTGTTGCCCTTGCCGAGATTCGCCGCCGAGCCGACCGCGTCGCGGAATGGGCCGTAGAACGCCGATGCGTATTTCGCCGAGTAAGCGAGGATGCGCGTATGGATGTGCCCTTCCGCTTCCAGCGCCGCGCGGATTGCGCCAATGCGTCCATCCATCATGTCCGATGGTGCGACCACGTCGGCACCCGCGCGCGCATGTGAAAGCGCCTGCTTGACCAGCGCAGTGACGGTGTCGTCATTGACGACGTAACCGCTGTCGTCGACCAGGCCGTCCTGGCCGTGGCTGGTGTAAGGATCGAGCGCGACGTCGGTGATCACGCCCAGCTCGGGGAACGACTTCTTGAGCGCACGCACGGCGCGCTGGCAAATGCCGTCGTCATCCCACGCGGCGCTAGCGTCGTCGGACTTGGCCTCTGGATCGGTGACCGCGAACAAGGCCAGCGCCGGAATGCCCAGCCTGTGTGCTTGCTCGGCGACGCGCAACAGGTTGTCCAACGTTAGCCGTTCGACACGTGGCATCGACGCGATCGGCGCGTTGTCCGGCAACTCGTGCACGAACACCGGCAGGATCAGGTCCGACGCGCTCAAGCTGTTCTCGCGCATCAGCGCGCGCGAGAACGCATCTCGACGCATGCGGCGCAGACGGGTAGCGGGAAACGACATGGCGAACCTCGGCAACTTCGGGCGACCGCTGCATTGTAATGAACGACGCTCGCAGCCACGCGCGGCGCGCAGTCGCTGGTTCAGAGCACGCATGGCAGCGCTCGCCGAACTCGGCGACAATCGCCCGCACGCGGGATCAGGGAGACGGCGATGAGCGATAGCAGCGCAGCAGCTTGCATCACAAGAAAGCGGTGGCTGACAACGGCGGCTCTGGCCATTGCTTGGCTCGTGCCCGTCAGTGGCGTCGCCGCTGAGTGGGACATCGCGATCGAAGGCGGTTACGCACCTGCGCGCGAAGCCCTGAGCGCGCAGCAGGCCCGGCTGGAGGTGACCGCATCCGGGGTGTTCGTCTCGGGTATTTTTGGCGAAATGGTACGTACGCCAGCCCTGGTCCGTTACGCGCCAAACGCGATTGCGCCCGCATGGACCGCGATGCTTGGACATGCCAGCAGCACATATGCGCCGATCACGCAGCGGGTCAACCCGGCATCGGATGGCTCGTCGCTGGTCATTGGCCAACAACTGACACGGATCGATCCAAACGGCCATGTGCTGTGGTCGGCGTACCCCGGTAATCCGGAAAACGTGCTGGCCGCAGCGGTACTCGCGGATGGAGACGCGCTGGTGGTCGCCGGCGACCCTTTTTCGTTGCGGCGCCACGATGGTGCGACAGGCAGGCTTACCTATTCTTCATCGCAATTCAGTTGCTACGCCGCGTCGATTGTCGTCGTCGATGCTTCGACCGCGTACGTCGCCCGGAGCTGCGGGGGCCACCAGGTAATACAGGTTGATCCGGCGACCAACCAGGTGCGCTGGACGCAAGCATCGTCCCAGTTGCCGACGATTGCCGCCGATGCCACCGGGGTCTACCTCGCCGACGGCAATCTTTCGATCATCAAACTTTCAGCGGCGAACGGTGCCTTGGCTTGGAATTTCTCCCGCTCGCCGGGCCTGCGCATGCAGGGCAGCCTCGACAACGGCGACATCGTCTCGTCCTACGATGTCGGAACCGCCGGCAGCCCGATCAAGCGCATCGAGCGCATCGACCACATTACCGGGCTCGGCCTGTGGGCGCGGGACATTCCCGGCAACTTCAAGGTGCGGGCGAATCTCGATGCGGTGGTGATGACCGGCACAAGCTTGGTGGGTGGCGTGATCGTCCCCTACGTGGAAGTGCTGGACATCGATACAGGCGCAACGGCGTGGCGTACCGACATTGCGGTTCCGACCGGGACGCAAGTTCGCATCTCCGACGCCGTCGCGAATGGCAGCCACATCGTCGCACTCGGCAAACGGTGTCCCGCGCCGACGGGTGAGGTTTTTTGCGAGCTCAAGATGTGGCATCTCGACCGGCCGTCGGGTGGCGTTGCGGCAACGCAGCCGATGCTGGTGCAGTCGGCGGTGCTCAGCGAAACGAATACATCTTCTGACGGCAAGATATGGACGGCCGCGGTCGACTGGGTGGCGACCGGACAACGGCTTCGGCTGTTCGCGCATAGTGCCGTCGATGGAGCCGTGCTCACGGAAACGGACATTGCGGCACCGATGTCTACGCCAAGTGTCACGGTGCCCGCCGACAGCGTGGCACTGGCGATCGGTGCAAACGGCAGCATCGCGGTCATGTTGAAGCGTCGGGGCGTCGGCCTTGGCACGCACGACGCGGTCGTCCTCGCGTTCGACGCTGCTGGGGCCTTTCGCTGGCGCAAGTCGCTGCTGGCCGGATTGCCGGACCAAACCGGCGTGACGGCGGAACTGGCGTCGGTGGATGCGGCAGGCAACGTGCTGCTGGGCATGCAGGAGTACTTCGGCCAGCCGCAACCGTGGACGGGCTATACGCTCAACAAACGCTGGATGCAGAGATTGGCAGCAGCCGACGGCGCGGTGGAATGGCAGCGCGAGTTTCGACCGGTTCCGCCAGGAAGCATGTTTTTCCCGAGCGCTCCGCAAGCCACGCCTGTCGCTGACGACCTGGTAATCCGCGAGGCACCCGCCGGCGAAACGTGGACAGGCGTCGCGCGCATGTCGGGTGCCAACGGTGCCGTGGGTTGGATCAATAGCGATGCCCCCACGCCGTGGCTTGGGTTGCATGTGCCCAGACCTTCGTCGCTGCTCGCGGTCGGAACGCTCGCCCCGGCACCGACGGTTCGAATCGACTCTGCGTCTGGGGCGACGCAGTGGGCCGCGCAGTACACCTATCCGGGCGATCAGTTCTTTTTTCCCTGGAAGGTCATGGAGTCACCCACCGACAGCCGGTATCTGCTGTCCACGACCCGGAGAACCGTTGGCGGAGCAATATTTGAAGTAAATGGGGCCTTCATGCTGTCGGTGGACACGCAGACCGGCATCGTGGACTGGGTCAACCGGTTTGAACCCACGACATCAAATCGCTTTGAACGAATGGACGCGGTCGGCGTCGCCGACAATCGCATCTATGCGACTGGACCGTCCCGATCCATAGGCAACTACGTTTTTGGGCTGATGGCGCTGGACGCGGTCACGGGCATGGAGGGCGATGTCCGAACGCTGACCTCGTCCACCTGGCGATTGCCCGGCGATGTTGCACAAGGGGTCGGCAACGCGATGAAGATCGTCGATGGTGGCGTACTGCTGCAGTGGCCGTTGCGGCTAGAGTCGGAGAAGGCACCGCAGCTCACGCTGGCGCGCCGCGACTTGGGCATTCAATCGGTTTTCGGCGACATCCGCGTCACGCTGGACTGGTCACCGATCACGGTCGCCGGTACATCGGGCAAGCAGCTCACGTACACCGCGATCAACGCCGGGCCGGACAACGCCGAAGGGGTCCGATCAATCATCGACGTTCCCGCTGACTTGCCGCTGCTGGACATCACTTGCACGATTAATGCGACGCCTTGCGACGTCGACATCGGCGCCGCATGGATAAAGGGCACGCACGCGATTCCGGCAGGAGCACAGTTGACGATTTCAGCGAGGATCGCTGACTACGCACCCTTCGTGAGGCGAGCGATTTTCAGTGCCTCGGCGGTCGGGCCATTCCAACTGGTGGAGCCTACATTGAACGACAACTTTGCCGAATCCGAGTTGGGTACAACGGATCTGATCATGCGAACCGGCTTTGATTGATCGCGCGGTCGCTGGTTCAGAGCATGTCGATCGGATCGACGTCGATCGACCAGCGCAGCTTGCGCGCTTGCGGTAACGCGCGGACGGCGTTGAGCCACGCCGGGAGGAAGGCGTGTAGCTTTGAACGGTCGGCCGCTTCGACGAGAATTTGCGCGCGGTGGGCACCGGCACGACGCGGCATCGGCGCGGTCATTGGATGGACCATCACATCAGCGGCACCGTCGCTGGCTTTGGCCGCAGCCAACGCTGCATCGATCATCGCCTTCAGCTTGTCGACATCGGCGGCTTCGGCACGCAGCAGCGCCAGTTGGCCGTATGGCGGCAGTTGGGCGGCGCGGCGTTCGGCGAGCAGGGCGCTTGCGAGTGAGTGGTAGCCGCCGCCGATCAAGCTGGCGAGCAGTGGATGGGTTGGGTGATGTGTCTGCAGCAACACTTCGCCGGGTCGCTCGGCACGGCCGGCACGACCGGCTACCTGCACCAGCAACTGGCCGAGTCGTTCGCTGGCGCGGAAGTCGGTACTGAACAGGCCTTCGTCGATGCTGACGACGACGACCAAGGTGAGCAAGGGCAAGTCGTGGCCCTTGGCCAGCATTTGGGTACCGACCAGGATGCGTGGGCCGGGATCGTGCAGGCTGTCCAGCAAGCGATCGCGCGCGCCACGGTCGCGCGTGGTGTCGCGGTCGATGCGGACGATGTCGGTGCCCGGGAACATCAGGCCAAGATTTTCCTCGATGCGCTCGGTGCCCTGCCCCAATGGCGCCAATGCGCTGCTCGAACAGATTGGGCAACTGGTCGGAGTACGTCGGCTGGCATCGCAGTGATGGCAGACCAGGCGACGCTCGCCGCGATGCAGGGTGTAGGGCCGATCGCAGCGTTCGCAGACGGCGACCCAGCCGCAATCGCCACATTGCAGCGATGGCGCGTAGCCGCGTCGATTGCGGAATACCAGCGCCTGCTCGCCGCGCGCGAGGCAGGCGCGAATTGCGTCGATACTGATCGGCGACAGGCCGGTCGCATGGCGCTGACGACGCAGGTCGATCACCCGCAGCGAGGGTGGCTTGGCAGCACCCGCGCGTGCTTCGAGCCGCAGGCGTTGATAGCGACCGGCTTCGACATTGGCCAGCGATTCCAGCGACGGCGTCGCCGAACCCAGCACGATCGGCACGCCCAGCGACTTCGCCCGCATCACCGCGAGATCGCGGGCGTGGTAGCGGAAGCCATCCTGTTGCTTGTACGACGTTTCGTGCTCCTCATCGATCACGATCAGGCCGGGTCGCCGCAGCGGCGTGAACACCGCCGAGCGCGTGCCGAGCACCACCAGCGCATCGCCGCGCGCCGCCGCCAGCCACGCACCCGCGCGTTCGCCATCGGCAAGGCCGGAATGCAGCGCGGCGACTTCGACGCCAAGACGTTCGCGAAAGCGGCGCAGCATCTGCGGCGTCAGCGCGATCTCGGGCAGCAACACCAGCGCTTGCTCACCGCGCGCAATCGTGGCGGCGATCAGGCGCAGATAGACCTCGGTCTTGCCGCTGCCGGTGACCCCGTCGAGAAGGAACGGCGCGTAGCGTCCCGTTTGCGCCGCAATCGCGTCGACCGCCGCCTGCTGGGCCGCATTCAATGG
>JBBSLA010000157.1:0-5639 GCA_038255665.1 Lysobacterales bacterium | reverse complement strand
TGCGCCAGTAGTAGGCCTGGCCGTTCAACAGCGGAGCGGTTGGCGTGTAGCTGGTTCCGGTCACCGTCGTATCGACGACGATCGCCGCGAACGCCGCATCGGTGGCGATCTGAATGCGGCTGCTGGCCGCTTGGCTACCTGCAGTCCACGTAAACGTCGGCGTAGTGGTCTGCCCAACTGCCATGTTGCCCGGCGTGGTGAGTGCCGCAACTCCCGGAAGTGCCGTCGAGACAAACAGGTCTCGGGTCAGGCTGGTGCTGCGATCGACATTGCTGCCGGTGATGGTCAGCGTGGCCGCCCCAGGCGTCGTTCCGGCGCTGGTCACGACGTTGAGCGTGCTCGTTCCCGCCGGCGTGACCGGGTTGGTCGTGAAGCTTGGCGACGAACCGGCCGGTTGGCCGCTCACTGCCAGATTCACCGGTGTCGAATAGCCGAGGATCGATCCAACCTGCACCGCGAAGGTGGCGGTGGTCGGCGCACATACCATCTGCGTTGCCGGCGTTGCATTGAGGGTGAAGCCCGGTTCTTCTGCACAATTTCGGCAGACCAGCGCGAAGTCCTGATCGGTCAACGTCGCATTACCCGGCACCGCGTCGCCCGGCAGGTTGGTCGCCTTGACGCGCACCGTCACCGAACCGCCCGGATTGGCGACGAAGACGCCTTCGGTGTTGTTCTTGCTGTCGGCGCTACCACCCGTTGTCGAGACGTTGCTGGCAAACACGTTACCCAGATAGGTCTGGCCGTTCGTGACTACTTCCAGATCGAGGTTGTTGACCAAAGCCGGGTTGGCACCGGTCGCCGCAGCGGCGTCGGTCCAGGCCAGCGAAATCTTCAACGGCTTGCTGGTGTCGGTGACGCCGTAGGTTGCTTCCCAGACCTGACCTACGCTGGTCAGCAGTGCGCTCTGGTCACGCAATACCGAACTCACGAAATCAAGGCCCATGCTGCCGGGCAGATCAACGCGCCCCCAGCCGACATCGGTGTTGGGAATGCTGGCCGTACCCATGGGTTTGGCACCGTTGATCAAAAGCGCCTTGATCATCGCCGGGCTTGGCGTGGCGCCCGCGTTCTGGTCGCGGTACCACTGGGTCAATACGGCAGCGGTTCCCGCTGCATGCGGCGCGGCCATGCTGGTACCCGAGCACAACGCATACTGGTTGCTGGTGCCAGCGATCGCGGTCGCGCATTGCGCGGCACCCGCAACGCGTCTCGCCGACGCGATGACTTCGCCTGGCGTGGCGATAGTCGGGCCGAAGCGGCCATCGTTGGTCGGGCCGCGACTGGAGAATCCGGTGACGGTGTCAATCGTCGTAGGCCCCGCTCCTGACACGCGGTAATTGCGCGAACTTGCCGTGATGATCGGATTCTTGGCCGCTTTCGGTGCCGTCAGGGTGCCGGCATTGGGACCGCTGTTGCCTGCTGAAAACACCATCACGAATGGCTCGGCTGCGGCGGTGTCGAAATTGCCGTCGCGGGCGATCTGGTCCCAGGCGCGGGCGCCGGCCGTGTAGGTGGTACCGCCGGTCTCGCCCGAGGTCCAACTGCCGTTGGCGCCGGTCGCACCACCTAGGATTGCGTCCTTCGACAGCACCTGCCAACCGCCGGTCGGCGGCCATGGCACGCTACCGACGCAGATGGGGTTTTGCGCGAAGATGCGTACGCCGGGCGCGACGCCCTGGCCATACGTGAAGCCGGCGGCGTCGGTGAGACCGGTCGCGGCAGTGCCGGAAATGATGCCGGCGACGTGGGTACCATGGCCGCCCGACGAGTTGTCGTCGCCGGGGCCGTTGCCGGCAGGGCAACCCGGATAGGTCACGCCACCGATGATGCGGCTGGCCAGATCCGGATGGGTCAGGTCGACACCGGAATCCATCACCGCCCAGGTCACGCCGTTGCCGTTGTAGCCTAACGTCGTCAACCATGGCAGGTAGCCGAGCACCGGAACGTTGGCGGCCGTGTAGTTGCGCGCAATGATCTGTGCCGACATTTCGTCGTCGAGAATCGGTTTCGGGCTGGCGTATTCCAGCCAGACCACCTGCGGCAGTTGCGACAGTTCGGCCAGCGTCACCGCATCGGCTTCAATCCATGCATCGAAGAACTGCTTGTCGGGCTGGGCAGGACCATGGTTGATCACTTTGGCACCGGCATTGCGCAACGCCGCCAGCACGCCTTCGACGTCGCCGTCGTTGTAGAAGAACACATCGACGTTGCGAATCACGCCGTCGCGCTTGGCGAGGTCGGGGCTCAGCTTCCAGTCGGGCAGGTATTCGCCCTGCCAGCGCACCTGCGGCCAGTTGGCAATCCGCTGCGCGGCACTGCCGTCGGCCCAGACCAGGTAGGTGTTGTCGGGGTAGTACTGCAAGGGTTTGAGTCCGGCGTCGGCGAGGCTGGCCAGCCAGTCGCCTTTGATGGCGTCGTTGAACTGGACAAAGCGCAGTCCGCGCCCGTCGGCCGCGCTGCGATAAGTCGCGCGCTCGCCGGGAATCAATTTGGTCGGATCGAAACGCTGCGCGCCAAAGCTGATGAGGCCGCTGCCCTTGAAGCTGCTGATGCCAGCGGAGATGGAACTGGTGGCTGCGAAGCCATCCGAACCCGACGTAATCAGGCCGGCGCTACCGACGGCGATCGCGATCGCAGCCGCGAGGCGCGCAGTGGAATGAGTGTGCATGGAATGTCCCCGTTGCAAGAGTGTTGCGACCAGCAATCTTGAGTGGTCGAGCCGCGGATTTACAGCGCGGCGGCGTCGATTCTAACCACGCCCGCGACAAAAATCCTGCGGACGAATCGGCAAGTTCGGCACAATGGCGCATTACCCGGGAGCCGCCATGAAAACTTTCGTACGTCACGTTGTCGTTGTCACCCTGGCCTGCACGCTCGGGGCATGCGCCACCGATCCGACGCGCGGAAAGACCAAGGCATTGGACGACACCCTGCGCGGCTATGCGGCGACGGTGCGTTGGGGCGACATCGAGCAGGCCGAGTCATTCGTCGATCCGGAATACCGCGCCGCGCATCCGCTCAGTTCCATTGATCGCTCGCGCTTCCACCAGATACGCATCAGTGGCTATAGCGAACAACCGGCGCAACGTACCGGTGAGGACGAAGTCCGCCAGGACGTCGAGATCACCCTGATCAACGAGAACACCCAGGGCGTGCGCAGCATCATGGACCGGCAGGTCTGGCGCTACGACGCAACGGCGCAGCGCTGGTGGCTGAGCAGCGGCCTGCCCGACATCAGTCCGCGCCCGTGAATCTCACCGCCTGAGTGATCAAGCCGCCTGAGTGATCAAGCCGCCAGCGGCAGGATCAACGTAACCACGAGGCCACCGCCGTCGCGATTGCCGAGCTGCACGCGACCGCCGTGGGCTTCGGTGATCTCGCGGACCAGGGCAAGGCCAAGTCCGCTGCCACTGCGCTTGGTGGAGTAGAACGGCAGCAAGGCCTGGGCGAGCACGCTGTCCGTCATGCCGGCACCGCGATCGCGCACTTCAATGCGCAAGTCGCGACCACGCGTTTCGATCGCCAGCTCGACATCTTCCGCAGCGCCACCGGATTCGTGGGCGTTCTTGAGCAGGTTGATCAATGCCTGCTCGAACTGGACGCGATCCAGGCGCGCGTTGTCGTCGGGAACGGTTCCCACACGTCGGAATGGATACTGGCGATCCAGCGCATCGAGCAACTCGTTCCAGTCGATCTCGACCGGCTGCGGTAACGGCAGCTTGGCGAAACGTGCGTAGCCGCTGATGAAGCCTTCCAGGTGACGCGTGCGCTCCTCGATGGTGGAAAACACCCGATCGAGTTTTTCGGCGTCGCCACGACGCGCCAGTTCCTGGCCGGAATGCGAGAGCGAACGGATCGGCCCGAGCGAGTTGTTGATCTCGTGGCTGATGACCCGGATCACCTTTTTCCAGGTTGCCACTTCCTGGCGAGCCAGTTCGCGGGTCATACGCCGGATCAGGTACAGCCGGTGGGCGCGACCTTGCAGGCTGAAAATTCGTTGCAGCAA
Organism: Lysobacterales bacterium; assembly: GCA_038255665.1. GTDB lineage: Bacteria > Pseudomonadota > Gammaproteobacteria > Xanthomonadales > Rhodanobacteraceae > Dokdonella. The sequence continues at coordinate 1,633 of JBBSLA010000157.1, read as the reverse complement.
ATGGAAGGTTTCGTCCTCGCCATCGACGCTCGCGGAAAACAGCGCGTCCTGCCCCGCTGCCAGCGCCTGCACGAGTGACTCAGCCGAGTGGGCAACGATGTCGTCGAAGCGCATTCCATTCAATGCGCGACCGCTATTGAGCAGATGCCTCGCAGCGACGTTGGCGTAGACGACATGGCCACCGGGCTCGACCAGCACCGTTGCAACCGGCGTGTTCTGCACCACAGTATCGAGCAGCAATTCGCGCTGGAAAAGATTCTGGCGCTGCTCTCGCAGCACGCCGCCGAGAGCGTTGTGGGCATCGACCAGTTCACCGAGTTCGTCGCGGCGACGGTTGGCGATCGAGAAACTGAAATCGCCATCGCGGAACGCGACCACGCTGCCGGCGAGTGCTCGAATCAGCGAAGTGACCGGCTGCGCCAGGCGTTGCGCCAGCATCAGTGCCGGCGCCAACAGCACGGCAACGGCAACCCCCACGGCAATCGCCGCCGAGCCCAGCCACTGCGTCAACGCAGCCGCCAGCACCGCCGCGAACACGATCGACAGGCCCACGGTCGCGGCGAGTTTTCCTTCGAGTGAGAACCAACGCATAAGGCAAGGCTAACGGTTTTTTGGGTAGGGATGAGGCACCAGTGTGTCGCCGAGGCGACCCGCTACCAGGTCGTCATTCCCGCGAAAGCGAGGACCCATTTTTATTTTCGGCAACTCGATGAATCCGAAGCAGAATCAAAATGGGTCCTCGCCTTCGCGAGGATGACGACGAACCTGTAGATGGCCGGCTATCCAACCTGGCGAAACATTGTGCAAAGCAATCCCGCTTTTGCAGGGATGACGACGGCCTTTTCGACGGTCGGCGAACCAAGTGGGCGACAAAAAAGGGCGCTCCAACCGGAGCGCCCTTTTTCATTACTGCAAGCTTGCTACGGCAAGCGGATCACTCCGCTTCTGGCGGTGCCGGGCCGTCGAAGCCGTCCCGGAAGATGCGGTCGCTGATGCCATTGCCGGTGAGGGTGAACATGCCGTTGCCGCCCGAGCCGTTGTTGCTGACCGTGAAGTTCTGGCTCTGCACACCTGCCGTGGTGGGCGCGAACTTGTAGGTCAGCGTGCAACTGGCGCCGGCCGCAATGGTGATCGGCAACGAGTTGCCGCAGGTGCCATCGGCGGTGCGTTGGAACGGCGCCGCGGCCAGCGTCAGGCTGTTCACCTGCAGCGATCCGCTGCCGGTGTTGGTCAAGGTCACGCTCATGAACGCAGTCGTGGTGAACACGTCCGGGCTGCCGAAGTCGACCGTCGTTGGCGACACCACCAGGGTGCCCTGTACGCCGTTACCCATCAACGTGATGGTGCCGCTACCCGGTGCGTCGGAGGTGACCGTCAGCGTCTGCATCGCCGGACCCGACGCGCTCGGCGAGAACGTGTAGGTCAACGTGCAGCTTCCGCCTGCCGTAATCGCGATCGGTGTCGCGCTGCAGGTGCCGCCCAGGCGAGCGAACGGCGATGTTGCCGGCGTCAGGGTCGTCACGTTCAACGTGGCATTACCTGTGTTCGACAACGTGACCGTGCTGGCCGCGCTGGTCACGCCGACGCTCTGGTCGCCGAAGTCGATGGTGGTCGGGCTGATCGTCAGTGCACC
>JBBSLA010000156.1:0-5657 GCA_038255665.1 Lysobacterales bacterium | reverse complement strand
CCGCACCGCGAGCATGAGCTGGTCGTTGCCCCGCACGACCGATCCGCAGGCGACGGGACGATTGCTGGCGTCAATGGCGACGTGATTCAAGGAAGTTGCCAGACCTGCCAAGCTCGGTGTGTTCTTCAGCGCGAACTTTCCATCGCTGGAGAATGCAGTGTCAAAGGCGCCGTTGGCGGTGAGGCGCACGATGAAGCCGCTGCCAGTGAAATTACCGTAGTCGCCGACGCCAACGACAACCGCGCGGCTCAGGCTATCGCTGGTAATCGCGTTGCACACGTCATAGTTGGTACCACCCAGGTTCATCGCAATCTTGCGAGTGCCTTCGAGTGCCTCGGGGCCGGTGTAGGCCATGTCGAGCAGGCGTGCATTCTTGATGTGCCGCGTCACCGCGCAATCGCTGTCGACGTCGCTGGATTCATCCCATTCATTGAGCACCAGGATGCGTTGCTGCGGATCGACGGCGATACCCTGTGCGAATTGGGTGGTCAGATGGCGACGGGTGATGTTGACGAAGGCACCTTCGCCGCGGTCCGGCCCGAACGCGGGCCAACTGTTGCCACTGCCGACCTGGGCGAGGACTGAACTGCTATACAGCAGCAACGGAGCGATGACGAACGTGAGGGAAATTTTCATTGCGATTGCCTGGCTGGTTACGCGGCACTGCCGCCTTCAACTCATCCACGCACGACGGCGAGCACAGGGGCCACGCTTCGCGAAAATCCCGACCGCGCGTCGCAGATCAGCTCGCGCAACGGAAAAGACGCTTCGACGAACCCCTGCAATGCAGCCCTTTTTCGCCTCGACGATCACCACGGTGCAACAACGTACGGCGCGCGCCGTCCACCGTTGGCCCCTCCCGGCGCCATCCTGCGTGGAATGGCTGACGCGGCAATGGTGCCGCGCTTTCCATTGGAGAATTGTCATGAATCCATCCAAGCCGTGCCTGCTTGTCACATTGATCGCGGTCGCCGTTGCCATCCCATTCGCCCATGCTGCAGCGCCTGCGAGCGGCAAGGTCGGCGACTGGAACGTCGTGGATGCCATTGCCTGGCGCGATGACTCGGGCACGCACATCGTCGTCAGCGACAAACCCTTTGATCGCTCCGCGATCGCCAGCGACCGCAAGATGAGTACATCCGACGTGATGAGCCACCAGATGAACCCGCTCCAGGCGCAAACCTACGAGGTGCGACTGGATGCCGAAGGAACCGTTGATGGCACCAGCCTTTCGATGCCCGGTGGAAGCTCGTTTTCTTTCAGCAGCGACATGGCCGAGGGCCTTGAATTAAGCAAGAACGACGGCGGCAAGGTCGCCGGCAGCTTCGTCTATCAAGATGTCAACATCCAGTTCGACCTGCCGGTGGTCACGGGCGAACTGCCACGTCCCGGCAAACCCTTGCCTTCGGATGGCGGGGAGCCGGGCAAGGTCTTCCACGCGCAGATCGCCGCGATCACCAAGGGCGACTTCGATACGCTGGTCAAGCTCAGCCCTCCCGAACATCGCGAATCGATCATGGCCGATGCCAAGAAGGATGGCGGGAAGATGGAGATGATGGCCGCGCAGGCATTTACGCCCAACAAGGCCACGATCACCGGCGGCAGCATCGATGGTGACAAGGCCTGGCTGGATTTCGACGGGGTGCAAGGTGGCGAAGCCGTGAAGGGCCTTGCTATCGTGGAACGCGCCGATGGTGAGTGGTACGTGCGCAATATCGAAGTGCGCCAACCCAAATAGTCTGTGTATGCCTCGCCAACTTGCCATGCTGACGCTATCGGTCCAGCGCCGCTGGCGTCGATGCTCGCTGGTGACCGGCATCGCGGAAAGCACGAAGCCTGTCATGGTCCGCGATGGCTTTCGTGATTATCCTTGGCGATGGTTTTCCAACGAAGGGGATTTTCGATGCGGGGTATCGTCTGGTTCGTTTTGCTTGCGTTGTTTGCCACTCCGGCAATCGCCGCCGAGAACATAGTGTTGGTGCTGGATGCATCGGGATCAATGTGGGGAAAAATTGGCGACAAAACCAAGGTGGAGATCGCGCGCTCCACCGTCGCCGACATGCTGGGCAGTTGGAACGCGGACAACGCCATCGGCCTGGTCGCTTACGGCCACCGTCGCAAAGGCGATTGCAGCGACATCGAAACCCTGATCGAACCCGGCCCGCTGGACCGCGCACGATTCCTGGCAACGGTGAACGGCTTGAATGCCAAAGGCATGACGCCGCTCTCGGCTGCCGTCAAACATTCCGCAGCGATTCTGAAATCGTCCGAGCAAAAAGCGACCGTGATCCTGGTTTCCGACGGCGAGGAAACCTGCAAGCTCGATCCCTGCGCCGTCGGTACGGAACTTGAGCGCAGCGGCGTCGACTTCACCGCCCACGTCATCGGTTTCGATGTCAGCGATCCTACCCAGCAGGCGCAGTTGCGCTGCCTGGCCGAGAACACCGGCGGACGCTACTTCAACGCGCGCAATGCCGACGAACTGGATGCGGCGATCGACGGCGCGGTCAAGTCCAGTACCGAGCCACCACCGCCGCCAGCGACGGCGACGGTCTCCGCGAACGGCGCACTGGCCATCACCAGCGAGATCGAAATCCGCTGGACTGGCCCGGCCGATCGTGGCGACTACGTGGCGTTCGCTCCCGTCGGCTCGAAAGATGGCGCGTACCTCGACTACGAAATCGTCGGCAAGAAGGACGCGAGTGCGAAAGCCGGCGAGGTGATGCTGGATGCACCTGCGCAGGCAGGGGCGGTCGAGTTGCGCTATGTCAGTCCGATTCGCACGCCCAGCGTGCTTGCGCGCGTGGAGTTGCAGGTGGCGGATGCGGCCGCCAGCATCGAAGCACCCGACAGTGTCGTCGCGGGCAGTACGCTGAAGATCACCGCGCGGGGCCCGGCTGGCAAGAGCCACTGGGTAGGCTTCGCGCCGAAGGGCAGCCCGATAACGGCGTACCTGAGTTACGGTCGTCCCACTGCGGCCGTCAGCGAACTGGAATTGACGACACCGGCCGAGCCGGGCGAGTACGAGATTCGCTACGTTCTCAATGAGCGCGATCGCATCATCGCCAGTCGCCCCATCAGCGTGGTCGCCAGCGTGGCGAGTGTCAGCGGACCGGCCACCGCAATGGCAGGCGACACCGTGAGCGTCACGGCGAGCGGACCAAGCGATGGTCGCCACTGGATTGGCTTCGCGCCAGTCGGTAGCGACCCGAGCACCTACCGCGACTACGTGCGCCCGAGCGGCTCGACCACCGAAGCAACCCTGATGGCACCGACAGAGGCCGGTGATTACGAACTTCGCTACGTGTTGAACGAGCGCGAAAAGGTCGTAGCCAGCCAGCCGGTGCGGGTTACGCCAGCCATTGCCAAGCTGGACGTTCCAGCCAGCGTGAGCGTTGGCGAAGAGGTGACGGTGAACTTTCAGGGCCCGCGACACAAACGGCACTGGATCGGCTTCGTCCAGCGCGGAACGCTGGACTATCTCGACTACAAATATGTGCCGATGGTCGGCGACAGCGTCAGCCTTCGCGCTCCCGCGAAGGCTGGCGATTACGACATGGTGTTTGTCATCGACAAGGATGCGATCGCGCGAAATCCGATAACGGTGCGCTGAGGAGCACGTTGAGTAGTCGAGTCGACATTGGCGTGTAAACGAAAGGCCCCGCATCGCTGCGGGGCCTTTTTACTTGTTGCCGTGAATCAATCAGGCGGCGCGACGCTCGTGCTTTCCTTCGCCGATCTCCTCGATCAGCTTGGCGTTGAACGCGTCGAGATCCTTCGGCGTGCGACTGGTGACGATGCCGTTGTCGACGACCACTTCTTCGTCCACCCAGGTCGCACCGGCGTTCTCGATGTCCTTGCGAATGGTTGGCACTGAAGTAACCTTGCGGCCTTTCAATGCGCCTGCATCGGCCAGTATCCACGGGCCATGGCAGATCGACGCGACAGGCTTGCCTGCCTTCACGAATGCGTTGACGAATGCGAGTGCATGCTCATTGACGCGCAACTGGTCAGGGTTGAACAAACCACCGGGCAACACCAAGGCGTCGTAGTCGCTGGCATCCGCATGGTTCAGCGGCTTGTCGACATCCACCTTGATGCTTTGCTCAAGGTGGCGAAAGGCCTGGATCGATCCGGACTTCGGCGATACAACATGCACGATCGCGCCCGCCTTGGTCAGCGCTTCCTTCGGACTGGTCAGTTCGCTTTCCTCAAATCCGTCGGTCGCGAGAATGGCGACTTTCTTTCCTTCGATTGACTTGCTCATGGTGTCTCCTTGGTTCGGTGCTTGTGGCACTTGGGGACACGCACGCTAACGGGTGGGTCTTTAACCTCGCCTTACGTGATGCAACGATGCAGCCTTGATTCACCCGTCGCTTCAGCGAGCGGCAAGGAACTCGTTGGATTCGCCAAGCACAACGGGCTCGATCGATCCCCGCAAATTCGCGGCTTCGTGAACTCAACGGTCGCCGGACAACGCGCGATCATCGACCAGCACTGAATCGAGGAACGCCAGCGCGGTGGCCGAACCGGATTCACCCAACCAGAACAACGTCTGCTTCTTGACCGGTCGCGGCTAGCGGCCACGCACGGGTTCGATCAAGGCCTTGTCGGCCTGCTCGCCTTTCAGCCGCGACAGCGCGAACACGCCCGGCTCGCGAACATGCGGCGCGGCGTCGTTGCGCCACGCCGAACCGCGTCGATCCAGGTCGAGTCATCACTCATGGGGTGTTGGATGCTAGCTGCGTCCATCCGGTCAGCATCCCGGATCGACGCCTTGCTCGTGCGCTCTGCCTGAATTTGTTACTCCCGCAACGCGCTTCGCTGTAGTTGCCCAAGGCAGGCGCTGGATGGCGATTGCGTTCGGACGCTGGCCGCGTCGACATGTATCAAATAAAATGCACGTCAATTCCGTAACTTACATTGTGTAGGACGAGGTTCCGTAGCTAATTCGTACACAATCTGTGGAGCGAAAGCGACATGGCGGAGCACGGATGAGGAGGGCTTCAAGCGCCACCAACAAGCCACCTTTGACGGGTTGGCGGCGAGCCTCCGGGATGGTGAAGCGTGAGGGCACTTGCAAGACGTTGTCATAACTACAACACTTGTTGTCACTATGACAACGAGTCACCACCGCAAACTGGACCCCGCCAAAGTGCTCTTCGGGGCCGACCATCGCCGGCTGTTGGGCCTGCTGTTCATGCGGCCTGACGAGAGCTTCCACGTTCGCGAAATCGCCCGCCTCACCGGCGTGGACGCCGGCAACGCGCATCGCGCCTTGCGCCGTTTTGAACAGGCGGGGCTGGTCACGGCGACTCGCAGCGGAAACCAGCGCCTCTATCAAGCCAGCCAGGGCAGCCCGATCTTCGCGGAACTGCAGGGCATCGTGCTCAAGACCGCCGGCCTGGCCGACGTGCTGCGTGATGCGCTTGAACCGCTCGCGCCGAACATCAAGCGCGCGTTCGTATTCGGCTCGGTCGCGCGTGGCGAGGCCGGCTCACGCAGCGATGTGGACTTGATGGTGGTCGGCGACGCGACCTTCAGCGACGTGGTCGAAGCCGTTTATCCCCTGCACGAACGTTTTGGCCGCGAGGTCAATCCGGTCGTGATGACGGCAAACGAATATCAAGTGCGCGTGAAAGATCCGGGTTTCATTG
>JBBSLA010000155.1:0-5698 GCA_038255665.1 Lysobacterales bacterium | reverse complement strand
CGAATATCTCGACACGCCCGTGCCTGCGTCAACCGGCACGGCGCTACGCGGCCCCGACCCCGACGATGGCATCCGCTTCGAGAATGTCTCCTTCACCTATCCCGGCGGCGAGGCGCCGGCGCTGCAGGACATCGACCTGCACATCCGTCCCGGTGAATCGCTGGCCCTGGTCGGGCAGAACGGTTCCGGCAAGACCACGCTGATCAAGCTGCTCACGCGCCTGTACGACCCGGAGCAGGGCCGCATCCTGCTCGACGGTCGCGACCTGCGCGAATGGGACGACGCCACGCTGCGCCAGCGGGTCGGGGTGATCTTCCAGGACTTCGCGCGCTACCAGATGCGCGTGGGCGAGAACGTCGGCGTCGGCGACGTCGAGCATTTCGAGGACCGCCAGCGCTGGCAGGAGGCCGCCGACATGGGCATGGCCACGCCCTTCATCGCGGCCCTGCCGGGCGGCTTCGATACGCAGCTGGGCAAGTGGTTCCGCGACGGCCGCGAACTGTCCGGCGGCCAGTGGCAGAAGATCGCACTTTCCCGCGCCTTCATGCGCTCGCGCGCCGACATCCTGGTGCTCGACGAGCCGACCGCCGCGATGGACGCGGAAGCGGAAGCCACGATCTTCGAACACTTCCAGAGGCTGACCACGAACCGCATCGCCATCCTGATCTCGCACCGCTTCTCCACCGTGCGCATGGCCGACCAGATCATCGTCATCCAGGACGGCCGCATCATCGAGCGCGGCAGTCACGACCAACTGATGGCGCAGGACGGACACTACGCGCACCTGTTCAAGCTGCAGGCGCAGGGCTACCGTTGATTGGCCTCGAAGACAGGGACCGACGTTCGCCAGCGGCTGGCTCATGGAGACCGTCCGCTTCCGACCCGAAGCGGACATTGGTTGCCATGGTTGTCGCCGACGAATTGCCTGTTTCTTGGGAGCGAATACTTACTGCGCCAGATACCCAAACCGGTAGGTGGTGCACCCCAATTGTTCCAATTCCAAGAGAAGGAAGGGGTCCAAGTGTTCGGCAGCCTGATCGACAATCATCGCGATACGTTGATCCTACTTTCCGTCTTCTGCTCATGCTCTTCTTAGTGACCTAGGGCAGGGGCCAGCTCACCGATTTGGCGGGTACCGTCGGCTTTCCGGCATTTGTACATACATGGGTGCTGCCGGTTGCGGCGGCGAAGCGGTCGCTGCCGCCTTGTTGTCCAGCTCTGCCAGTGGCAGGGTACGTATCCACCGAAGATCGATAGTGACTTGCAACCATGACTTCCGCGTTCGTCACTCTGCTCGACTTCATCGGCACGTTTGCGTTCGCGATCAGTGGCGCACTGGTGGCGACGCGACACCGGCTTGATTTGTTCGGCGTGCTGGTGCTGTCGTTCGCGGCGGCGACGGCGGGCGGGATTTTAAGGGACCTGGTGCTGGGCGCGACACCGCCAGTGTCGATGGTGGACTGGCGCTATCTGGCGGTGTCGACCTTGGCCGGGCTGCTGACGTTCTACCGGCATGCGCAAGTGGAGCGGATGCGCAACCCGGTGCAGTTATTCGATGCGGCGGGGCTGGGCCTGTTCGCAGTGATTGGCGCAGACAAAGCGCTCACTGCCGGGCTGGGGCCGGTGGGCGCAGTCATGCTTGGCATTCTCTCCGGCGTCGGTGGCGGGATCGCCCGTGACGTGCTGGTGGCGAAGATTCCAAGCGTGCTGCGACGTGAACTCTATGCGGTGGCGGCACTAGTCGGCGCGCTGGTGGTCGTTGTTGGCCACGCCTTGGCGTTGCCGGGCGCGCCGGTGGCGATGGTGGGGGCGGGACTGTGCTTCGCCTTGCGCTGGATGGCGATCCGCCGCGGCTGGCGGTTGCCAGTAGCGGGCGATGACAGTCCGACATAGCGTTGCACACCAGCCCTCGATTCGCTGCGGATCTCGCAGCAGAACTACATCGATTCGAACCATGCGAAGAAGTCGTCCTGCATTCCCGGCGAAATTCCATGATCGCCGGGATACAGCCGCGTCTGATGCGGGATGCCTAGCTGCGTGAGCCAGGCATCCGCGCGGTGCGCCCAGTCGACCGGCAGTTTGGTGTCGTCGCGGCCATGGCCGATGAATGCCCCGAGTCGCGAGAGTGCGTCACGATCGGCGAGCTGTGGCTCCAGTTCGGGCAGGATGCGGCCCGCAAGGATGCCAAAGCCGGCGACCAGATCGGGACGGGTCAGGGCGACGCTGGCGCTCATGATCCCACCCTGGCTGAAGCCTGCAACGACGGTTCGCGATGGCGGCACGTTGAACTCCGCTTGCAGCTCGGCGATGAAATCGGCCAGACGTTGGCGGCTGTGCTCGGCGGCGACGAGATCCGGACGCGGACCCTGCGGTCCAAACGTCATCTGGAACCAGGCGTACTGATCAGGACCGAGCGTCAGCGGCCCGCGTGGCAACACGACCAGGGTGTCGTCGGTTACCCGTTCCGCCAGCGATCTCAGATTCGTCTCGTTGCCACCCACACCGTGTGCCAGCAACAAGAGCGTTCGAGGCATTGCAGGCGTGGAGCCTGCAATGCGGAAATCGAGCGAGGGGTCGTTGCGCAACGTAGCGGTGTTCGTCATGCCGCCATCTCCAGGGCTTCGGGTGGCAGTCCAAAGCCGAATGAATCCATCGACAGCACGCTGTAGGTCATGCCGCCATGGACCAGGCATCGTGGCTCGTCGGAATCGCTGGCGCCGATGGCGACCAGCAGGGGTAAGTAGTGTTCTTCGCTCGGATGCGCGCGTGCGGCGTGCGGTGCACGTTCGCGATAGTGGACCAGCGCGTCTTCATCGCCACGCGCCACGGTATCGGCGACCCAGTCGGCGAACGCCTGTGCATAGTCGGGATCCCGGACGTGCTGGCGGAACTCGTACAGGTTGTGGGTGAGGCTGCCGGAGCCCACGACCAGCACGCCGCGCTCGCGCAGTGGCGCCAGTGCCTTGCCGAGCCGCAACGCACCCGTCGCGTCGATGTCGTGCGGCAGCGAAACCTGCAGTACCGGCACGTCCGCATCGGGCTTGAGGTAACGCAGTGGCACCCATGCGCCGTGGTCAAGGCCCCGGTTGGCATCGAGCGTGGCGTAGAAACCGGCATCGATCAGCATGCGCACGATCTCGGGGGCGAGCTCCGGTACACCACGCGGCTTGTATTGCAGGGCATACAGCGGGGCGGGAAAGCCGCCGAAGTCGTGGATAGTTTCAGGCGCGGATGTCGCCCCGACGCGGACCCCGGATGTCTGCCAATGCGGCGACACGATCACGATTGCGGTCAGGTCGGTCAGCGCACGCCCGATCTGTTGCAGGTTCGGGCCGAGGATGCCGGGTTCCAGCGCGAACATCGGCGAGCCGTGGGAGATGAAGAGGGACGGTGCACGGGACATCGTGGACATGGGAAGACTCCTTGCGCGACCGCGGACGCTGCTGCATCCGCGGCGCATTGCCAGACAGTGGTTCAGTGGTCTCAGCCGGGGTATCAGCGTGAATTGGCGCTGGTGCGCTTGAACCACCAGGCATCCAGGCTCAGGCTGCCCGGGCCGTTTGCGGCCAGCAGCAGGAAGCCACCGGCGATCGCGAAGTTCTTCCAGAAACTGATCGCCTGCATTTGGTCGGCGAGATTGAAGTGGAAGAGCACCGCCGAGGCGATCGAGAACACAGCCAAGCCCAGCGCGAACCAGCGGGTGAAGGCTCCGGCGGCGATCGCCAGGCCACCGCCGAGTTCGAGGGCGATGACCAGCGGCAGCAGCGAGCCCGGGACCCCCATCGATTCCATGTAGCCCTGGGTGGCGGTATAGCCGGCGATCTTGCCCCAGCCGGAAATGATGAAGATCAACGACAGGCCGAAGCGGCCGAGCAGCGAGAGAGTGGCGTTCATGTCAGTGTCCTTGTGCGAAGGGATCAGGTGCGGCGGAGCCAGGTCGGGGCGATGTTCGTGCCCTGGCCGGCGCCGTAGCCGAGGTAGATGTTCAAGCCGGCCAGCGGCTCGAGGTAGCGCGCGTTCTTCAGCGGGCCTGCGTCGATGACGTCGAAACCGATGCTTTCGGCGAGCGTCTTGACCGTAGCCTTGGCGCGTTCGGAATCGGAGGCCACGAAGGTCGGGGCCTTTTGGCCGTTGGCGAATTCAGGGCCTTCGCCGAGGACCTGCGCGAACAGGGTGCTGAAGCCCTTGACGACATCGGCGGTCGGGAACGCCTTGGCGATCTCTTCGGCCGCGGACGTGCTGTGCCCGATCGTCAGACCCATGAAGTCGGCCGTGAGCGGGTTGGTGATGTCGATGATGACCTTGCCATCGAGCGGACCGGCCTCGGTCAGCGCGGCGATCGCCTGGTCGCTAGGGGTTGCGACGACGATGACGTCTGCCTTGGCCGCGCTGGCCGCGCTGCCGACGGCGGTGACGCCAGACAGCGCCGAAGCGACGGCATGTGCCTTATCGAGCGAGCGGGCAGCGATCTGGACTGCGTGGCCGGCCTTCGAGAACTGGCTGGCGAGCGCCGAACCCATGTTGCCGGCGCCGAGGAGCAGAATGTTCATGTCGATGTCCTTGGAAGTGGGCCCGGGATGGGCTGGATTCCACTCTATTGATCCGACACATGCAGATAAATATCGATTAGAGTGACTTATTGTCACTTCAAACGAGACAATACAAGTGCTCGACCTACAGCAACTCAGCAGCTTCCTGGCCGTGGTCCGCGTGGGCAGCTTCGTGGGGGCCGCAGATGCCACGGGCCTGTCGAAAGCGGCGGTGTCACGTCACGTGGCCGACCTCGAAACACAGCTCGGTGTGCGGCTGCTACATCGGACGACGCGGCGCCTGTCGCTGACCGACGACGGACAGCGCTTCCATGATCAGGCCGTCGACCTGGTAGCGGCCTTGCAAGAACTGGAAAGCCAAACTGCCGCAACGGGTGGCGAGGCCGCAGGCTTGCTGCGCATCAATGCGCCGGTAACTTTCGGCAACCTGCACCTCGCACCGCTCTGGCCGCGCTTCATCACTGCCAATCCGAAAGTGTCGCTCGATATCACGCTCAATGACCGCGTGGTCGATCTCGTCGACGAGGGCTACGACGTCGCAATCCGCATCACGACGCTCCCGGATTCACAACTGGTCAGTCGGCGCCTAGCAACTACACAGATAGTGCTCTGCGCCTCGCCCGCCTATCTGGAAACTCATGGGACGCCGACACATCCGAGCGAGCTCGTCTCGCACGAGGTGTTCGCCTACAGCTATTGGGCCGGCGGAGACGCTTGGCGATTTATCGGGCCGGAGGGCGAAGTCGGCGTGCGGGTTCACCCGCGCATCCATACCAACAGCGGCGACACCTGCCGCGCGGCGGCGCTCGAGGATCAAGGCGTCATCCTCCAGCCCGACTTCCTGGTAGGTGCCGACCTGAAGCGCGGCACGTTGGTCGAGTTGATGCCGGAGTACCGCTCGATCGAACTCGGAATTTACGCAGTATTCCCGACCCGCAAGCACCTGCCACTCAAGACACGCTACCTGGTGGATTTCCTGGTGGAAGAATTCAGCTCAGCCGCCTGGTAAGGCCGGGTCTGGATCAACAATTTCTCCGTGGCATCGATGTCCGCTATTGGCGGTGGATTCAACCGGTCGTCACTCGCCCTCCGGCGGCACCACCTTGTCCGGATCCACCTGCAACTTGCCGGCAAGCAACACGGCCTGG
>JBBSLA010000154.1:0-5717 GCA_038255665.1 Lysobacterales bacterium | reverse complement strand
GGCGACCGCATCAAGGTCTGCGCCGAGCGCGATCCGTCCAAGCTGCCATGGCGTGAACTTGGCGTCGACGTGGTGTTGGAATGCACCGGTTTCTTCACCAGCAAGGCCAAGGCCATTGCGCACATCGCCGCTGGCGCGCGCAAGGTGATTATCTCAGCACCGGGCGACAAAGATGTGGACGGCACCTTTGTCTATGGCGTCAACCACGACCGTCTCACCGCCAGCCACGAAGTCATTTCGAATGCTTCCTGCACCACCAACTGCGTCGCTCCGCTGGCCAAGGTGCTGCACGGCAAAATCGGAATCGTGCATGGCCTGCTGACGACCATCCATGCCTACACCAATGACCAGGTGCTGACCGACGTTTACCACTCGGACCTGCGCCGCGCGCGCTCGGCCACGCACAGCCAGATCCCGACCAAGACCGGTGCTGCCGCGGCCGTCGGCCTGGTGTTGCCGGAACTCAACGGCAAGCTCGACGGCTTTTCGATGCGTATTCCGACGATCAATGTCTCGGTGGTGGATCTGACCTTTGTCGCTGCACGCGCGACCAACAAGGAAGAGATCGACGCCGTCGTGAAAGCTGCCGCCGAAGGCGAGATGAGGAACATCCTAGGCATCAACACGAAACCGCTGGTGTCGATCGACTTCAACCACAACCCGCTGTCGTCAATCTACGACGCAACCCAGACGCGCGTCATGGGCGGAACGCTGGTGAAGGTGCTCAGCTGGTATGACAACGAGTGGGGCTTCTCCAACCGCATGCTCGACATGACGCTCGCGATGTCATCCGCGAAATAGGTCACTACTGCGCGATATCGAAACCCGTCGGGTGCGCGCGCGGCGGGTTTTTTTGTGGCCGCGACCGACCGTACTCCGCATCGCACCCGCAAGCCGAATCATCCCAGCACGCGCACCACCAGCGCGATCAGTCGCTTGACCATGCCGGTGTAGGGCGGGAACAGCCAGTGCAGGATTGACCAGCGATCCTGCAACACGGCGCGTTCGTGCGAAAACGCGCGGAAGCCGTGGATGCCATGCGCCGCGCCAATGCCCGAGTTGTTGACGCCGCCGAATGGCAGGTTCGGATGCAGGAATTGCAACATGGTGATGTTGATGCAGACGCTGCCTGACGTGGTCCTCGCGACGATGTCGTCGGCGAAGGCCTGGTCCTGGTCGAAGATATACAAGGCCAGCGGTTTCGGATTGGCATTGATGCGCGCGATGACCTGATCGATGTCGTCGTATTCGATGATCGGCAGGATCGGGCCGAACAGTTCTTCGCTGGAGACGTCCATTTCCAGCGTGGTGTTGGTCAGCAACGTTGGAGCGATGAAGTTTTCGCTGGCGTCGATCTCACCGCCGACCGTTTGCGCGCCCTTGGCCTTGGCATCATCGATCAAGCCGATGATGCGTTGGGTGTGGCGATCATTGACGATGCGCGCGTAATCCGTGTTCGCCTTGCGCGCTTCTGGACTGGCACCGTACACACGATCAATCTCGGCCTTCATTTTTTCGTTGAACGCGGCGGCGATATCGCGATGGACGAAGACGTGATCGGGAGCGATGCAGGTCTGGCCGACGTTGGCGAACTTGCCCCAGGCGATGTTGCGTACTGTTTTGTCGAGCTTTGCGTTCGGTCCAACGATCGTCGGCGATTTTCCACCCAATTCCAGCGTGACCGATGCCAGCGTTTTCGCCGCGGCGGCCATCACGATGCTGCCGACCTTGGGGCTTCCGGTGAAGAAGATGTGGTCGAACGGCAGCGCCAGCAGTTGTTCGGCCACCTTGGCGTCGCCTTCGACCACGGCGACCTGATCGGCTGGAAACACTTCCGCGACGATGGACGCGATCAGCGCCGATGTTGCGGGGGTAATCTCCGATGGCTTGATGATGGCGCGATTGCCGGCAGCCAATGCGGACGCCAGCGGTCCCAGCGCCAGGTTGAACGGGTAGTTCCACGGCGCAATGATCAGGCAGACACCACGTGGCTGCGCCAGCACGGATGCACGGGTGCCGATCACGCCCAGCGTTGCCGGCACGCGCTGTGGGCGCATCCACGACTTCAAATGCTTTTTGGTGTGCGCGATTTCCTGCAGCACGGGGAAAATTTCCGTCAGCAGCACTTCGCTTTCCGGCTTGCGGAAATCCGTGGCCAATGCTGCGAAGATTTCAGGCTGGCGGCGCTTGATCGTTTCGCGCAATTTTTCGAGTAAACCGATGCGCTCATCCCGTGAAAAACCAGCCCGCTGGGCGATGGAAGCGGCGTGTTGCAACTGGAACGTGCTGGCGATGGCGTCGTCGCTGCCGCTGCGATTCGCAGCGGGCGTGGCGTTGGTGTCGGAAGTTGTGTCGGCCATGAATTTCCTTGCGACGTTGCGCAGTGCGGGGCCGGCTACCCTACCGTGGATCGGTCTTCAGCAATCCGTGCAGCACCGAATCGCAGACCTCGTTATTGACGTGCCAGCGCTGCCGCAGCAACCCCTCGCGCTGGAAGCCGAGCCGCTCGACAAGCCGCCATGAGCGTTCGTTACGTGGGTCGATGTCGGTTTCAATCCGATGCAACCCCACTTCCTCAAAGGCGAAGTTGATCGCCAGTTTTACCGCTTCCCTGCCAAGACCGCGACCCTGCGTTGCAGGCCTTAAGCCGTAACCCAACATGCAGCGGCGGTTGTCGCGATCGATGCCGAACAGGGTACAGGTTCCGATCGGCGTGTCATCGCCATGCTGGGTGATAGCCCACGGGTAGAACTCGAATCGCGCCAGGTCCGCCAGTTGCAGGTCGATGTAACTTCGCACTTCGGCAACATCGGCATAAACCGCCCGGCTCCAGTAGCGCGTGAAATCCGGATCGGAGAAAAAATCGAACATGGCTTCCGCGTCTTCACGCCTCCACACGCGCAACATCACGCGCTCGCCGTGCAACACGGGAACCGGGTGCAAGAGCGACGACGCGCCAGCCATCAGTGCGCCACCAGCAATGGAATGTCGCTGTGCTGGAACAGGTGGCGGGTTGCGCCGCCCAGCACCAGTTCGGTGATTCGCGAATTGCCCCAGGCTCCCATCACGATCATGTCAGCATCAATCGCGCGCGCGTGATCGAGCAAGGCCGCGCCCGAATCCATGTCGTTCGTCATCGGCTGGAACGTGGCGTCGACGCCATGGCGGCCGAGGAATGCTTGCGGGTCGAGCTTGGGCAGGTAGCTGAACCCCAGCGGGTTCGGCGACGCCGCACCCATCACCACGCTGACCCGCTCGGCGCGGCGCAGCAGCGGCAGCGCGCCTCGCATGGCGAGCATGGCCTCGCGACTGCCATTCCATGCGACCAAAATATTGGTCCCGGTTTCGCGCAGTTTCGTCGTGTCCGGCACTACCAGTACCGGTGCCGACGCATCGAACACCGTGCGCGAGACGATGCCCCAGCCGACCGGCGCGTCCGGATTCAATATCGGTCGCTCGATGACAACCAGATCACACCAGCGCGAGGCATGGCACAAGGCATCAACACTGTCGCCTTGGGCGACCTGGAATTCGCCGTCGATGCCGTGCTCGGTCAACAGCCCGTTCCACCACGGAGCCTGCGCTTCGGCGTCGCGGAACAGCGTGTCGGATTCGCCAACATGCAACGCCACCGCTTCAGGCGACGCAAACGCGGCCGGCGCGAGTGGCACCAGGTACAGACCGAGCAAATGCGCCGGCAAGCGCTTCGCCAGTGCGAGCGAGATCGCGATAGCAGGTGAGTCACCACCGCAGCGGCGCAGATGAACCACCATATCGAGCGTTGTCATCACGGGCTCCCATCGCCACCAGAACAGGCAGCTTACGCGGCGACCGCTGAAATCGACAGCAGCGTCTTAAACGTTTTGATCGAGGGCGGCATCTGTATGAACGTCGGCATGGCCGACCTTGCGTTCTCAACCGGGAGTCGAAGATGGGTCCGTTTCTCGTTCTGCTGTTGACCGCCGTCGTGGTCGCCACGTTCGGCGGTTTCGCCCTGTTGCCGGCCTTGCTGGTGATTGGCGCCATCGCCTTCGCGATCTGGCTAATGTCCTCGATCATTGGCCTGCTGTTCCATGTCATCGGCGGCTTGCTCAGCCTCGCTTTTTCGCTGGTGTTCGGCGCGATGGCGCTGATGTTCGGCTTCTTCTTGCTGCCGCTGGTGTTCCCGCTGTTGCTACTGGCCGGCATTGTTTACCTGGTCACCCGCAGCAACCATCCGACGACTCCACAGCCGGCGAACAATCCCGTCTAGCCAAGCGCGCGATGTTTGACTAGGGTGTAATGGTGCATCGCCGCATCCGGGCGATCCGGAAGTGGCCATGCCCTCGACGTCGATTGAATCCAGCGCGCCGCGCTACGCCGCGGGCGAAGAGCTCGCCTCCAGCCTGATCCATGGACTCGGTATCGCCTTGAGCCTCGCCGGGCTCGCCGCGTTGGCGGTCGTGGCCCACCGTTCGGCAGCCTGTGGAATCTGGTCAGCGTCTGCATCTATGGCGCAAGCCTCGTCATGCTCTATTCGGCATCAACGCTCTATCACGCGGTCCCGCACCCGAAGGCGAAACGCGTGCTGCGCATGCTGGACCACATCGGCATCTTCCTGCTGATCGCCGGCACCTACACACCGTTTACGCTGATCGCGCTGCGCGGTGCCTGGGGCTGGAGCTTGTTCGGCGTGGTTTGGACTCTGGCCGCCATCGGCATCGTGCTGGAGCTGCGCCAGATCCGACGTCGCGGTTGGCTGGTCGCGCTGTACGTCGGAATGGGTTGGGTTGGTGTTGCCGCGGTCGGCCCGCTACTCGCCAGCCTGTCGAGCACGGGACTTTGGCTACTGCTCGGCGGCGGGGTCAGCTACACGCTCGGTGTGCCGTTCTACCTATGGCATCGGCTGCCGTACAACCACGCGATCTGGCATCTGTTCGTGCTCGGCGGCAGCGTGCTGCATTTCTTCGCGGTGTTGTTCTACGTGTTGCCTTCCACAGTCTGAGCAGCCGGCACGATCAGCAGCGACGCGATCAATCCACAAGCGCAGGCGATGGCGACATACCAAACTGCTGCAAACGGTTCGCTGCGCAGCCACCAGGTGACGATCAGCGGCGTCATGCCGCCGGATATCGCATAGGCCGCGTTGTACGAAAACGAAATGCCGCTGAAACGGATCGCTGCCGGGAACGCACGCACCATCAGGGTCGGAATCACGCCACTGATTCCGACGCTGAAACCGGCCAGCGCGTAGGCGGCGATGAAGTATTCGCGATGATTGGCGAGAGTGAGGTAGAGCAAGGTCGTGGTTGCGGTCAGCACGATTGCGCCAATCACGCCCACGCGCGCCGCCCCGAAACGATCCGCCGCCACGCCGTAGGCGATGCAACCGAATACCAGCGCCAGGGTCGCCAGGCTGTTCGCCTGCAGCGCCAGCGCGGGGGTAATGGCATACGCCTTCTGGACCAGGGTGGGCGTCATCAGGATGACCACCACGATGCCGGCGGTCAGCATGAAGGTGAGCAGCATCGACGCGAACACGTTGCGTCGATAGCCACGCAGAACTGCACCCAGCGGAAGCCCGGCGACCAACGCGCGACGCTCACGCAGCGCTTCGAACACCGGTGTTTCGTGCAGGTCGCGACGCAACCACACAGCAAGCAGACCGAACACGCCGCCGATCAGGAACGGCAAACGCCAGGCCCAGTCGAGCACTTCGGCGGGACTGTAGTAAGTGT